>PMST01000320.1 GCA_003168295.1 Actinomycetota bacterium
ACGACCCGGCCTTCCTGATCTTCACCAGCGGCACCGAGGCCCGGCCGAAGGGGGTCGTGCACAGCGTGGCCGGGGTCCTGGTCGGGACCTGGGCCAACGTCCGCTGGCAGGTCGGCCCGGAGGACGGCGACGTCTACTGGGTGGCGGCCGACATCGGCTGGCTCACGTTCCCGATCCAGGCGGTCGTCGGCGGGCTGGCCAACGCCATGACCATCGTCTGCTTCGAGGGGGCGATGGACACCCCGACCAATGCGCGCTTCTACGAGATCTGCGAGAAACACCACGTCACCAAGGTGCTCGGCGCCCCGACGCTGCTGCGCATGCTGCGCAAGTACGGCGACGACCTCGCCGCCGCCCACCCGCTGCCCGACCTGAAGCTGGTCACGGTCCAGGGCGAACCCCTGGACGGCGACACGTTCACCTGGGCGAGTTCCCATCTCGGCGGCGGAGTCCCGGTGGTCAACGCCTACGGTCAGACCGAGACCGGCTCGACCTGGGCGTATTCCGTCGCCGGCGTGGAGGCGCTGAAACCCGGCTCGACCGGCACCGCCGTGCCCGGGCACGTCTACGGCATCGTCGACGACGACGGCAAGCCCGTGCCGCCGGGGACTAAGGGGAACCTGGTGCTGACCCAGCCCTTCCCGACCCTGGCCCGCACGGTCTGGGACGACCCGGAGCGCTACCAGCACGCTTACTTCTCCCGGTTCCCCGGCTGCTACAGCACCAACGACGAGGCCGTGCTCGACGACGATGGCCACCTGTGGGTGCTCGGCCGGGCCGACGACGTGATCAACGTGGCCGCGCACCGCATCTCCACGCTGGAGATCGAGGCCATCGCGACCGCGCACCCCCAGGTCGCGGAGGCCGCGGTGGTGGGCGTGTTCGACGCCACCAAGGGCACCGTGCCGGTCGGCTTCCTCACCCTGCTCGACGGGGCGGACCCGGGCCAGGTCAAGCAGGAGGTGTCCGCCGAGGTGGCCTCCCAGCTGGGCGGCTACGCCCGGTTCGGCGCGGTCTACCTGACCTCCGCGCTGCCCAAGACCCGGACCGGCAAGATCATGCGCAGGCTGCTGCGCGACGTGGTCGAGCACGGTGAGCCGCAGGGCGACACCAGCGCGATGGAGGACGTGTCCGGCCTGCAGGCGGTCCAGCAGGCGGTGCGGCCGGGGCCCGGCGCGTGATGCCGGTGTCCGGACTGTGGTTCGAGCAGCTCGAGGTCGGCCTGCGGGTGCAGCACGCCACCACCCGCACCGTCACCGAGACCGACAACGTGCTGTTCACCACCATGACCATGAACCCGCAGCCGCTGCACCTGGATGCCGAGTTCGCCGCCCGATCGCAGTACGGCCAGGTCCTGGTGAACAGCATGTTCACCGTGGCGCTGGTGGTCGGCCTGGCGGTGCCCGAGCTCACCCTGGGCACCACGGTGGCCAACCTGGGCTTCTCCCGGATCGACTTCCCGGCGCCGGTCTTCATCGGCGACACCATCCACGTGGTCACCGACGTGATCGAGGCGCGCCGGTCCCAGTCGCGGCCGGGCACCGGCATCGTCACGTTCGAGCACCACGGCATCAACCAGCGAGATGAGACGGTCTGCGTGGCCGTCCGGGCCGCCATGATGCACTGCCGGCCGGAGCCGGAACGGAGCTGATCACCCTATGCCGACGCTGACCCGCGCCCGCAGCCTGCTGTTCATGCCGGCCACCCGGGCCGAGATGATCGCGAAGATTCCCCGGATCGGGCCCGACGTGGCGGTGGCCGACCTAGAGGACGCGGTCGCGACCGGCGATAAGGAACGGGCCAGAGACATCGCCGCCGCCGCGATCGATGCCCTGTACGCGAATACCCCGAAGAACCCGAAGGACCCGAGGGTCCCGGTCACGGTGCTGATCCGGGTGAACGCGATCGGCACGCCCTGGTTCAACGGTGACATCGCGGCCGCGGCCGGCTGCGCCGCGGCCGGGATCGTGGTGCCGAAGCTGGCCACCCCGCAGGACCTGGGCCAGGTGCGGCAGGCGCTCGCCGAGCACTCCTGGTCTGACGCGATACTCGTCGCCGGGCTGGAAACCGCGCTCGGCGTCGCCGACGCGCGGGCGCTGCTTTCCCATGGTGTCAGCGCCGTGTACTTCGGCGCGGAGGACTACATCGCCGATATCGGCGGCCGCCGCACCCGCGGGGGCGCCGAGGTCCTGTACGCGCGGAGCCGCGTGGCCCTGGCCGCACACCTGGCCGGGCTGCCCGCCCTGGACCAGGTCGTTACCGACCTAGCCGACGACGAGCATTTCCTGGCCGACGCGGCTGGCGGCCGGGACCTGGGCTATCAGGGCAAGATGTGCATCCACCCGCGCCAGGTTGCGCTGGCCCACCAGGTGTTCACCCCGACCCCGGCCGAGCTGGCGCACGCCCGCGAGGTCGTCGCGGCCGGCCAGGCGGGCGTCGCGGTGGTCGACGGCCAGATGGCCGACGAGGTGCACGTCCGGATGGCCCGCGCCGTGCTGGCCCGCGCGCCGGAACAGCCGGTACAGCCGGAACAACCGGAACCGGAACAACCGGAACAACCGGAACAGCGGTGACCCGACCTCGCCCCGCGGAGTTCAAGCGGGTGCTGATCGCCAACCGCGGCGAGATCGCGCTTCGGATAGTACGAGCGTGCCGTGACGCCGGCCTGACCAGCATCGCGGTCTACGCCGACTCCGACGCCGGCGCGCCCTTCGCCCGGCTGGCCGACGAGGCGGTCCCGCTAACCGGAACCAGCCCGGCCGGCACCTACCTCGACATAGCCAAACTGCTGGCCGCGGCCGAACACACCGGGGCCAGCGCCTTGCATCCCGGCTACGGCTTCCTGGCCGAGAACGCGGACTTCGCCCAGGCCGTCATCGACGCCGGCCTGACCTGGATCGGCCCGCCGCCGCAGGTCATCCGCGCGCTCGGCGACAAGGTGGCGGCCCGCGCCATCGCGGCCCGGGTCGGCGCCCCGTTGGTGCCGGGCACGCCGCATCCGGTCGCCGACGCGGCGCAGGCGGTGGCATTCGCCAGACAGTACGGGCTGCCGATCGCGATCAAGGCGGCGCACGGCGGCGGCGGCCGCGGCCTGCGGATCGTCCGCGACCTCGGTGAGGTGGCCGGCTTGTTCGAGGCCGCGGTGCGTGAGGCGGAGGCCGCCTTCGGCCGCGGCGAGTGCTTCGTCGAGGCCTACGTCGAGCGCGGGCGGCACGTCGAGGCCCAGGTCCTGGCGGACACCCACGGCGACGTCCTGGTCGTGGGGACACGCGACTGCACGCTGCAGCGCCGGTATCAGAAGCTGGTCGAGGAGGCGCCGGCCCCGTTCCTGTCCGCCGCCCAGCAGGCCACCCTGGAAGACAGCGCCGCCGCCATCTGCGCCGACGCGGGCTACGTCAGCGCCGGAACGGTCGAGTTCCTGCTGTCGCCGGACGGCCAGCTGTCGTTTCTCGAGGTGAACACCCGGCTGCAGGTCGAGCACTGCGTGACCGAGGAGACCACCGATGTGGACCTGGTCCGGGCCCAGCTGCTGATCGCGGCCGGCCGGCCGCTGGCCGAGGCGGTCGGCCGCCAGGAAAACGGGCCGGTCCGGCGGCACGCCATCGAGTTCCGGGTCAACGCCGAGGACCCGGACAGCGGGTTCGCCCCGTCCACCGGGACGATCACCCGGTTCCGCCCGCCGGGCGGTCCCGGGGTCCGGGTGGACTCCGGCGTCGAGGCCGGCAGCGTGATCGGGGGGCAGTTCGACTCGCTGCTGGCCAAGGTGATCGTCACCGGGCGCGACCGCCCGCAGGCCCTCGAGCGGGCCCGCCGCGCGCTCGGCGAGTTCGACGTCGCGGGCGTGCGCACCACGCTGCCCTTCCTGCGTCAGGTGCTGACCGAGCCCGCCTTCACCGCCGAAGGCCCGGCCGGTTTCGCCGTCCACACCCGCTGGATCGAGCAGGACTACCTCCCCGCCGCGCCCGCCGGGGCCGAAGAGCCCGACACCGAACGGGTGGCGGTCCGCGTCGGCCGCCGCTGGCTTAGCGTCGACGTGCCGGGCCTGGCCCAGGCCCGCGAAGGCCCCCTGGTCCTGGCCCGCGAGCAGGCCCGCGACCGGCTGGAGCGGGCCGGCCAGGCGGCCGGGGACGCGGTCCGCGCTCCGATGCAGGGCACGGTGATCCGGGTCGAGGTCGCCGACGGCGACGAGGTCGCCGCCGGGCAGCTGCTCGTGGTCGTCGAGGCGATGAAGATGGAGAACCCGCTGCGCGCCCCCCACCCAGGCCGGGTCACCGGCCTGCACGTCTCGGTCGGCGACACCGTAGCCCAGGGCGCGACGCTCTGTCAGGTCACCCCGGGTCAGGTCACCCCGGGCCAGGTCACCCCGGAAGGTTCCGCCTGACGGTCAGCCGCTGCTGTTGGTCCCCCGGCCGGAGACGGCCTGCAGCTCGTCACTCATAGCCCGCCCCTACCCCGCGATTTGAATCGAACACATGTTTTGCGTGGGCTGGTACCCCGCTCCGTTCGGATTCAAAAGATTATTACCGAACGGCCCTGGCGCGACCCCACGGCCAGCCGCGTCGAAGCGGTGGCTAAGCTCGCCGCCGCCTGGTCGCCTCGATCAGCAGCCGGAGGTCGACGGCGACCCCCGGCGCCGCGTAGGGCGTGCCCGGAGCGCTGACGTCGAAGCGGCCGCTGTCGGGCCGGTAGTCGCGGCCGCGGGCGATAACCCGGCGCAGCCGGCCCACGGCGGTGATGTCGGTCTGCGGGTCACCGTCCACCACGATGAGGTCGGCGTCGTAGCCGGGCGCCAGCCGGCCGGTGACGCCCTCGACGCCCAGCGCCGCCGCGGCCTCGGTGGTGGCCATGGCGAGGACCTCGGCGGGACGAAAGCCCAGCGTCACGAGGTATTCCAGCGCGCCGACGTACTGGTGGTGCGGGGTGTTGTCGACGCCGGCGTCGGTCCCCACGATGATCCGGACGCCCAGGTCGCGCATCGGCTTGATGTGCTCGCCCACGATCATGCCGGTCAGCTCGGCGACGTAGGGCGCGTTCACGTTGATGGTCGGGCAGACGAAGATGCCGCGTTCCGCGATGGCGGCCGCGAGGGGTTCGTCGAAGCGCCGTTCGTTGGTCTCGGTCACGAACGAGCAGTGCTCGAGCGTGCTGACCCCGGCCTCGACCGCCCGGCGGATGCCCTCGATGCCGTGCGCGTGCGCCGCGACCCGCTTGTCCACCCGGGCCGCCTCCTCGACGATCACCGCCAGCTGCGCGGCGGTGAACTGGGCGTGCCAGGGCGCCGAACCGGTCGTCATGAACCCGCCGGTGGACATGACCTTGATCAGGTCGGCGCCGTGCTTGTGGTGGGTGCGGACCATGCGCCGCAGGTCGTCCTCGCTGTCCGCTTCGCCGCCCATGAACCAGCAGTGCCCGCCGGTCACGGTGATGGGCCGGGCGGCCACCACCAGCCGCGGCCCGCGGGCCATACCCGCGGCGATGGCGTCCCGCACCACCACATCCAGATAGCCTCGCGCGCCGAGGTCGCGGGCGGTGGTCACGCCCACGCCGAGCAGCTCCCGCGCGCTGCGCAGCATCAGGATCAGCTGCTGCGCGTCGGTCTCGCGGCGCATCCGGGCCGCCGGGTCCGGGCCGCCGTCGAACGCGAGATGCACGTGGCTGTCGATCAGGCCCGGCATGATCGTGGCGTCCGGGTAATCGGTCCGCGGCACCGGCGCGTACTCGGCCGGAAGCGCTTCGGCTGGTCCGGTCCAGTCCACGGTGCGGTCGCCGATGACAACCGCGCCGCCGGCTACGGTCTGGCCGCCGGTGATCACGCGCGGCGCCGTGAGCACCTCCGGCATCCGATCACGCTATGGCGGCGCGCGAAACGGCGTCAAGGCCCCGGTCCGTCTACCTCGGCCCGTCTACCTAGGCCCCGTGCCTGGCGCCGGCCGGCCCGGTAGAAGATAGCGGTGTGCCAGGAACTCTCAGGCAGGCCATCGATGCCACCACCGTGCCGATGCTCCGCGCTCGCGGCAGCTTCAAGTGGACCGCTCCGGGCCCGGACGGGTTCGGCGCCGCCGTGGCCGAGATGGACTTCGGCGCCGCCCCGGCCATCCTCGAGGCGCTGGCCGGGTTGTCGGCCGACGCTCTATTCGGTTACCTGCCGCCGTTTCTCGCCGAGGAGCTGGCCGCCGCCTGCGCGGAGTTCGAAAAGCGCCGCTACGGCTGGGACGTTGATCCCGCGTTCATCCACCACGTCCCCGACGTCATCAAGGCGCTCGAGCTCTCCATCACGCACTTTTCCCGCCCGGGCTCACCGGTCATCCTGCCGACGCCCGCCTACATGCCGTTCCTGGCCGTGCCCGGCTTCCTCGGCCGGGAGATCATCCAGGTGCGGATGCGCGAGGACGCCGCCGGCTTCTTCACCTTCGACCTGGACGCGATCGAGGATGCCTTCCGGGCCGGGGGACATCTGCTCATCTTCTGCAACCCGTACAACCCGCTCGGGCGAGTCTTCACCGAGCCGGAGATGAGGCAGCTGACCGAGGTCGTCGAACGGCACGGCGGCCGGATCTTCGCCGATGAGATCCACGCTCCGCTCGTCTATCCGGGCCAGCGCCACATCCCGTACGCCGCTACTTCGCCGGCCGCCGCGTCGCACACCCTGACCGCCACCTCCGCCTCGAAGGCGTGGAACCTGCCCGGCCTCAAATGCGCCCAGGTGATCCTGACCAACTCCGCGGACCAGCGGCACTGGGAGGAGATGGGGTTCTTCGCCTCCCACGGCGCGAGCAATCCCGGTGTGGTCGCCAACATCGCCGCTTACTCCGGCGGCGAGGCCTGGCTGGACGAAGTCCTCGGCTACCTGCAGGACAGCCGGTTCCTGCTCGCGGATCTGCTCGGCCGCTTCCTGCCGCAGGTGCGCTATCGCCCGCCCGACGGCACCTACCTCGCCTGGCTCGACTGCACCGCGATGGACCTGCCCCGCTCACCGGGCGCACTGGTCACGGAAGACGCGCACATAACCGTGGTGGACGGGCCGGCGTTCGGGGATGGCGGCGAAGGAGCCTTCCGGCTCAACTTCGCCACCCCGCAGCCCATCCTCACCGAACTGGTCGAACGCATGGCCGCTGTCCTGCACCACAGGTGAGGCCGGAACGAAACATGTTTGTGGCGAACTTGTTTCTAACGAACATGTTCGTTAGAATGCGGGTATGACAGCAGCGAAGCCGGCTCCGCTCAGCCGTCGTGAGCGCCCGGCCAAGCCGGCCCTGACGCGGGAGGGCATCGTCGCGACCGCGCTGGAGGTGATGCGCGCCGAGGGACTGGACCGGGTTACGATGCGGCGCCTGGCCACCGAGCTCGACACCGGCGCCGCGTCGCTGTACGTCTACGTGCGCAACACCGCTGAGCTGCGTGCTTACATGCTAGACGAGCTGCTCGCGGGCCTGGATCTGAGCCCGGTCACGGCGGAACGGGACTGGCGCGAGCGGCTGATCGCGGTGCTCTGGTCTTACACCGTCGTCCTGGCCGAGCATCCGGGCCTGGCTCAGTCGGCGCTGGTGACCAGGCCGTCCGGGCCCGGTTACCTGCACCTGCTGGACGGGTTGCTGGCGCTGCTGAGCGCCGAGGTGCCGGCCGGCCGGGCCGCCTGGGCCGTGGACCTGCTGCTGCACTTCGCCACCTCGACCGCCACCGAGCAGGGCACCCGCAGCCAGGCTATCGACGCCCGCGACGAGGAAGACCAGGTCATAGCGGCCATCGCCAACGCCCCCGCGGACACCTACCCGCACATCGCCGCCCTCGGCCTTGAACTTGTCAGCGGCGCAGGCCCGGACCGGCTGACCTGGGGCTTCCACGTCCTGATCAACGGCATCCTGCAGACGGCCCGTCCTACCTAGGCACCCAGTAACCACCAGTTCCACGGCAACCGGATCCACGCCGTTGCCTCAGCCCGTCACGCCCTGACGTCCGCGCCCGGGCCCGTCCCGCGCAGGAGCTCCCCATGACCCCTAGCACTGACACCACCACGGCCGGCCCGGCCGCCGACGCCGGTCCGGCCCGGCTCTCGAACCGCCTGCGCGCGATCCTCGCGGTCGTGCTGATCGCGGACGTGCTCGACCTGATGGACTCCACCATCACCAACATCGCCGCACCGTCGATCGTGCGGGACATCGGCGGCGGGGAGTCGCTGATCAAGTGGCTGGGCGCGAGCTACGCGCTGGCCATGGGCGTGCTGCTCGTGGTGGGCGGCCGCCTCGGTGACCGCTACGGCAAGCGGCGGCTGTTCCTGACCGGCATCGCCGGCTTCACCGCGGCCTCGCTCGTGTGCGGGCTGGCGGCCGACCCGGTCATGCTGATCGCCGGGCGTCTCGTCCAGGGCGGCTTCGGGGCGCTGCTGATCCCGCAGGGCATCGGCATCCTGCTGGCCACCTTCTCCCGCGAGCAGATACCGCGGGCGGTCAGCGCGTTCGGCCCGGTCCTGGGCGGCTCGGCCGTGCTTGGCCCCATCGTGGCCGGTTTCATCATCGACGCCGACATCGGCGGCCTGTCCTGGCGGCCGGTCTTCCTGATCAACATCGTCCTCGGCGCCGTCGGCTTCGCCGCCGCGCTCAGGCTGCTGCCGCACGACGGCCCGGGCAGCACCGTCCCCATCGACGGGCTCGGCGCCGGTTTGCTCAGCGGCACCATGGCCGGCCTGCTCTACGGCCTGATCGAGGGCTCCACCGCGGGCTGGACCGCGCTGCCGATCGTGAGCCTGGTGGCCGGTGCGGTGCTGTTCGCCGGGTTCGGGCTCCGGCAGCGACTGGCGTCCGACCCGCTGATCCTGCCCTCGCTGCTGGCCAACCGCGGGTTTACCGCTGGCCTGCTGCTGGGCCTGGCGTTCTTCGCCGCGGTCAACGGGCTGGCCTATGTCGTCTCGCTATTCTTCCAGCTCGCGCTCGGCCTGCGCCCCGCCGCGGCGGCCCTGGGGCTGGCCCCGATGATGGCCGGCATCATCGGCGCGTCCTTCGCGGGGCGGCCGCTGATCACCAAGCTTGGCCGGCTGCTGGTCGTCATCGGGCTGGGTATCACCCTGGCCGGCGCCGCCGGAGTCTGGGCGACCGTGCTGGCCGAGGGCGCCGCCGTCAGCGTCTGGATGCTGGCTCCCTCGCTGCTCGTTCTCGGCGTGGGCATGGGCGCCTGCTTCAGCAGCATCTACGATGTCGCGATCGGCGACATCGCCCCCGCCGAGGCCGGCAGCGCCAGCGGCGCCCTGTCCGCGGTCCAGCAACTGGCGGCCGGCATCGGCTCCGCCGTCGTCACCACCGTCTACTTCAGCCAGCTGTCCCGCCACGGCGCCGCCCACGCCATGACCGTCAGCGTGGCCGTCGTCGGCGCGATCGCCGCCCTGGGTCTCGGCCTGGTCTGGCTGCTGCCCCGCTCAGCCCCGGCTGAGCCGCACTGACCCGCCAGGCCGGGCCTAACCGGACCGGACTACTGCCTGCTCGCGGCCGGCCCTCTCCGCATCCTTACCACCCGTACCATCCGCTTCTCCCGTCCCTGCCCCGGCACGTATGGTTGTGGCAACGTACACACTATTTTGTGCAGGCTGTGACAACCATACGTTTTAACGTCCTCATGTCCAACCGGCGGTCGGTCACATAGAGGCGAAACGTTCGATATGGGGCTGAGGGGTGGGCGAGACTTGGCCGGTAAGCAGCGAGACGGGCCGTTCCGATCAGGTCGGTTCCGGTCGACGGAGGCATATCGGGCCGCCCGTCCGGGCGAGCGGCGTAGGTTGTGCTCATGACGCCCGTGCAGTCGATGATCGCCGTGACCTATGTCAGGGACATCGATTCCGCGCGCGCCTTCTACGAGCTGCTCGGTTTCCGTGAGCAGTCGGCCGGCCGCGCCGAGACCTCGGCCTGGTCGGCTCTCCACCAGGGTGACCTGTCGGTCTTGCTGGCCTACACCCGGCCGCCGCTTGAGATCGCGCCGCTGCCGCTGATGTTTTACTTCTTCTGCAACGATCTGGATGCTGTCGTCGCCAGGCTCGGCACGGCCGGGGTGGAGGTAGTCCGGACTGGTCATCCTCCGCATGCGCCGGGCGGTGAGGTGAAGGTGCTGGACCCTGACGGCAACACGATCCTGATCGGCCAGCCGGAGCGATCGGCGTCCGCGGCACCGGCGGCCGAAGACACCGAAGAGGCCGAAGAGGCCGATGCCGCCGTCCGTTTCTCCCTGCTGAAGGAGGCGGCGGCCGCGGTATCGGCCCAGGGAGGCATGACGGTCGGCTGCCAGGTCCCGGCGCCCGCCGGGACGCCGTGCCCGGATAGAGCCGAGGTGAAGCTCGCCGATTCCGGCGGGGACGTGGTGTGGGCGTGCCTGGCTCACGCCGAGGACATCCTCATCACCGTGCCCGCGGCGTTCATCGCCAGCCGGGGTGAGCCGGGGCTAGCGGACTTCTTGTCCCGCCGCCAGTAAGCCAGGACGGCGCCGGGCCGTCCGGTCCTTTAAAGGAGGGCGAAATCGGCGAGCTTCTTGAGGCGGCTGAGGATTTCCGCGTGCACGGCGTCCGGCGGCTGGGACCCGTCCACGGTGAACATCCATTCCCGGCCCGCGTAGTACTCGAGCAACGGCACGGTCTTGTCCAGGTACACCTGCAGGCGGTGCTCGATGACGGCTTCGGTGTCGTCCGATCCTCGCTGCCGGGCGAGCAGCCGTCGCACGAGCTCCTCGCGGGCGACGTCGAGGTGGACCGCGGCCTGCACCTCGACGCCGAGGGCGCGAGCGGTGGGGAAGACCGCCTGGGCCTGCGCGACGGTGCGCGGGAAACCGTCGAGCACGTAGCCGCCGTTCTCGGTCGCGGCGACGGTGGGTTTGCGCAGCATGTCCATCACCACGGCGTCCGGAACCAGGTCGCCCGCCTCGACGTAGGACTTGATCGTCCGCCCGAGAGCGGTCTGGTCCCTGACGTGCTGGCGCAGCAGGTCGCCACTGGAGATATGGGTGATGCCGAACCGCTCGGCCAGCCGCTGCGCCTGCGTTCCCTTGCCGGCGCCGGGCGCGCCGATCAGCAGCAGACGCATGTGATCACTCGCGGGTAGCCAGTGGGCAGCGGGTGCGCACGTGCTGAACTTGATCTGCGGCTGAGCGTCCTCATGGCGAGATCGTCCTACAGTTTGTCCTGTTCAGCAACATTTCACCACGTTTCGCGCCGGTGGCCACCGGCTAGCTGGCCACCGTCAATTTTCCCACTGTCGGCCGGCGGACCCAAAAGCGGCTGGCGTCTGGTGGGAGAAGAGACCGCGTCAGATGCTCTGGCGGTAGGGGAGCGCGGTCACGAGCACGTCGGATACCGGCGAGCCCGGGCCGGCGTCGCGGGTCCGCGCGACCTTGCGCCAGCCCCACTTTCCGAACGCGTTCTGGGCCGGGGTCGCCGCGGGCAGCACGGTCAGCGTGGCGCGTTCCTCGGGCCGGCCCGCCAGGATGAGGTCGTGCAAGGTCGCCGCGATGCCCTGCCGCCGCCACGACGCACGCACCAGCAGATCGGTCAGCGCGAAGGTGCGGCCGAGATGCTCGGCGGTGACCTCGTCCGGCAGCGGAGCGGTCAGCTCCCGCCACCACGAGGTAGACGGCCGGAGCGGCATCCCGCATCCGTAGCCCACCAGGTAGTCGCCGTGGCGGGCTTCGGCAAGCACGAAGCCCGGCTGCCGGTGCTGGACCCGGAACCGCCCGGCGAACAGCGCGGCGTCCTGGTCGCGCCCGTACGGCGGGTCGGCGTAGACCTCGGCGTGCAGCGCCTGCAGCTCGTCCGCGTGCGCCGCCGCCTGCGTCCCGTCGAGCAACTGGAACGCTATGCCGGGCGAAGACACCATCACCACCTCCGCTACCTAGCAACATCCCGGCGGCCCGCGGACGTCCCTGGTCACCCTAGGATTCGGGCTGGCGGCCGGTCCGGAGCGCGCCGTCGTCGTCGAGTTCGTCCAGCACCGCGGGCAGGCCCACGCCGAGCATCCTCCTGCGGACGTGGCCGAGCAGCTTGGCCATGAAGATCCCGCCGATGCCGGTGAATCCGGTGTGCTCGAAGCTGAAGCGCGTGCCGCCCTCGTGGGGTTCGAGCCGGTAGACGACCTGCGTCACGTCGCCGCCTGCGTCGCCGGTCCACGAGTAGCGCAGCAGCGACGGCTCGTTCACCTCGAGCACCTCGCAGTCGACGACGCCGTTCCAGCCGGGTTTGGGCTTCGCCACGAACCGGAACTTCGTTCCGGCGATGGGGGCGAATCCTTCCGGCCGCCCACCCGCGCCGGTCGCGGTCCAGAGCGGGATAAGCGCCGGGTCGGTCACCGCCCGCCACACCTTGGCCGGCGGATGTGGGTAGTCGCGCACGATGCGGATGGCAGTCATGGAAGCTCCTCGGCGGTCAGGAAATGAGAGCATAAAAATCTAGTAGCTATAAAGTTATAGTAGCAGAAAAATTATGGACACTGAACTATGCTGAGGGCGTGAGTGCCCAGCCGGCGGAGTGGACCGCCTCCCGCACCCCGGCGTCCGGGGCGCGCCGGGCCGAGGGACTGCGGGAGCGCAAGAAGCGCCTGATGCGCCAGCAACTGTCCGACACGGCCACCCAGATGTTCCTGGAGCGGGGCTTCGACGCCGTCCGGGTGGCGGAGATCGCCGCGGCGTGCGGGGTGTCGGAGAAGACCGTCTTCAACTACTTCCCGACCAAAGAGTCGCTGATCCTGGACCGGCTGGAGGCCACGATGACCTCGCTGCGGACCGGCCTGGCCGAGCCCGGGGCCGCCCCGGTCGAGGCGGCGCTGCGGATCCTCGACGGCGAACTGAGCGCGATGACATCCTGGCTGGCCGATCAGGACGACCCGGTCCAGGCCGGTGCCGCGATCCGGCGCTTCGGCGCCTTGATCCAGGCCACCCCCTCGTTGCGGGTCCATCAGAGCGACATGATGGACCAGTTCACCACCGTGGCCGCCACCATCCTGGCCGAACGCGCCGCGATGAACGCGGATGACCCGGAGCCGCTGATCGCGGCCACCGCGCTGCTCGGCCTGTGGCGGATCCAGTTCCAGAGCCTGACGAAATACCTGGACGGCAGCAGAACGCCCGCGCAGGTCCATCGGGCCGTGATGGCCGACGTCCGCCGGGCGGCCAGGCTCATCGACACCGGGCTGAGCTCGCATCCGGCCTTCGCGCCCGGCCCCCGCGGAAACACGCCGTGAACAGCTAGGGAAATCGGCATCCCCGCGGTGGGCTGACTGGGAGGCGGTCAGGCCCGCCGCCCACGGGTGTATTTTGGCAAGGCGTCGACAGCGCAAGGGGAAGCATGAAAGCTGTGGTAGACGGGACCGTCGTGGCCGAGGCGACCGCGGCCGAGGTCATCAGCATCGAGGGCAACAGCTATTTTCCGCCCAGCAGCCTCGCCGAGGGCGTGCTGGCGCCGAGCGCTACGCCGTACACCTGCCCGTGGAAGGGCCCGGCGCAGTACTGGGACCTGCGCACTTCCGGGGGAACCATATCCGACGGCGCCTGGAGCTACCCCGACCTGAAGCCCTCAGCCGTCGAGCGCGTCGGACGCGATTTCGCCGGCTACGTTGCCTTCGACCCTCGATCGGTGGCCGTCAGCGAGTAGGCGCCGGACGTCCTGCGCGCCCGGGTGTCGCGCGGGTTGACGGGTTCGCCGCACGTCTCGCACACCAGCCGGGGCGCGAGTTCGTGATCGCACCTGTGCTCGACGACCAGCGGCGGCCCGTCGCCGCCGGCCAGGTACTTGTCACCCCAGGTGCGTAGGGTCGTGATGACCGGGTAGAGATCCAGGCCCGCCTCGGTCAGGAAGTACTCGAACCGGGCCGGATGCTCGGAGTACGGCCGCCGCTCCAGGACTCCCGCGTTCACCAGGGTGCGGAGCCGCGCGGCGAGGGTGTCGCGGGGCGCTCCGGTGCGCTTGACCATCTCGTCGAACCGCCGGTCGCCGAGGAAGACCTCGCGCACGGCGAGCAGCGCCCACTTCTCCCCGACGATGTCGAGGGTGCGGGCGATGGAGCAAATCCGGGGCTCCGCCGGTACAGCCGTCATAGCCTCAGCATACCTCCTAAGTCTGATTTCTGGACGCACTCGGCGAAGTGCGATATGGTGAGTCCAGATTTCGGACCAACTGGTCTGAGGCTGACCCGGAGGACGCCGCATGAGCTCCGCCCCGCTGACCGCTGGCGGCCCACCCGCCGCGGTCCCCACCGCCCGCCAGCTGAACGCCATCGTCGGGGTGCTGTCGCTGGCCGTGTTCATGTCCAGCCTCGACCTGTTCATCGTCAACCTGGCGTTCCCTTACATCGGCCGGGAGTATGCGGGCACGAGCCTGAGCAACCTGTCCTGGGTGCTCAACGGCTACACGATCGTCTTCGCCGCGGTGCTGGTGCCGGCCGGCCGGTGGGCCGACCGGGTCGGCCGGCGGCGGCTGTTCGTGGCGGGCATGATCGCCTTCAGCTTCGGTTCGCTGCTCTGCGGGGTCGCCCCCAGCGTGGCGGCGCTGATCGCGGCCCGGGTCATCCAGGCCGCGGGGGCCGGCCTGATGGTCCCCGCCTCGCTGTCCTTGCTGCTGGCCGCGGTCCCGCCGGCCGCCCGGGCCCGGGCCATCGGCACCTGGTCGGCGCTGGGTGCGCTCGGCGCCGCGCTCGGCCCGGTCATCGGCGGGAGCCTGGTACAGATCAGCTGGCGGTGGGTGTTCTGGATCAACCTGCCGGTCGGCCTGGCCGCGGTCCTGCTCGCCGCCCGGGTCATACCGGAAAGCAAAGACGACCACGTCCGGGGCCGGCCGGACCTGCTCGGCGCCGCGCTGCTCGCGGCCTCGGTGGGCCTGGTCGCCCTGGCCCTGGTCAAGGCGCCAGACTGGGGCTGGGGCTCGACCGGCTTCATCGCCCTGCTGGTCGCCTCGCTGGCCTGCGGCGCGGCCATGGTCGCCCGCTCGAGGCGGCACCATTCGCCGGTGATCGAGCTCGGCCTGCTGCGGTCCCGGACCTTCAGCGGCACGTTCATTGTGTCGATCCTGTACTACGCCGGGTTCGGCGCCTTCGTGCTGAACTCGGTGGAGTTCCTCACCGGAGAATGGCACTACTCAGCCGTCCGGGCGGGCCTGGCCATCGGGCCCGGGCCGCTCATGGTGCTGCCGTTCGCGCGGCTGGTCGCGCCGCGGCTGGCCGCCCGGCTCGGCGGTCCTGGCCGGGTTGCGGTGATCGGGTGCCTGGTCAACGCCGCGGCGATGCTGCTCTGGCTGAGCCGGCTCCAGGCCCACCCGGCGTACCTGACGCACCTGCTGCCGGCCCAGCTGCTGGGCGGGGCGGGCGTGGGCCTGACCATCCCGTCGCTGCTCGCGGCCGGCGCCGCGTCGCTGCCGCCGGACCGGTTCGGCACCGGCAGCGGCGTGTTGAACATGGCCCGCCAGGTCGGCACGGTCCTCGGCGTGGCCGGACTGGTCGCCATCCTCGCCCACGTGGACCGGTCCGACCCGATAGCGATCTACCAGCACGGGCTGGAGCTCATCATCGCCTTCTTCGCCAGCGCCGGGGTCGTGGCCGCGATCCTGCTCACCGCCCGCACCATCCGCCCGGCTAGCTCCGTCACCCCGGCTCGCCCCGCCAGCCGGGCTCGCCCCGCCAGTGAGGTGCCTGCCGTCGAGGTGGCCGGCCGGTAGCACTAGCCGGCCGCACTAGTAGGTGGCGCGGCCGCCGCTGATGTCGTAGATGGCGCCGGTGGAAAAGCTCACCCGGTCCGAACTGAGAAACGCGACAAGCTCGGCGACCTCCTCGGGCCGGCCGACACGCTTCATCGGGATCAGGCTGGTGATGTGGGCGAGCACGTCCGGTGCCGTGCTGTCGTTCATCGGCGTGGCGATGACGGCCGGGGCGATGGCGTTGACCAGTACTCCGGTCAACGCCAGTTCCTTGCCCGCCGACTTGGTCAGGGCGATCACGGCGCCCTTGGACGCCGAGTAGACCGACAGGTTCGGGTTGCCGTCCTTGCCGGCGATGCTGGCGAAGTTCACTACCCGTCCCCAGCCCCGGTCGCGCATGCCGGGCACGAAGACCCGCATGGTGTTCACCGTGCCCAGCACGTTGACCTCGAAGACGCGGCGCCACTCCGCCGCGGTCGTCTCCAGCAGAGGCTTGTTCGCGCCCACGATGCCGGCCGAGTTGATGAGCACGTCGACGGGGCCGATCTGGCCCGCCACCAGGCGCAGCGCGGCCTCGTCGGTCACGTCGGCGACGATGTCGGCCGGGCCGCTGACGTCCAGGGTGGTCACGGCGAGGCCCTCGGCGCGCAGCCGTTCGGCGGTCGCCGCGCCGAGCCCGCTCGCGCCGCCGGTCACCAGAGCAGTACGGGTCATGATCATTCTGAGCCTAGCGCGTGGATGGCCAGACCCTGGCATCTAACGGATACCTGCCGTCTGGAGCTGGCGGCCGCGGGCCGGCCTGCCACAATGGGTGAAGTGCGCTACATCATCATCGGGGCCGGCGCGGTGGGCGGGACCATCGGCGGCCGGCTGTTCGAAGGCGGCCATGAGGTCGTGCTGGTGGCCCGCGGCCCGCATCTGGACGCGCTGCGTGCGCACGGCCTCCGGCTGGTCACCCCGGACGGCGAGGTCGCGCTGCCGGTGGCTACGGTCGGCCAGCCCGGCGAACTCGACCTGCGCGACGGCGATGTCCTCGTCCTGACGGTCAAGACCCAGGACGCCGAGGCGTTGCTCGCCGAATGGGCCTGGCGGCCCGTCCGCGGCGGCACCGTGGCGGCCGAGTCGCTGCCCGTGGTGTGCGCGCAGAACGGGGTGGCGAGCGAGCGGATAGCCTTGCGCCGCTTCCGGCGCGTGTACGGGATGTGCGTCTGGCTGCCAGCCACGCACCTGGAGCCGGGAACGGTGCAGGCTCAGGGCGCTCCGCTGTCCGGGATGCTGCTTATCGGCCGCTATCCGTCCGGGATCGACGCGATGGCGACGCGGCTCGGTGCGGATCTGGCCCAGAGCCGTTTCCTCGCCCCGGTCAGCGCGGACGTGATGCGGTGGAAGTACGGCAAGCTGCTGGGCAACCTCAATAACGCGATCGAGGCGGTCTGCGGTCACGACGCCGGGGACGGCGCCGCCGACCTGCGCCGGCGTGCGACGACAGAAGGAACGGCAGTGCTTGACGCCGCCCGCATCGGCTACGCGAGCGAGCAGGAGAGCGCGGACATCCGCGGCGACCGGGTGCGGGTCCAGCCGGTCAACGGTTCGCCGCGGGGCGGCGGCTCGTCCTGGCAGAGCCTGGCCCGGGGTACCGGGTCGATAGAGGCCGACTACCTCAACGGGGAAATCGTGCTGCTCGGCCGGAAGCACGGCGTGCCCGCGCCGGTGAACGAGGTGCTGCAGCGGCTGGCCAACCAGGCCGCCCGGGAGCGCAAGGCGCCGGGGAGCACCACGCCCGGCGAGGTCATGGCGCTTATCGACGCCTGACGATCGTCAGCCGTCCGGCCGAAGATGGCGGCTGGCGAGGCGGGTTCCGCCGCGCTCGCGGCGGCCGGCGCTGGACCGCATGGCGGGGACGATCTCGCTGGTGACGAGCCCGCGTTCACTGGTGAGTTCGTCGATGACAGCAAACGCCGCGGAAATCCGGTCCGGGGTATCGATGACGATCGTGACGGCGGGGACGTGCCGGCCCAGTTGCAGCAGCCGGTCGCCGTGTGGCGCGTGGTCGCCGTGGAAGCCCCAGATGCCGCGCTGGGTGGTGGCGCCGCTGAGCCCGGCCGCCCGGAGCCGGCGGACAATGGCCCGGTGCATCGGTTCCCCGTGCACCTGTACCGCCTCTGAGGTGTACACCATGAGCTTGTGCCACAGCGCCATGCCGTGGTCATCGGCGCCGGGCAGGGCCGCCGGGGTGGCCAGGAGCCGGCCGTCCCGCTTGCAGATCCGGACGCGTTCGAGGGTGAGCAGCGGGCGCTGCAGCAGCGGGCCGAGCTCGGACAGGATGCCGCGGATCCGGTCCCCGGCGCCGACGGCGATGACCATCATGGGCACTTCGGCGTTCCGGCTGAAGAAGGCGGCCCGTTCCCGGCGGCCGTGCGCGGTGCCGTCCACGCCGAGCAGCGCGGTGGCGCCGTCGAGGCCACGGCGATGCAGCAGGTCGCAGACCGCGACGAAGGCCGGGACCCGGCCGGCACGTTCCTGGCGGCCGAGGTAGATGGTCAGCTTGGTCGCCTCGTGCAGGTCCTCGGGCGACCAGACGGGCGCGGTGACATCGGTCAGCAGCCGGGCTCGCTCCACGGTGACCAGGCCGGTGCGGTTGAGCTGGACGGTCTGCGGGAGAACGGCCTCGATGCGGAACCGGGTGTCGACGGCGATCGCGATCAGCGGCAGGTCCTCGGACAGGGTCAGGGAGCGGTCGGTGCGCAGGTGGTGCTTGAGCCCGAAACCCTCGGTGCCGCGCAGCAGGATGCTGGCCGCGATCTCGTGCCGCCCGTACAACTCGATCAGGGCGTCCGCGGTGAAGGCGCCCTCGCTTCGGTGCCGTTCGCCGAAGTAGCTGGTGAGCTTGACGCAGTCGTCCGTCACAGCTGCGCTCCGAGCAGGCGGCCCAGCGCCGCGGCGGCGATGCCGAGCGCGAGGCTGACGATCACGTTGACCGCGGCCATCCGGTACTGGCGTTCCTCGGTCAGCCGCTGGGTTTCCAGCATCCAGGTCGAGAACGTCGTGTACGAGCCGACGGCGGCGGTGCCGGCCAGCAGCGCCTGCTCGTGGCCGAGGGCCAGCCCGGTGATCAGGCCCAGGATCACCGCGCCGGACACGTTGACGGCCAGGGTGCCGAGCGGGAAATCACGGTCCGCGGCGGAGGCCACCAGGCCGTCAGCCAGGAAGCGGAGCACCGAACCCGCCCCGCCGATCAGCATGACACCCACCCAGAGCAGCACGTTCATCATCGCACCCGGACCCGGACCCGCCGAACCACCGCGCTGGCCAGCTGAATCGCCGCGAAACCGGCGGCCACGCTGGCCGCCGCGTAGCCGGCCGCCAGGCCCCAGGCGTGGGCGTCGAGCATCTTGAGGATCTCCACCTGCATCGTGGAGAAGGTGGAAAGGCCCCCGCACAAGCCGGTGCCCAGCAGCGGCCGCCGGTAGCTGGACAGCGGCAGCCGTTCGGCGAGCCGGGTGACGAAGTAGCCGAGCAGGAACGCGGCCGCGATATTGACCGCGAACGTGGGCCACGGCCAGGCCGTCGCCGGCCGCGGGAACGATTCGGCCAGCGCCGCGCGCGCCAGCGTGCCGAGTGCGCCGCCGGCGAAGATCGCGGCGACTTCGCGCCGGTCGACCTGGGGCAGCCGCCGCGCGCGGACGCCGGTCCGGGCCGTCCCGGCCCGGCCGGCGGCTTCGGTGGCGGCGGTACCGGCGACAGGCAGCCCGGCACTGTCCGGTGACGGCTTCGGCACGCGCAAGACTCCATTTCCGTTCCGGAATCTGAAAAGAAGCCATCAGCCGCGGCGCGCGGCGATTCGGGAAGCATGGCTTCCGCGCCAGGACATCATCTGGCCACCGCGAGTTTATTCGACGGGCCCCGGGGGGCGAGCAACGTACCCGGATCGCAGAATTCTCAAGGCCTCGTCAGCTTGTGCGGAATCGGCGTGGCGTTCCCGAAATGTCGGTACCCAGGTATCTTATAGAACAAGTAATCAAAAAGATCCCACGCGCGGTTCGGATCATTGTGTGGTGGGTGAGCCGTCGACCATCTGATGTAACGCCGAAAGTATCGATGTGCTGGCAACCTCGATGCATATCAGGCTGATGCGCATATCCCGCAACGTTTACGGCGGATGCGACTCAAGCCCTTACCTGACCTCGCCGCTCTTCTTTCCTTACGGTTGGCACCAGGTCTTGCCGGGTGTCACTCGCAGTCAGCGGGCCGGATCTGAGGTCCTCGTCGGCTCGGGCATGTAGCAGGTATGTGACCTTCGTCATCATGGCGGGGACCTAGGACCTTGACTGGATGATCGTTCGATCGGTTCACTGACGGTATGTTCGTACGCGCCGAGGCCCAGGCGGAGATCAGCTTTACCCTGGCCCAGGCAAGGCTGGCGAACCTTGCCCGTGCTGGCTGGCTGCTGGACGCCTCGCAAAGTGCCTACGGAGCTGGGGCCACCGACCTGGCCCGGGCCGCCCCGCCAGGTCCCGTTCGGGGGAAGTCCAGGCTGGTCAATGTGCATTTCCGGGACCTGGCCGCGGACGGCGGCCCGGCCCATCTGGCGCTCAGATGGGAGGCGATCGGGCCCGGCGGAGAGCTGTTCCCTACCCTGGATGCCGACATCACGCTCAGCCCGGCCGGGGAGCACGCCACGACACTAACCCTGGCCGGGGTGTACCGGCCACCGCCCGGCAACCTGGGCGGTGAGGTGGATCAGGTGGTTTTGCGGCGCGTCGCCGAAGCTACGATCCACACGTTCGTCAACCGCATCGCTGACGCCATCATCGCCCCGGCCCGGCGACTGAAACCGGGCGGCGGAATCACAGATGAGGGCTGGTTCTGGCCGTCAACCGCCGACGGGGTCTAGGCGCCATCCGGCGTGGCGCCGTCATCTCACCCCGATCCGTTCCGCGGGGCGGGATCGGGCGGCTCATCATCGTCGCGGTCAGCGAACATGTGGTCATGGATCTCGCGGATCGTGTCGTCCAGGCGGCGCAGAGCGTCGGCGATCTGCTGCACGGCCACATCATGGGGCAGGTCAATCGCGGCCTGCAGGCTGAGGCCGACGTGGAGGAGGCCGTTGACCACCCGGTCCAGGAGCCCACGGCCCCGGCGCGCCTGTTCTGCTGCGGCAGCGGCGCGAGCCAGATCGGCCAGGTCAGCGCGCGGCAGGTCCTCCGTGACGTCCCGGATCACGGCCAGGATAAAACGGCCCGTCGCGGTCGGCACCGGGCTCAGGCTCACCCGGACCGGGAACGTGCTGCCGTCCTTGCGCCGCCCGGGCAGCCGCGCCCTGGCGGCCATCGGCCGGGCAGTCGGCTGCTGCGCGTATCCGGCCCGCTGGCTGATGTGCGCTGCCCGCAGGTCAGCGGGGACCAGCGACTCGACCGGCTGACCGATCAGCTCACCGGGCACGTAGCCGAACATGTCCTCCGCCCGCCGGTTAGCCAGCACCACCACGCCATCGTCATCTGTCAGCACCACCCCGTCGTCCAGGGCGTCGACCAGCCCCCATACCACCGCCGGAGTGACCCCCGCGGCCTGAGATCTATTCCTCGGCGCGGCGGCCCGCCGCCGACGAAGCGAGACCTGGTCCTCGCCCTGCCCCTTGCCTGGTCTTGGCACCAGGGGGATGACACCTGGTGTCCCGGCGCCGACGGCAGCCTGCACAGACGGATAGATCGAGACCAGCCGGTCCAGCCCGCTGGCATCCAGGACCCGCCGGACAATCTGGGCGGTGACCGCCACCCGCAGCTGCGCGCCGCTGACAGAGGCACGCTGGTAGGCGCGCAAAAGAGCATCCGCGCCACCGTGATCACACGAAACCGTCCCGGTCATATCCGCGATCAGCACGGCGGCGCCCCGGTTGACCAGTTCCAGCAACTGCTCGCGGATCTGCCCGGAATTAGACACGCCGATATGTTCCGGCAGCGTCACCACCGCCTGCCTTCCCGTCCACCGAACCGGGCACGGGCCATCAGGCACGGCAGCAACCAGCGCATCCGTCAAGGCCAGGGCACCGCCAAGCCGCGGCACCACTGGTGAGTAGAGGGGATGACTGGCACATCGTTAAAGCACCCTACTATCAGCCGGGGAAACCGGCGGACAACCTTCCGATCCGTAGATACCCGTACGGGCATCCGGACCCGTTCAGATCAGTCCCTGACCTCGGGCGCGTTCCCGTCGGCTGTCCGTGTAAGTCCAAGGGCCGGTAAGGTCGTTCGTCCGTATGGCTCCCAGCGTGACCCCCACCCGAACACGGCGCCTGGCACCCTTGACGCCCTGGTGCTCGTCACCGCGAGCGGACCTTCTTCCGGTGACGTGGCCGCGGGTTGCCCTACCCAGACCCCTCCCTCGCAGGGAGCCTACGGTGATGGCCTTACTGGCCTGGTCCGGGTCGGCCCGCTGGGTACGGCGCCGGGCATGTCCAAACTGGTCGAGGTGCATTTCCTGGAAGTGGTGACCCGCGGTGAGTCCGCTGTGCTCGCGCTGCGGTGGGAGGCTACCGGGCCGGGCGGCAGGCCGTTCCCCGCCCTGGATGCCGACATGTCGCTGACCCCTGCCGGGGAACATTCCACCCGGCTCTCGCTGGCCGGGTCTACCGGCCTCCGCTCGCTGCTCTCGGCGCGGGCCTGGGACAGGGCGGTCTTTCACAGGATGGCCGACGCGACGGTAGGTCCCCGCTGGCCCGCGTCGCGGACGTTCTCGCCCGCCCTTAGGGGCCGGCCGGCGCCGTGCAGGGAACCGACATGACCGGGGCGTTGCGCGCCGGGCAGTGGCCGAAATGCCCTAGCCCGGCTGCCCTCCGGAGAGCGCATCAGGCTGATGGTGATCGAACGCGACGTTCCTGACATCCCGGATCGCCAGGTCCAGCTCGCCGATGGCTTCTTGGACCTTCCCGGCTCCCGGATGATCGCCGATCAGCCCCAGTGCCGTTTCGAGAGTGAGCCCCGCGGCGAACAGCCGTCGTACCACGAGGTCGTTCATGCCCGCGGTGATGCGGTCGCGCTCCTGCACCAGGAGAAGAGTCGCCTCCGCGCAGTCGCATGCCCTCCGGGGCGGGGGATCACGCGTCGGCCGTATGCTCGCCTCGTCTAGTTCTGATATCGCCCTGCAGCAGAGCGGCACGCTTGATGATACGGACATCGTTGGATACCTGAGTCCTAACCGGCCGTGACTGGGCGTGCCACCAGGGTCAGGAGCGACGCGGGTTACCTGCGCATTTGCTCTGGCCTGGCGCAGGGTTCTGATGGATGCTTCTCCACCAGTAACACTACGCCTTGGTCCTGCGCCTGGATAGGCGTGACCGGCTCAACATCAGCCTGCGGTGCCGCCAGAGTCCTAGTCCCGCCATCTCCCTCGCAGGTGCCCGATCCGAGGCAGCGGGTGCCGTGTCAGGGCTCGGTGTAGCCGAATCGCGCCAGCGACGCCGAAGGGGGTCTTGAGACGGCCGCCGCGAGCTGGACAATGGAAGGCGAGGAAGATGGCTTCGTGCTGTACCAGCCGGTGTGCTGCTTGAGCTGATGTGATCACTCGTGCCGCCCGGTGAGGGGACGGCGCGGGGAGCGCCGGACGCGGTACCCCTCAGCGGCACCGCCTAGCTGCGTGAGGCGTGGAAGGTCCAGTCGTCGTTATCCCTGCGGGAATGGCCGGCCATGTCAGGGTCACGCTGGCTATCAGGGCACCGCCGGGGCAGACTCCAGAGCTAGGACGCCGGCAAAGGAGCAGCGATGGCCGAACAGCGGGTCACGGTGGAGATCACGGACGGGGTGGCCGACGTCCGGCTGGCCCGGCCGGACAAGCGCAACGCCCTGGATGCGGCGATGTTCGCCGGCCTGGTCACGGCGGGCGAGCGGCTCAAGTCCGAACCCAGCGTCCGTGCGGTGGTGCTGTCAGGTGACGGGCCGGACTTCTGTGCGGGCCTGGACTTCGGCATGTTCCAGGCGATGCGGAACGGCACTCGTCTCAGCGCCCAGGTCGACCTGCCCGCGAGCCGTGGGCCGGCCCGGTCGACCGGCCAGCGCGCGGCCTACGTCTGGACCGAGATCGGCGTCCCGGTCATCGCGGCCATCACCGGGAATGCGCTCGGCGGCGGCCTGCAGATCGCGCTCGGCGCCGACATCCGGATCGTCGCACCGGACGCGAGGATGTCGGTGCTGGAGATCAGGTGGGGCCTGGTGCCGGATATGACAGGTTCGCAGCTGCTCCCTGAGCTCGTCGGCCGGGATGTGGCCAAGGAGCTGACCTTCTCCGGCCGGGTCGTGCGCGGCGAGGAGGCCGTGGCGCTCGGCCTGGCGACCAGGGTCGATCGCGATCCGCGCCGGGCCGCCCTCGAGCTGGCCCGCCATGTCGCCGGCCGCAGCCCGCACGCCATCCGGGCGGCCAAGCGGCTCCTGGACCTGGCGGGCCGGGTGGACCTGGAGGCGGGCTTCGCCGCCGAGCAGAAGGAGATCGACGCCCTCATCGGCAGCCCGAACCAGGCCGAGGCGGTCGCCGCGGAGTTCGACCAGCGCCCGCCCCGGTTCACCGACCCGCGCTGATCCAGTTCGCGCTCAGCGTGGGCCGCATTCGCCTGGCTATTTCCCGTGCGGGTCGGAGGCGTTGAGCGTCTCGACGACCTGGTCGTAGTCGCCGCGAGCCTCGCAGTAGCGCAGGAACTTGACCCGCTCGACCTGAATCTCCTTCGCGTCGGGCTGCGACCCGAGCAGCGCGACGACTTCCGCCACGAACTCCTCGAGCGGCATCGCGAACTCGCTGTCCTCCTGGCCGGGCAGCAATGAGGTCCGAACGGACGGCGGCTCGAGCTCCACGACCTTCACACTGGTGTCGGCGAGCTGCAGCCGGAGCGACTCGCTGAGCATGTGGATCGCCGCCTTCGACGCGTTGTAGCTGGGTGTGGCGGCCAGCGGCGCGAACGCCAGGCCCGAGGAGACGGTGACGATAGTGGCGTCCGGCCGCTCCTGCAGGTGCTGGATGAAGGCGGCGATGAGGCGGATCGGGCCGAGCACGTTGGTCGTCACGACCGACTCGGCGGAGGCGAGGAACGACTCGGGCTGGTGCCAGTCCTCGATGCGCATGATGCCCGCCATCGTGACGAGGACGTTGAGGTCCGGGTGCCGCGCCAGCACCTCCTTCGCGGCGGATTCGATGCTGGCGGCGTCCGTCGTGTCGATCGGCACGGTGTCGATACCCGGGTGCTGCGCGGCGATCTGCTCGAGCCGGTCGGCGCGCCTGCCGCCGACGATGACGGTGTTTCCCCTGGCCTGCAGCGCGAGCGCGAGGGCGAGACCGATGCCGCTGGTGGAACCGGGGATGAAGATGGTGTTTCCTGCGATGTTCATGTTTTGAGTATCGTCGGCTGGCTGCGGTGGGTGCAGAGAGCGCTTATCGGGGGATCCGCGATCCCTGGTTCGCGGCCGGCAAGCGCTGATAATGGGAACATGGACCGGACCGCACTGGCGGATTTCCTGCGCCGCCGCCGCGAGGCGCTGCAGCCTGAGGACGTCGGGATCCCCGCGGGCGCGCGGCGCCGGACCCCGGGCCTGCGGCGGGACGATGTCGCGGCCCTGGCGGCCATGTCGACCGACTACTACACCCGGCTTGAGCAGCAGCGCGGCCCGCAGCCGAGCGAGCAGATGCTCGCGTCGCTGGCCCGGGCGCTGCGGCTGACCAGCGACGAGCGCGACTACCTGTTCCAGGTGGCGGGCCACAACGCCCCGGCGTCGGTATCGGCCGCCGCGCATGTCGCTCCCGCGCTGCTTCGGGTGCTTGACCGCCTCGATGACACCCCGGCGCTCATCTTGTCCAATCTGGGCGAAACCTTGGTCCAGAACCGGATGGCCGACGCCTTGTTCGGCGACAAGTCGGGCTTTACCGGCCTGGCCCGCAGCGAGATCTACCGCTGGTTCACCCTTCCCGCCGAGCGGCTGCGCTACCCGGAGCACGACCGCGACCGGCAGAGCCGGGCCCAGGTCGCGAACCTGCGCGCCGCCTACGGGTCGATGGGACGGCGGTCCCGGGCGGGCGAGCTGGTGCGGACGCTGCAGAAGGCCAGCGCGGAGTTCGCCGAGCTGTGGGAACGGCACGAGGTCGCGAAGCGCTTCGAGGACCACAAGACGCTCATCCATCCCCAGCTCGGCCCGATCGAGCTGGATTGCCAAGTGCTCTTCACCGAGGATCAGTCGCAGGCACTGCTCGTGCTCACCGCTCCACCGCGCACCGAGGGATACGAGAAGTTGCAGCTGCTCGCCGTCCTCGGCCACGAACACTTCGCCGACACGGGCCGGCGCTAGTCAGCGATCTCCGGTAGCAGGGGCCTGATCATGATGTGGTACATTCAGTAACCATCCATGCACTTTGTGTCACAGCCGGGTCCACAGGGATCGGTCGCTCTCCACGAGGCCGCCGGCGGGTCTTGGGAGGATGCGATATGAAGCGCCAGATCGTTGTCATCCTGGCCGGACCTGTCCTGGCCGTAGCCGCTCTCACCGGCTGCGCGAGCGTGTTGGCCCGTACCCCGAGTACCCCGAGCCCGGCCGCCGCCGCCACCACCGCCGCCGCGCCAGCCGATTCCGCCCGGATCGCGTGCTCCGAGCAGGTGGCTTGGGCCCAGCACGGAGCGGCGTCGGTGAAGGCGTTGTACGCGGACACCGGGGCCTTGTCCGCGGACGCCAGCGCTAACAACCTGCCCGGAGTCGCGAAGGCCGGCCGCAAGCTCGCCTCGGACGCCATTGCCGCCGCCGCGCTGCCGCTGCCTCCCGTCGACCCCGGCGCGTGGAAGACACTCACCGCCGACTACGCGGTCGCAGGAACCGCCATCGCGGGAGGCGACGCGAGCGGCGCCGTCCCGCAGCTCGAAGAGGGCAACAGCGCCATCAGCGCGTTCTCCGCCGCGACCGGGAAATGCTAGGGCACCAGGAGCCGCCTCAGGGCTACGCGAGGAAGGTCTATTGCGCGTGGCGCAGATGGCGGCTCACGTCGCCGACCAGCTCGACCGTGGCGCGCCGCGCCGTGAAGCGCCATGGTCCGCCGCGGCGCTCGAAACGGTCGTGGTACCGGCCGCTGGCGATGGGCTGCAGGGCCAGGTCGGGCAGTGCCTGCAGCACGGTGAAGTACGACCGCGCGACGGCCGTGCCCGCCTCCTCGTCGACCGCGATGGCGATATTCGTGGTGACGTGGCTGGTGCGCGGGGTGCCGTCGGCGTAGACGATCAGCGTGTCCCGGAACATCGCCTCGATGGCGTCCGGACCGCTGACCGGCGGTCCGCTGCCGGTGAAGGTGGCGTCGGCGAGCAGGGCGCCGAGGCCCGCGAAATCGCCGTCGTCCACGAGCTCGGCGTAGGCCGCGATCAGGTTCTGGATGGCCCCCTCGCTCACCGGCTTCTCCCGGATTCCCCGAGCGCTGGCCCGGCGCTGTCGCCGCGGCCGAATCTGGCCAGGAAGCCGGCGAGTGGCGTAGCCACGGCGGGCTCGCCGGGAATGACGTGGCCGCCGGGGTGCTCGATGATCAGCGGCGCGGCGAACCGGTCGGCGAGCAGCAGCGAGTCGCGCCGGGGGATGATCACGTCGGCCCGGCCGGTCACGTGGGCGGACGGGACCGTGAGCTTGTGCCGGAACAGTCTGGTGTGCGCCATGGTGCTGGTGAACCCGCCGATCATGATCGCGAACTGGAACTGCGGGATCGAGGGATCGCAGTCACGCAGCCCGGCCAGCAGTCCCGTCAGCGCGGCCCCTTGGCTGAAACCGAAGATTCCGTCGACGCGCGGCCCGGTGCGCAGCAGTTCGATGGCCCAGTCGCGGCTGCGTTCCCAGCCGCGGAAACCCTCGTGCCACCAGCCGAAGTCGCCGACAGACAGCGAGGGCGCGTCAGCGTACACGAGCTCAACGTCCGGGGGGAAGGTCGCGGCCAGCGGAGCCATCTGCTGGCGCAGGATCGCGCCGGAGCCATGGTAGCCGTGCAGGCACAGCATGCGCAGATCGAGGCCGGACGGCGCCGGCCGGTGCAACGCATGCGGAGAAGTCATGGCTCAATCCTGGTGTCGTTCCGTTTATATGTCTAATGAATAGATATTCTTGTTTCGATAAGCTGCGTGCATGACCGTGTCGCTTCGTCAACTCGAATACTTCGTCGCCGTGGTGGATGAGGGTTCGTTTACCACGGCGGCCGCCCGGCTGCACGTCAGCCAGCCCGGGCTGTCCCACCAGATCCAGACGCTCGAACGGCAGCTCGGCGGGCCGCTGCTCGAACGCCTGCCGCGCGGGGTCCGGCTGACGCCGGCCGGACGCACCGCGCTACCGCACGCGCGGGCCAGCCTCGCCCACGCCGAGCGGGCCACCAGCGCGGCCCTGCGCGCCTCCGGCCTGGACGCCGGCGAGCTGCACGTCGGGACGCTGTACTCGATCAGCATCGGCGTGCTGCCCGCCGCGCTGGCGACCTGGCGCCGCACCTACCCCGACGTGCAGGTGCGGCTGGCGGAGTTCCGGCACACCAACGAGCTGATCGCGGCCATGGAAGCCGGGCAGGCCGACCTCGCCGTTGGCCCCGTCCCACCCGCCTGGGACGGGCCGGTGCGCGCGATCGGGGCCGAGGAGTTCGTCCTGGCGGCCGCCCCCGGCACGCAGCTGCCGGGCACCGGGATGGCCGTGCGCCTGGCCGACCTAGCTGACCACGACTGGGTGCACTTCACCCCGCCGAGCGGCCTGGCCGACGTCCTGGACGCCGCCTGCGCCGACGCCGGCTTCGTACCGCGGGCCGCGGTGCGTACCGAACAGGCCCCCTCGGCGCTGAACCTCGCCCACGCGGGCCTGGGCGTCACCCTGCTGCCCGGCAACGTCGTCCCGCCCGTCTTCGATGGCGTGCTGCGACGCCCCGATCCGCCCGTGCGGCGGATGCTGTCGGCCTACACCCGCGTCCGCCCGGACCCGATCACCGCCGCGTTCGTCGAGGCGATCTGCCACCACACGCTGGCCACCCCGAACCACATCCGCAGCCTGCTGGTGCCGTCAGAACAGTCCACCGGGCCGACGGCCAGCCAGACCTGACTCGTCTATGCTCGGCCCGGCATCGCAACCGGTGGTGAGGGAGAACCGGGATGTGGCCGCGTATTACCCGAAGCAGGACGCCGCGTTGGAGGTTCCGCTCGTCTTACGGCTTGGGCCGGAGTTCGTCGGTGCCGCCTGCCTCGTGTCCGAACAGGTCGCTGCCGCCCGATTCGTTGTCATTTGTGGTGCGGGGATTGGATGCCATTTAGACCTCCTTCGGCGATGCCCTCTCCGGCTCTAAACCTTAGCCGCCGCCGTACCGTCTGTCTGTAGGTGCTGTCTGGAGTTTCCTGATTGCTGCTAGCCGGAACGAGGTGGGGCCGCCCGGCTGAGCGCGCGGAGCACGGCGGTGGTGGCGGCGGTGCGCGGCCGGCTGGCGCTGATGGCGGCGGACAGGTTCCAGCGCAGCCGGGCATCGTCGACCGGAACGGCCCGGGGGCCTGCGGGCCCGGCTGCGATGGCCGACGCCGGCATCAGGGTCGTGCCGAAATGTCCCTGGACGAGCTTGAGCATCAGGGTGTAGTCGGCGATCTCGATGGCCGACGGGACGGTGCCAAAGACGTGGTCGACGGTGTCCCGGACGCTCCAGCCGGGCGGGAACCGCAAGATTGTCTCGTCCGCCAGGTCCGCTACCGTCACGCTCGGCCGGCGGCTCAGCGGGTGATCTGCCGGGCAGACGAAGACCAGCGCCTCGCTGACCAGCGGGGTGAGGATGATCCCGCGCAGTTGCTGGCCCGATCCCGGCTGGCCCGATCCCGGCTGGCCCGATCCCGGTTGGAGGGTGCCGGCCGTGAGCGCGATGTCCATCGAGCCGTCCTGGACGGCTTGCAGGTTTCCTGCGGAACCGGTCAGCGACTGGCGCAGCTTGATGATGACGTCTGGGTGGCGGTCACGGAGGTCAGCGAGGACGGCACCGAGGTCAAGCGGGCCCGTGCTGAGGGTGCAGCCCAGGATGACGGTGCCGCGGACCTGGCCGGAGACTGCCGCGACATCGTCGCGGGCCGCTTGCATGGCATCGAGTATGCGCTGGGCCGCAGCCTGCAAGGCCGCTCCGTGCTCGGTGACGGCTACCGGCGTGACGGACCTGTCGAACAGGGACACGCCGAGATCATGCTCGAGGCGGGCGATGGCGCTGGACATGGCCGACTGGACGATGTGGACTTCGCGGGCGGCGGCGGTGAAGGTCCCCGCTTTGCTGCAGGCGAGGAAGTATTCCAGGTCACGGATCTCCACGGATCCAGGCTAAGTCCCCGCCCGCTCGCCATCAATGGCATCGATGATGCTGAGCGATATCAATCGTTGGACACGATGGCAGCGAGCGCGTGATCCTGAGAGGGTATTCCCGACTCCAGCCGAGAGAGGTTTGTCGTGGCGATCCGGCACGTGACCCGCAGCGAGCAGGCCACAGCGGCCTACCTAGCGCACGCGACAAGGAGACACGCGACAAGGAGAACAGCCCGATGAGCACAGCTTTCCTCGCGGATATCCGCGACACGATCATCCCGGATCGCGACGGCAGGCACGGCCCGCTGCCACCGCTGCTGCTCAGCATGACGCTGGTCACGGGTCTGGTCGACGCTTTCAGCTACCTGGTTCTCGGGCACGTCTTCGTGGCCAACATGACCGGGAACGTCGTGTTCCTTGGTTTCGCGCTGGCCGGCGTCCCCGGATTCTCGGTGCTCGCATCCCTGGCCGCCGTGGCATCGTTTTTCCTCGGCGCCCTGCTCGGCGGCAAACTCGGCTCGCGGTACAGCGACCACCGAGGCCGCCTGCACAGCTCCGCCGCCGTGATTCAGGGCTTCTTCCTGGCGGCCTCCGTCATCCTCGCCGCGGCCGGCAGCCCGCTGGCGGCCGGCTACCGCTACGCCCTCATCGCGGTGCTCGGCATCGCCATGGGCATCCAGAACGCCTCCGCCCGCAAGATCGCGGTACCCGACCTGACCACCACCGTGCTCACCCTCACCATCACCGGGATCGCCGCCGACAGCGCCCTGGCCGGCGGCACCGGCTCCAAGGCCGGCCGCCGGCTCCTCGCGATAGTCACCATGCTCGCGGGCGCTTTCGTCGGTGCCGCGCTGATCCGCCACACCCAGGCCTACTACCCGCTCCTGATTGCCGCGGTCGTGATCATCCTCGGCGCCGCGGTGACCTACACGCTAGGAAAGGCGGACCCGGCCTGGGTCCGTGCCTAGGGCTAGCATCCCCATCAAGATCGAAGGCTCAAGATGACCGTTGAGAGAACTCACGCGGATCACCAGACCCGGTACGCCCTCGACGCAGGCGCAGGGTTGTCGTGCGTGCTGACCTACACCGCGGCCCCGGACGAACCGGCCACCTGGAAGATTCTCCTGCCCGGTCCCGCCCACGGCCGGATGGACACCGCACGACAGCCACGTCGACTTAGCCGCTGGCCGTTGCTGACGAATAAAGTGAATAGTCCGGACGCGGTGACTGGCTCGCCGAACTTGTGCGGGTCGCTCCGGCCCCTCACCGCACAGACAGGAGCGGCACGGTGAAAGTACAGATCAATCCCGAGCTCTGCCAAGGGCACGGCCGCTGCTACGACCTCGCCCCCGGCCTGTTCCGGGATGACGACGAGGGCTACGGGCAGGTGCTTTCCGACGGCGCCGTGCCGCCGGAGGCGGAGCGTGACGCCCGCCTGGCCGCTCTCAACTGCCCCGAGCGCGCCGTCGAGCTGCTCGAGGAGAGGTGACATGGCCGCCGACGACCGCTTCACCCTCCAGCCCCAGGGGACTGGCGAAGACGAGATAATCGGCACCCGCAGCGAGATCATCACCGGGCCGGTCGCAGACTGGGCGACCGACTTCTCCCACCTCGAGCCGGAGTGGTCCGCCGATCCCTACCCGATCCAGGACGACCTGCGGCAGCGCTGCCCGATCGCCCGCACCGAGCGGTTCGGCGGTGCCTGGCTGCCGACACGCTACGAAGACGTCGCGGCGATCGCGTACGACACCGACCGCTTCTCCTCGCGGTCGATCATCCTGAGCAACTTCCGGCCACCCCGCGAGCTGGCGCCGATCGGCGGATCGCCGCCTATCTCCTCGGACCCGCCGTTTCACCACGAGGCCCGCAAGCTGCTGCTGCCCGCGTTCACCAGGAAGACCGTCGCCCGGTGCGAACCGGCGACGAGGGCGTTCTGCCACTCGCTCATCGACTCGTTCGAGGGGCGGGACGTGGTGGACGCGGCCCATGACTACGCGCAGCACATCCCGGTCCGGGTCATCGCGGACCTGCTCGGCTTCCCCCCGGCGGACGGGCCGCAGTTCCGTGAGTTTGTCGAGGACTTGCTCGAAGGCATCAACCTGCCGCCGGATGAGCGCATCGAGCGGGTCTCACGGCTGTTCGACTACCTGCTCGCCCAGGTCCACGATCACCTGGACCAACCGCGTGACGACCTCACGACCTACCTCATCAACGCCGAGCTCTACGGCCGCAAGCTCGACCCGTCCGTGGTCACCGGCGCGATGGCGCTGCTGCTCATCGCCGGCATCGACACGAGCTGGAGTGCCATCGGCGCGTCCTTGTGGCATCTGGCCAAGACTCCCGGCGACCGTGAGCGGCTAGTCGCCGAACCCGGGCTGCTGCCGACCGCGATGGAGGAGTTCCTCCGGGCCTACGCGCCGGTCACGATGGCGCGGCTGGTCAAGCAGGACATGCACTGGCACGGTGTCAATATGAAGGCCGAGGACTGGATTCTGCTGTCGTTCCCGGCGGCGAACCGTGATCCGGCGCAGTTCGACCAGGCCGGCGACGTCGTCATCGACCGGGAGGTCAACCGGCACGCCGCCTTCGGCCTGGGCATCCATCGCTGCGTGGGTTCGCACCTGGCCCGGATGGAGCTCCGGGTCGCCCTCGAGGTCTGGCTCGAGCGGATCCCGGCGTTCACCCTCGACGACCCCGGCGGGGTGACCTGGTCCGCGGGTCAGATCCGCGGACCGCGCACGCTTCCGCTCCGAATCGGCTGACCGGGATCTGATCCGCCGGATTACTTCGATCATCCCGCTGACGGCCGGGAACGAACCGGCATAGGACGAAACGAACCGGCATAGCACGATGAGCGGCATTCCGAACCGCTCGAGCGAGGACGGTCATCCGCGCATCGGCGGGCAGGACGCGGTCATGACCGCGGGGTTTCGTTGTTCTGCTGCGGGCATCTTTCTTCCTTCTGGGGCGGCTCGGAGGTCGGCTTGTGCCGGTCAGGCCGGGACGCGCGGCGTGAGCGGAGCAGGAAAACACAGATGGTGGCCAGCACGACGGCGAAGATGATCCACGGTGCGGCCACGATCAGGTCGGTTCCGGTCATCGGCTTCATCCCCTAAAGCCACCTAAAAGCGTCCCAGCGGCCAGTGCTGTCACCATGAGTGCACCCGGTGGGCATGCGGGACCGGTGAAGCTGGCATGGTGACGGTGTGGAGACGGCCAGCCGTCGGGCTGGCGGAGCGGAAAGGCGGACAGCGGCGATGGCGTCGACGGTGCTGGTCGTTGAGGATGAGCGCAAACTGCGTGACCTGGTCCGGTCTTACCTGGAGCGGGCCGGGTTCACCGTGTTGTCGACCGGCTCGGGTGCCGAGGCCATCACCATGGCGGCCACCGCGTCGCCAGACCTGGTGGTGCTCGATCTCGNNTCGATCTCGGGTTGCCTGACGTGCCCGGCGAGACCGTGGCCCGCGAGCTCCGGAGCACGTCGGCCACGCCCATCCTGATGCTGACGGCCAAGAGCTCCGAGGAGGACCGGATCCGCGGCCTCGAGCTTGGCGCCGATGACTACGTGACCAAGCCGTTCAGCCCGCGGGAACTGGTCCTGCGGGTGCAGGCGATCCTACGTCGCGGCCGGTCGGCGGTCCCCCAGGGCGTCGCCAGCTACGGCGAGGGCGAGCTGGTCATCGACGAACCGCAGCGTCTGGCCACGGTGCGCGGCTCAGCGGTCGCCCTCACCCCAACCGAATGGGGCGTGCTCTTCGCGCTGGCCAGCGTCCCGGGCCGGGTGTACTCGCGGTTCGAGCTGATCAACCGGGTGCGGGGGTATGAATTCGAAGGCTATGAGCGCACCGTGGACTCACACGTGAAGAACCTGCGCCGTAAGGTCGAGGACGATCCGGGCCAGCCCAGGATCGTGCAGACCGTCCTGGGCGGCGGTTACCGGCTCGGCTTGGCCCGCGATGACTGACCACCCTGGCGCGTCTGCCCGGGCGGCCCGCGGCGGCACGCTCGGGTTGCGGCTCGCCCTGGCCTTCCTGATGGTGGCGCTGGCCGCGGTCGCGCTGCTCGCCGGGCTCACCGCGGCGTTCGCGGCGGCGGACGTCTCCACCCTGGCCAACCAGCAGCGCACCGAACTGACCAGCGGGTTCGCGGTCGGCGCTGCGGCCGTATGGAGCCAGGGCCGCACCTGGGACTCCACCGACCTCTCCTCGGTCCTCGACAACGCCGAACGCACCGGCGCGGCCGTCCAGATCCGCGATCAGGCCGGTCACACCGTCGCGTCCTCGGCGGATTTCACCGCCGCGAAAGGGCCGCAGTCGAGCCACCCGATCGTGGTCCGGGGCCAGCGGGTGGGCACGGCGGTGGCCCGGTTTACTCGTTCCGGGCTCAACGCCGCGGACCGCAGCCTGAAGAACGCGCTGTTGCGGGCCATCGCCGGGGCCGCCGGGCTGGCGGCGCTGGTCGCGCTGTTCACCGGGCTCGCCGTGGCGCGCCGGATCACCCGCCCGGTCACCCGGCTGATCACGGTGACCAGGGCGATGGCGGCCGGTGACCGCACCGCGCGGGCGGGCGAGATCCGTGCCGCCGGCGAGCTACGCGAGCTGGCGATCGCCTTCGACCAGATGGCCGGTGCCCTGGACCGGCAGGAGCTAATCCGCCGCAACCTCGTCGCCGACGTCGCCCATGAGCTTCGCACTCCCATCGCTATCCTGCAGGCTGGCCACGAGGCCCTGCTCGACGGCGTGGCCGAGCCCAACCCGGCCGTGCTTGGCTCGCTGCGGGACGAGGTTTTGCGGCTGGCCCGCATGGTCGGCGACCTGCAGACGCTGGCCGCCGCCGATGCCGCCGCGCTGAACCTGTCCCGGCGGAACTGTGACCTGGCCGACCTCGCCGCCGCGGCGGCCGACAGCCTGGCCGGCCGGTTCGAGGCGGCCGGGATCACCCTGGACCGGCAGTTCGCCCCGATTCCGGTTTCGGCCGATCCGCACTGGCTGCACCAGGTGATCACCAACCTGCTCACCAACGCGCTGAAGTTCACCCCGGCGGGCGGCCACGTCACCATCAGCACCAGCCACGACGGCAAGGAGGCGATGTTGCGGGTCACCGATACCGGTTCCGGCATCCCGGCCGGTGACCTGCCCCATATCTTCGACCGGTTCTGGCGCGGACAGCAGGCGGCCCAGATCTCCGGCAGCGGCATCGGCCTGGCGATCGCCGCCGAGCTGGCCCAGGCGCACGGAGGCCGGCTGACCGCGAGCAGCCGGCCGGAACACGGCACGCAGATGACACTCGCGCTGCCCCGGGCCCGCTGAGAGCCAGCCCCTTGATAGCCAGCACCGTATAAACAAGGAACTATTTAGCTATGTCGATCGCCATTACCGAAGAGCACCGGGCCCTCGCGCAGACCGTCGCCGGCTTGCTGACCAAGCATCAGTCCCGCGCGGCGGCCCGCAACCTGCTGACGACGGCCCAGGCGGACGCGCGGCCGGCCTTCTGGGGTGAGCTGAGCGGCCTGGGCCTGCTCGGGCTGCACATACGGCCAGAGCACGGCGGCTCGGGCTTCGGGCTGCTCGAGACGCTGGTCGTGGCCGAACAGATGGGCCGCTACCTCGCACCGGGGCCGTTCGTCCCGACCGTGGTTACCAGCGCCGTGCTGGCTGCGGCCGGGCCCGGTGATCTGCGCAAGCGGCTGCTGCCCGGGCTGGCTGATGGCAGCGTGATCGGCGCGGTTGCCCTGGGCGGCGAGGTGCGGCTCGCCCACGGTGCCGCGACCGGGAAGGCCGGCGTCGTGATCAGCGGTCACCTGGCGGACGTGCTGCTGGTCCCGGCGGGTGAGGACGTCCTGGTGATCGAGAAGTCGGCCGGCCGCGTTCGGGCTGAGGTCCCCGCCAACCTGGACCCGAGCCGGCCCGCGGCCAGGGTCAGCCTCGACGGGGCACCAGCGACGGTGCTGCCGGGTGCGCGCAGGCTGCTGACCGCTGTGGCCCGGGCGGTGCTCGCGGCCGAGGCGGCCGGCATCGCCAGCCAGACCACCGAGCTGGCGGCCGAGTACGCGAAGGTCCGCCAGCAGTTCGGCCGCCCGATCGCGACCTTTCAGGCGGTCAAGCACCATTGCGCGAACATGCTGGTGGCGGCCGAGGTGGCGGCGGCCGCCACGTGGGATGCGGGCCGGGCCGGGATCGGGATCGGGGTCGACGGAGATCAGCTCAGTTACACCGCGGCTATCGCGGCGGCCCTGGCCATCCCGGCCGCGGTCAGCAACGCCAGCCTGAACATCCAGGTGCACGGCGGGATCGGGTTCACCTGGGAGCACGACGCGCACCTGTACCTGCGCCGGGCCGCGGCGATGGCCGCCGTGCTGGACACCGAGCAGGCGGCGATCGAGGTGACCGATCTGGTCCGCCGCGGCGTGCGCCGGGCGGCCGCGATCGACCTGCCCGCCGAGGCGGAACCGATCCGGGCGGCGGTCAGGCTCGACGTAGCCCGGCTGCGCGAGCTGACGGGCGAGGCCAGGAAGCAGGCGCTGATCGGGACCGGCTACGTGATCCCGCACTGGCCGAAGCCGTGGGGCCGGGACGCGTCCGCCATCGAGCAGCTCGTGATCGAGCAGGAGTTCGCCACGGCGGGGATCAAACGGCCCCGTTACGGCATCACCGGCTGGGTCGTCCTGACCCTGATCCAGCACGGCCGCCCGGACCAGGTAACGCGCTGGGTCCGCCCGGCGCTCAACCAGGACGTGACCTGGTGCCAGCTGTTCAGCGAGCCAGACGCCGGGTCCGACGCGGCGGGCATCAGGACCAGGGCGACCAGGGTCGAGGGAGGCTGGCGGATCAACGGCCAGAAGGTCTGGACCAGCAGCGCCCACGTAGCCAGCTTTGGCCTGGCCACGGTGCGGACCAACCCGGACGCGCCCAAGCACGAGGGCATTACCACGATGGTGATCGACATGCACGCGCCCGGCGTCACCGTCCGCCCGCTGAAGATGCCGACCGGGAACTCAGACTTCAACGAGGTCTTCTTCGACGACGTATTCGTACCCGACGCCGACGTCGTCGGACCGGTCGATGCGGGCTGGACCGTGGCGCGCGCGACGCTCGGCAACGAGAGCGTCAGCATCGGCGGCGGCGACGGCGGCACCATGACGATGCCGGGCGAGGCGTTCATCGCCGCGCTCGACGCGCACCCGGAACGGCTGGCCGGCGGCGCCGGGCGGGTCGGCAGGCAGATCGCCCGCACGCAGGCGATGGGCGTGCTGAACCAGCGCAGCGCCTACCGGGCGGTGGCGGGCTCCGGCCCGGGGCCGGAGGGCAACATCGCCAAGCTGCTGCTGTCCGAGGTCGGCCACGAGACGGCCGCGATCATGGCGGAACTCGCGGGGCCTGACGCGGCGTTCCTGGAAGGCAAGGGCGCGATGGCGGCCACGCTCGTGCTGATGAACCGGGCCATGTCGATCGCCGGCGGCACGTCGGAGATCAAGCGGAACCAGATCGCCGAGCGGATCCTCGGCCTCCCCCGAGACCCGCTCATCAAGTAGACCCGCGACCCGCGCCGCTAGCTGAGCGACCCTGCGGGGCAGCTACGGCTCCTTCGGGGCCTGGAAGCGGAAGATGGGCTCCGCGACGCAGGCGGGCTTGCCGCTGCCTTCGAGCTCGATGACGGCGCTGGCCGTGACCTGCAGGCCACCCGTTACTTCCGTCACGTCGGTCAGGGTCGCGGTCAGCCGGATCCTGCCGCCGACCGGTACCGGGGCGGGGAAACGGACCTTGTTCAGGCCGTAGTTGACGACCGCGGTCGTGTCGACGACGGTGAGCACGTGCGACCACAGGGGGATGAGCAGCGAGAGGGTGAGGTAGCCGTGGGCGACCGGACCCCCGAACGGGCTCTCCCGCTTCGCCCGCTCCACGTCCAGGTGGATCCACTGGCGGTCTTCGGTGGCCTCGGCGAAGGTGTACACCCGATCCTGGGTGACCTCGAACCACGGGCTGCTGCCCAGCTCCTGGCCCTTAAGCGAGGGCAGTTCGGCCATGCTGGTGGTGGTCATGCGAGTACCTCCGTCGTCTGTGCTGAGCAGGCTGTTCCCCTGCGGTCTGCCCAATTTTTATCGGAACGGACCCGCCGCACGCGCAAACGACGAATCTCGCTGCGGCCAGGCCGAACGGCCGGCCCGGACGCTACCGGTCCGCTGTCCGCCCGTGTATGGAAGTGGCAACCTGCACAACGGGGTGTTCAGGCTGCCGCAACCATACAATTCGGCTCGACTGGCGCCAGGCCGATATGAGTGCAATGTCCAAGTATGAGGCGTGTGGGGCGTGCGGGGCGTGTGGGGCGGCGCCTGGGCAGACTTATGGTTTCGATAGAAACGCGACAGGCTGGTGATAAGCGCAGCGGCGACATTGGCTGCATGACGATCACCCTCAACCGACCCGCGCCCTACCCGGCCGGCGACGCGGCGTCTGGTCCGCCGGTCCTCGACGTGGTCATTCCCGTCTACAACGAGCAGGATGACCTCGAACCGTGCGTGCGGCAGCTGCACGCCCACCTGACCGGCACTTTTCCTTATCCGTTCCGCATCACCATCGCCGACAACGCCAGCACCGACGACACCCTCGCCCTGGCCGAAACGCTGCAGGCGGCCCTGGCGGAAGTCCGCGCCGTCCATCTGCCGGAGAAAGGACGGGGCCGGGCGCTGCGCGCGGTCTGGCTGGCGTCCGACGCGCCGGTGCTCGCCTACATGGACGTCGACCTGTCCACCGATCTGACCGCTCTACTGCCGCTGGTCGCGCCGCTGCTGTCGGGCCACTCCGACCTGGCCATCGGGACCCGGCTGGCCCGGACCGCCCGGGTCGTGCGCGGAACCAAACGCGAGTTCATCTCGCGCAGCTACAACGTCCTGCTGCACCGCACCTTGCATACCCGGTTCTCCGACGCGCAGTGCGGATTCAAGGCCATCCGCCGGGAGGTGGCCCAGCAATTGCTGCCGCTGGTAGAGGACAGCGGCTGGTTCTTCG
>PMST01000443.1 GCA_003168295.1 Actinomycetota bacterium
CGCCCAGGCAGGCAGCCCCGCGGCTGGCGGGGCCTTGAAGCGAAGCTAGGAGTCCCGACGACCAGCGCCACCGCTCGCGCCGTCCGGTAGGGCGAACGCGGCACTATTACCACCTGCGTCCTTCCCTTCCAGGAAGCGTTTCCTGAACGTCGTGGCTGCGGACGCGGGCGGTAGCGACGGGCAGCGCCGCTGGTTCCTCGACCGCCAGGTCGTGCTGCGCGCCGTCAAGCTGGTCCTGGTCCCGCCCGCACCCGCCGCCGCCCCCGACCCGGCGCTGGTCACCGACCTGGAGAATATCGATCCCGAGAGCGCTGCCGTGCTGCTGGTCCACCTGGCAGCCGACTCTCTGAGGCAAGAGCGCCGCGATGACGAGCCGCGGTTCTGCTTCACTTCGGAATCGCTGGCCATGGAGATGATCGCGAACAACCTGTTCAACGACCGCGACGACAACGGGGACCTCCTCGGCCGGTACCGCCTGCAGTGGATGGGATACGGCAGCCGCCTCACGAAGTTCCCCCCGCGCCGACCGCCGGCGGACATGCTGCAGGAGGCGACCGGGATCAGCTTCGATCAGCTGACCACGCTCGGCTTCGCGTACTGGGCGCACATCCGGTCCTGCGGCCCGGGGGACCAGGTCAAGCTCAACGCGATGATCATGCCGGAGATCGCCATAAGCCAGGCGACGATCGGCGTGTTCCTGGACCTGTTCTCCTCCACGTCGGCCAGCCTCGCCGCCGACGTGACGGATCTCGTTAAGCTCGGGGCGCATCCGAAACCTGCGCGCCGGACGGACCGGAGTCACGTTCAGATCCCCCCGCGGCTTCGGCCAGGCGGCGCGCGACGGCGTATACCCAGGGGATGCTCAGGAGCAGGACGAGCCCGGGGGCGAGGAGAAGTGGCGCCGGCCGGGCGGCGGCGAGGCCGAGGCAGGCCACGGCGGAGACGGTGCAGGTGCGGGCGAGCGGCCGGTACAGGCTGCGGTCACGGTCCCAGGCCGGCAGGGTCGCAGCTAGCAGCATCGTCGCGGCCAGCACGACGGCGGCGCCCGCGCCCAGCACCCACGCCGTGGCGGCCGGGGTGCGCCCGTTGTGGGCGTGCTCGACGAGGCTGACCATCGCGGCGCCCATCGCGGCGACCGCGGCGGTCAGCGGCAGGTGACCGAGTATCCACTGCACGCTGGCCACCCGTCCGGTTCCGGGTTGGCGTTGCCCGGCGAAGTCGAAGTAGGTCCACCAGGCACCGAAGCCGACCACGACCGCGGCCAGCCCGACGGCCAGGGTGAGCCCGCTGACCAGTCTGCTGGACAGCCCGGTGACGACACCGGTGAGGGTCTCGCCGAGCACGATGATGATGAACGCCCCGAACCGTTCGGTCAGCGCCTCGGTGATGATAATGCCGGGCTCGTCGGCCGGGTCGGTGGTGAGCAGCACGGCGGCGAACCCGGCCAGGTAGACGACGTCGAGCACGCCCCAGGCCGGCACGCGGGCATCAGCCGGCAGCAGGGCCGTGCCGGCCAGCAGCACGGCGCAGGCCGCCGTCCCGGCCACGAACAGCCGGGACGGCCGACGGTATTCGGGACGATCGCCGCGCGCGGCCAGCAGCCACAGCACGGCCAGCACCGCGAACAGTACCGCCGAGGCGAAGGCGAAGGCTGCTCCGCGCGCCCCGCCCGCCTGCGGGATCGAGGCGCCCATCGCGGCGAGCACCAGGATCTGCAGCAGGAACGTGCTGCGGGCGCGGGCGTCGTCGTGGCCGTGCAGCTCATGGTGCAGGCTGCCGTTGGCCCAGGCGATCCACACCAGCGTGAACACCGCCGCGAACTGGCCGAGCCCGGCCCAGGTCAGGTGCCCGGCCAGCCGGTGGGCGGCCTGGGCGACCAGCACCACCACGGCCAGGTCGTAGAACAGCTCGAGCGGCCCGACCACCCGCTCGCGCGGCTGTTCACCGTGCGGACGCGGCGGCTGCCACAGGGACCGGCGGAGCCGGGCCCAGCCCTCGCGGCTCGTGGTCACGCCGCGGATGGCCGTGTCTTGGTCCAGTTGACGCACCTTTCCTCGCCTATTTGAATTGTGTATAGCAGCTGGAACACCACTCAAGCGCGGCGTCTCAGCAGCGCCCAACCCGAGATGATCACGCCCACCCCGACGACGATGGCGAACCCGAGCACGGTGTTGGGTGCGCTTGCGCCCAGGTCGAGGGCGACTCCGGCTCCGATCACCGGNNACGTAGAGCGCGATGAGCAGGTCCGACGTCATCGCGACGCGGCTTTCTGGCGGGCTGGCCTCGAGCACGATCCCGGTGGTTCCTTTGAAGACAGCACCAGAACCCGCGCCGATCAGCGCACCCGCGATCAGGAACAGCGCGAGGCTCGGGGTGGAAAGGCGCACGGAAATAACGAGCAGCACCAGGCCTACGAGCATGGAAGCCATCCCGAGGGCGAGCACGCGCGAGGCCGGCAGCGTTACCAACTGAGATGCCACTCCGCAGCTAAAAAGAAGAAAGAGCGCGGCACCGGACAGTGCGTGCGAGGGGTGGTGCAGCGTGGTGGCGAGGAAGAGCCCGGACAGCCCGGCGAACAGGCCATTCGCGGCAAAGGCGGCCAGGGTCCCGGCGGCCGCTGAGACCGGAAGCCTGACCTTGCGGCGCGCACCGGCCGGCGTCTTCTGCCTGGTCGGCGCGCCCGTCTCCGGCGCGGCCCACAAGCCCACCAGTGCGATCGCCCCTAGCGCTATGAACACCAGGTAGGGCACGGTCAGCGGCTGTGTCACCCACTGCGCGAGGCAGCCGGCGATCAGCGGGCCGACGCCAAGCGCGCCGACGGTCACGGACGTGCCGATGAGCCTGGCGGCGACGGGCGACGCCTTCGGATTCGCGCGCAACCGCAACTCGATGAGGTACGTGATCGCGGTGCCCGCGGCCAGCCCGACCGACACCCCGGTGAGCACGCGCCCGATCAGCAGCCCCGGCAGGTCCTTCCAGGCGGCGAGCACCCCCACGGCCACCATCATCATCGCGACGGAGGCGAGCATCGTGCCCCGGCGCCCGATACGCGCGGCGATGGCGCTGTCCCGCAGCAGCACGGCGATCGTGCTGGCCGCGAAGATCGCGAAGACCACGGTGATCGTGAGGGCCGAGAGGTGATCCCGGATCCGGTAGAGGCCGTAGAGCGGGCTCGGCAGGGTCGCGACCGCCATGACGATCAGGAAGGCGAACGCTGCGGCCCAAAAGCCGGAACCGTGTGAGCGTCTGTGCGGTGCGGGCACTTCGGCAGCGTCGACGTCGGACACCGGACTTCCGTCCCTGGCGGACATCGAGCTCACCAGACCCTCATGCCGCCATCGACCACGAGGTCGATGCCGGTCACGTAGGAGCTCTCGTCGGACGCGAGGAACAGCGCGACGTTCGCCACGTCTTCCGGCTGACCGAACCGGCCCAGGAGGGTCCGGTCACGCATGGCGCGGCCAAATTCCTCGTCTTCCAGCTCCCCCCGAGTCGCGTTGGTCTCGATGAAACCCGGCGAGACCGAGTTGACGCGGATCCCATGCTCGCTGCCCTCCATGGCGAGCTGGCGCGTCATCCCGATGATCGCGGCCTTATTGGTCATGTGGGCTATCGCCGGGAGGTTCTTGAAGCTGAGGGATCCGTTCAGGGAGGCCATGTTCACGACCACGCCGCGGCTGGCCTTCAGCTGGGGCCAGGCCGCCCGGGTCAGGTAGAACACCAGGTCAACCTCGTCCTGGCGGGCGCCAGCCCAGTCCTCGTCGGTGAAGTCTTCGAACCAGTGCAGGTGGGACCGGGCAGCGAGGTTGTACAGCACGTCGATCCGGCCGAACTCGCTCACCGCCAGCTCGACGAGCCTCGCGCACTCGGCCGGATCGCTGAGACGACACGGCTGCAGCGACACCATCTCGCCACCCGCGGCGCGAACCATCTTGACGGTCTGTTCCGCTGGCTCGACCGCCACGTCACAGCCGACGACCGACGCGTCCTCGCGGGCGAACGTCAGGGCGGCGGCGCGTCCCATGCTCCCGCCCGTGCCCGTGATCACGCAGACTTTTCCTGTCAGCCGGCCGGCCATCTCAGCGACCGCCCCGAGCTGATCCGGCGAGCTTGCCCGCGGTCGCGATGCCTACCGCATCGGTCAGCTTCGGGACCTCGTTGAAGTACCGGTAGATGACACCCAGGTCCTTCGTCATCGTCGTTCTCCTGTGCTTGTGCCGCTCACGGAGTGAGCTCAGCGAGGCGGGTTGAATGACCAGCCTTGCCAGCTCCCAGGTGACCGGCCCTCACTGGATCCTGGTGATTTCCGCCGAGCCCGGACGCGCGGGTCCGGGCTAATTGATTTCGGTGGTGTCGATGCGCGACACGATGCGGTCTGCGGATTGGCCGAGGCGGCGGAGCTGCTCGGGCGACAGGACGTCGATGACGAGCGACCGCACATGGTCCACGTGCCCGGGTGCCGCTTCGGCGAGCGTCCGGAAGCCCTGGTCGGTCAGGATGGCACGGGTGAACCGCCCGTCTGCGGGGTCGCGCTCGCGGCGCACCAGGCCGCGTTCCTCAAGGCGCTTGACCAGGTGCGACAGCCG
>PMST01000414.1 GCA_003168295.1 Actinomycetota bacterium
CCTGCGAAGGCCTTAAGCAGACCCCGGCCCCTTGCGAGAGGCCGGGGTCAGCCTCCTGTCTGACCGGCCCGGCTGCGCGTGCCCCGGCGCTGGACCGGTGGCTGTTTCCCAGCCCGCTGCCGCGCGCCAGTCCCGTGGGCACGTCACGCCGGCCTGCGCGGGCCGGGTGTTCACGGCCAGGGTCGCCCAGATCGGCACCATCGCCCAGGCTGACTGGAGGCAGTACCTGAGGTAGACAGCACCGCTGGCGAACCGCTGCGTATCCAGTAGCTCCAGATCTGAGCGGACGCCGCCGGGAAGCGCTCGCTTGCCACCTCCGACGACAACAGGAACCAGGAATAGCCGCACCTCGTCGGCCAGCCCGGCCTTGATGGCCTGTCCGGCCAGGTCCGCGCCCCCTACCCTCATGTCATGCTCGGCGGCCGACTTCAGCTGCCGGACCAGGCCGGGCCCTGGCCGTCGTGCTGCCCATCGGGCCGCTCGCCATCGCGATCCTGCGCGGCATCTGCCCTACATGACCACCGATTCCAACACCACCCTGGCGGCTCAGGTCGCGTCGCATCAGGGCACCGGACCCTGGTCGTATGGCTGACCTTCATCGCCATGCTCACGCTGATCCCCGGGATCATCGCGGTTGGCCTGATGGCCCGCCGCGGCGCTCCCCGGCTCGGCACGGCCGGGCTGGTGCTGGCGTTCGCCGGATTCATGAGCCTGTTCTGGTCGACCGTGGCCGGCTCGGACAACGTCGCGCTGGCCGCGGCCCGGATCGGCGTCAGCCCGGCCCTGACCGGCCGGCTGCTGGACAGCATGGGAGCGGTGCCTGCCATCGGGCTCGGCTCGTGGCTGTTCGTCGCCGGTCACATCCTTGGCCTGGTCCTGATCGGCACCGCCCTATGGCGCGGGCACGTCCTGCCCAGCTGGGCCGCGCTGATGTTCCGGGCTGGAACCTGATCGGTCACGGTGGCAGCGGTATTGACGATGGCGGGGTGTCGTATTCGCCAGCGGCATAGCGGATCCGCTGGTTCAGGTCGTTGATTGCCTGACCCAGATCATGCTGGTCATGGTCGGCGCCCAGCAGGCCCTCTCGCGCGAACCGTTCGGCGACTTTGCCTGTGGTCCACTCATCGAGATGCCCGGTCCGGACTGCCCCCTCCAAGATCGCCAGAATCCCGGTCAGGACGTTTGCATCACGGTGCTGGACTGGGTTCGGGACCGGAGCAGCCGGGTTGGTCGCCATGACAGCAGGATGCCCCACTCTGCCCCGTGAACCTGAATGCGGCCGTCCTGGAGAGCCCGCTCGACGGCTTATGCGGTCTCCGGCTGCGCTGCGGTGCTGGCTGGCCGCGGCTTGCGGGCGAGGCGGCGGGTGATCCAGGCCAGGGTGCGCTCTACGACCCAGCGGCGGGGCAGGACCTGGAAGGTATGCAGGTCATCGGGCCGCCGGACGATTTCCAGCGTCAGCTTCGGCCTGAGCTTGGCTGCGGCCCAGATGACGAGCTTTCCGGCGTAGCCGCCGTCGGCCCAGGCCAGCTTGACGGAAGGGAACGCTTTCCGCAGGTTCCACAGCAGCGGCCGGGCGGCGTCGCGGTCCTGGACGGACGCGGCGGTGACCAGGACGGTGAGCAGCAGGCCCAGGACATCGACGGCGAGGTGCCGCTTGGTCCCGCTGATCTTTTTCCCGGCGTCGTAGCCGCGGCGGGTGCGGGCGATCATCTCCGAGCCTTTCACCGACTGGGAATCGATGATCGCCGCGCTGGGCCCCGGGCTGTGGCCGGCGGCGGCGCGGATGCGCTCACGCAGGTCATTATGCATTCGCTCAGCCGATCCGTCCGCCTGCCATTTATCCGTCCACCAGTAGACGGTGAGCCTCTTACCTCACACGTCAGCGGCGCGCCACGCTACGCCGGGAAGATCCAGATACATCCCGGCCGACGCACCCCAGTTCTCAAGCAGGCTCTGACTTAGGGTGTCTGGCGGCCCTTACTCGTCGATGGCTCTGCCGGTGTCGGTAGCTGTCTTTCCTGTCTGCTTGTCGACCGGAGCCGCCGGGGGATAAATGCCCACATGGCTGCGGCCGCGGCGAAGCCGACCCCGCCGCTGACGGTGATGCCGGCGGTCAGCCCGGCGACGGCGGTCACCGCAGAGAGGATGAGCGGGCCAATGCCCTGCCCGGTGTCGGACAGCTCGCGCCACAGGCCGAGGAACTTCGGGCGGCCGATCTCCGGAGAGGTGTCGGCTGCGAGCGTCATGACGATACCGGAGCCGATGCCGTTGCCGAAGCCCATGATCATTGCGGTCAGGGTGAGGGTGGCAACGGCGTGGGTGAAGGGCATGACGACAAAGGAGATGCCGAGCACGCCGGCGCACGGCACGGCGACCCAGCGGCGACCGTACAGGTCCATGACCTTGCCCGCGGGGTAGAAGGTCAGCACGTCGATGAACCCGGCGATACCGAAGATGACCGAGTTCGCGGTGGGCGACAGCCCGATGTGCGCCCCCCACAGCGGGATAACGACCTGCCGGGTCTGCCTGATCGCCTGCAGCAGGACAACGCCGGTCCCGAGGGTGGCGAAGGTGCGCCAGTGCTGCTTGAGGATGCCCCCCGATGTCACCTCGGCGGCGGCTGCCTTGTGCTCGTCGCTTTTCTCCAGGTCAGGCACCCGGTAGACGATGACGGCGGCGCCGATCATCGCGGCCAGGCTGACGTAATAGGCCCCTCGCAGCCCCTGCAGCTCTTCCGCGCCGGCACCGAGGAAGGGGCCGGCGAACATCCCGATGCGGAGCGTGCCGCCTAGGGTCGACAGCGCCCGGGCCCGCATCTCCGGCGGCACGATCTCGGTCAGGTAGGACTGGCGGGCCAGAGTGTAGACCGAGCTCGCCGCCCCGAGCAGCAGCACCCCGAAGCCGAACACCACCAGCGACAGCCCGCCGCGGCCGAGGTTGACCAGGCACAGGATCAGGCCGGCCACCGCCACCGCCGCGGCCACCAGCATCGACTTCCGTTCGCCGATGCGGGTGGCGAGGATACCCGAGGGAATGTTGGTCACCAGCGAGCCGATGCCGAGCAGCGCGGTGATGAGCGCCGCGATCGCGGTGCTGGCACCGCGATCGANNCGAGCTCAGCGCGATGACCGGCAGCATCGCCCCTTCCGCGAGCCCGAACAGAGTTGCCGGGCCGAACGCGGCGATAGCCACCGAACGAAGGCGGAATTCCTCACCCGACGGCATCAGCGCACTCGTGCGGCATCTGGCAAGGCCACGACACGCAGACTATCTCCGCCCCTACGCCTGCACGAGAGCAGCATCTCGTCTCATCCGTGTCACACAGCCCGGCGGCCATGACGAGGGCACCATGCCGGACCACTGCGCCGATTGAATCCCGCTCCGTGCCGATGCCCCGAGAACCGTGACGCCACCGTACTGGCCTGTGGCTCAGTCGGAACGTACTTCTGCCGTGTGCCGTGTGCCGTGCTCTGTGGGCCTGCCAAGAACGCGCCAGACCTGCTGGTCGGTCCGTTCGTGACCGCCGAAGAGGCTGATCGGTGGATAGCCGAACAAACATCACAGCCGGGCCGGTACATGGTGCCGATGGCGCTTACTGCACCGCAAGGCCGTCAGCTGTAGCGGCCACTGCGCAGCACCCAGAACCAACCTGCGCCCATGGCCGCGATGAGGTACTTCGGGATCATCACGTGGCGGTGATGTCGCGGTGCCGCAGCAGTGCGGCTCCGCGCCGGCCACCAACGCGACGGTCTGAGCCAGGCCGGCGATGGCCAGGACGGAACGGGCCGGGCTCACGCCCCCGGTGAAGCTGTTAGCCGCGGCGGCGGCGGTCCCGCCGGCGATCAGCGCGGTGACGCCGGCGGCGAGCAGCCAGTAGGTGCGGGTGGTCGCGAGCCGCGAGCATGAAGGACCCGCCGGCATCCCGCAATAAGAGTAGTGTGCGTGTCACTGGGCGGGAGCCTGAGGCCCGCGGTGCGAATGACACGCCCGATCACCCGCCGCAAACCCGTGAATACCCCGTCCTCGTCACGTCTAGCGAGGATCAGGCCACATGCAACCAGACACCGACGCCGTGCTGACCAACCTCTTCGAAGAAGCCCCGCCGCGTGAGTTCGTGACGGCGATGCGGGGTTATGACCGTCACCAGGTCGACGAGCACATCAGGCAGATCGAAGCCGAAGTCCGGCAGCATCGCGAGCAAGCCCAGGCCATGCAGCGGGAGCTGTCCGAAGCCCACCGCCAGTTCCACGAGCAGGAACGACCCGCCTATACCGGTCTCGGTGCCAGGATCGAGCAGCTGCTGCGGCTTGCCGAGGAACAGGCAACCGAGGTGGTCCAGACGGCTCGATCCGAAGCCAGCGAGATCAAGGCCACGGCCAGGGTCGATGCCGCAGAGCTGCGGGCCGGCGCCGAAAACGATGCTACCGAACTGGGCGCGAACGCCAAGCGCGAGACCGGTGAACAACAGGCCGCCACCGAGCGCGAGGCCGACTCGATCAGGACTACCGCCCGGCGCGAGGCCGGCGAGCTGACCTCCGCGACCGAGCGCGAGGCCGCCAAGCTCCGTGCCACGGCCGGCCACGAGGTCGCGGAGGAGCAGGCCACGGCCGAGGGTGAAATCGCCAAGCTGCGGACAAGCACCGAGCGCGAGGCCGCCCAGCTGAAGGCGACTGCCAGGCGCGAGCGGGACGAGATCCTCACCACCTCCAGGCGCCAAGCTGACGAGATGCGCAGCCATGCGCAGCGGATCCTGGAGGAGAGCGAGGGCCAGCGGGCCCAGGCGGAAGCCGAGTTCGAGACCCAGCTCGCGATACGCAGGGAACAGGCCGAGCGCCAGGAGGCCGAACGGCTCGCCGCCGCCCAGTCCGCGACGCAGAAATTCGTGTTCGAAGCCGGGCAGCGCGCCTCAACCGCCGAGCAGCGGGCAGCGAAGGCCAGCGCCCAGGCCGACCAGACNNGCCAGGCCGAGCAGTTGCTCGCCGAGGGCAACGCTGATGCCGAACGCCGCCGCGCTGCTACCCACCGCGAGGTCGACGACCTCACCAGGCAGAAGGACAGCATCGCCAGTCACCTCGCGCAGGTACGCCAGCTGCTGCCAGGCATGAATGCGGTGCATGGCACCGCGGAAAGATAGGAAACACCGCCGGGAAACTGGGTAACGAC
>PMST01000701.1 GCA_003168295.1 Actinomycetota bacterium
TGCAGGGTGAGCAGCACGTCGATGGCGTGCTCGAGGACCGGATCCGGGATGTACTTGGGCTCGGTCATCTTCCGCATCATGTTGAGGAAGTTGCCTGCGTAGGACAGCTCGTCGTCCGGGTACGCGTACGGCAGGCCCCGGGCGTGCCGGTAGGCGAAGGCCGCGAGCGTGGGCATCTTGGCGATGAGCCGGACGATCTGCTCGTCCTGGTTCTCCCGGTCGTGCACCTCCTTAGCCTCTGGGTAGAAGGTCGACAGCGCGGCCAGGGTGCTGACCAGGATGCCCATCGGGTGGGCGTCGTGGTGGAAGCCGTCGATGAACTTCTTGACGTTCTCGTGCACGTAGGTGTGATGTGAGATCTGGTGAGCCCAGGCCACCGACTCGCTCTTGTCCGGCAGCTCACCGTTCAGCAGCAGCCACGACACATCCAGGAAGGACGTGTGCTTCGCCAGTTCGTCGATGGGGTAGCCGCGGTAGCGGAGGATGCCCTTTTCGCCGTCGATGAAGGTGATCGCGCTGCGAACGCTCGCGGTGTTCTGGAAGGCCGGGTCATAGGACAGCAGCCCGAAGTCGTCGTCGGATGTCTTGATCTGCCGCAGGTCAATCGCGCGGATAGCGCCGTCGACGATAGGGAGTTCGTAGCTGCGGCCGGTTCGTGAGTCGGTTACTCGCAGCGTGTCGTTCGTGGTCATGTCTAGACCATAGGCCGTCACGGCAGGTGCTAAACAGACCCCTAAGATCATTTGCCTCGGCAAAGTAGTCTCTCCGGCGATTTACCCGGACCCGGACGTGAGATACGTCTCACCACCGGCATCGGCGGCTACAGGTGCCCTCATGCTAGCCGCCGCGGGCCGTGGGCCGTACGCTGGGCATGCGGTGGAAGGAGGGACGCGCCGGACCATGGGCGAGGGCACTGTGGTGATCGGGTTGGACCCTGGCACGGAACCGGAGGGGATGACAACGTGGCCGTCGTCGAGTTCTCTCCCGCTCGGCGCCCTGGTGACAGCGACGCCCTGCGCCCGGCTGCACACTCGCGCCGTGCTGGCCGAGTGGGGACTTAACGCCCTGGCCGAAGCGGCCGAGCTCATCGTCAGCGAGCTGGTCACGAACGCGGTCCGGGCATCGACCGGCCCCGATGGCCACCCTCGGTATGACGGATCGGGGCTGCCGGTCGTGGTGGTGCGGCTGGGCACTGACCAAACGCGCGTCCTGATCGAGGTCTGGGACGTCATCGCGGGGGCTCCGGTCACGGAGCAGGCCGGCCCGGATGACGAGAGCGGCCGCGGCCTGGTCCTGGTCGAGGCGGTATGCGAACGGTGGAGCTGGCAGAGCGTCCCCGGCTGGCCCGGCAAGGTCGTGTGGGCCGAATTGCGCGTTCACTTACTGCCCTCCTCCTGCGGTAATTCCCACGCAGAACGCGGGCGTGTCAGCGGGATGTCAGGGGCGTCAGCGGGATCTCGGTGAAGTGTCAGCGGCGGGCGGCACGCTAGCCGCATGACTTACGCAATCATGGCCGAAGGGCTGGTCAAGCGGTACGGCGCCACGGTCGCGCTCGACGGGATAGACCTGGCCGTGCGCACCGGCTCGGTGTTCGGGCTGCTCGGGCCGAACGGCGCGGGGAAGACGACCGCGGTACGGATACTCGCCACTCTGGTGCGGCCTGACGGGGGGCACGCCAGCGTGTGCGGGTACGACGTGGTGAGCCAGGCTCATCAGGTCCGGCAGCTCACCGGGCTCACCGGGCAGTACGCGTCGGTGGACGAGACGCTGACCGGGACCGAGAACCTGATGCTTATCGGGCGGCTGACCGGGCAGTCGCGGTCCGCGGTCCGGGGCCGGGCGCGCGAGCTGCTGGCCGCGTTCCGGCTCACCGACGCCGCCGACCGGGCGGTGAAGACCTATTCGGGCGGCATGCGCAGGCGGCTGGACCTGGCGGCCAGCCTGGTCACGAGCCCACGGGTGCTCTACCTGGACGAGCCGACGACCGGGCTTGACCCGCTCAGCCGCAACGAGATGTGGGACGTGGTCCGCGGGCTGACCGCGACCGGCGTTACCGTCCTACTCACTACGCAGTACCTGGAAGAAGCCGATCAGCTCGCCGAGGATATCGCCGTCGTCGACCACGGGACGGTCATCGCGACCGGGACGCCGGACGAGCTCAAGGCCAGGACCGGGGCGCAGACGCTGAGCGTCCGCCCGGCCAGCCCGGCCGATGTGCCGGCCGTGGTGGCGATCGTGGCCGGGCTCTCGCTGGCCGAGCCGGAGATCCGCCATACCACCGTCACGGTCCCGGTCAGTCAGGAGGACGTGCTGCCCGGCGTGATGCGGCGGTTCGAGGACGCCGGGATCCGGGTCGCCGAGCTCAACCTGCGCGGCTCCAGCCTGGATGAGGTGTTCCTGTCGCTGACCGGCCACCGCACCGAAGCCGAAGTCCTGGAAGGGAGCGCGGCATGACCACCGCAATCACGACCATGAATAGTACGGTTCCGGATCATTCGGGGGCGGCAGGCGCGGCGGGGGCGCTGACCGCGCTCAAGCCGCTGGGGCCTCTCGGGCCGCTGTCGCCGCGGGTCGGGCCGCTGCAGGGACTGCGGCAGACGTTCTCGCTGGCCTGGCGAACGCTAGTGCAGATCAAGCACAACCCGGCGGAGCTGATCGACTTCAGCATCCAGCCGGTGATGTTCCTGCTGCTGTTTACCTACGTGTTCGGCGGTGCCATCGGGGGCTCGCCGCACAAGTACCTGATGTTCGCGCTGCCCGGCATCATCGTGCAGAACTCGCTGTTCACCACGCTGAACACGGCGACCGGCCTGTCGACCGACCTGGAGAAGGGGTTCTTCGACCGGTTGCGCTCGCTGGCGATCGCCAGGTTCGCCCCGCTGTCCGGCCGGATCCTGGCCGATATCGCCAAGCAGGCCTGGGCGGTCATCATGCTGCTGGGGATCGGGTACATCCTGGGCTTCCGGGTCGACACCGGACCGCTCGGCGTGCTGGCCGCCTTCGGCCTGGTCCTCGTCAGCACCCTGGCGCTCTCCTGGGCCCTGGTGCTGGTGGCCATGCTGGCAGCCAACCCGGAGAAGGTGCAGATCTTCGGGTTCGTGGTGCTGTTCCCGCTCACGTTCACCAGTGACGCCTTCGTCCGCACCGCGTCGATGCCCGGCTGGCTACAGGCCTGGTCGAAGGCGAACCCGGTCTCGCTGGTCTCCGACGCGATGCGCGGGCTGATGGTGTCAGGCCCTGCGGCGCGGCCCGCGGTGGAGTCGCTGCTCTACGCGGCCGCGTTCACGATCGTGTTCGCGCCGCTGGCGGTGCGCGCATTCAAGCGCCGGGTGTGAGCGCGACCATCGTGGCCAGTGTGTCCAAAGTGACATGCTGGCCGCGTTGGTATGCCCTGTCGTATCGTTCCTCCCCTAGCACCGCCCGGGCGTCGGCCGCCACCCTTTCCTCCTCTAGGACGGAACGATCCGTGGTTCCCCGGACCGCCAGGCTGGCGCCGAGCAGTTCGGCGGCCCGGTCCGGAGCATCTTCGCGCAGCGCGAGATCCGCGAGACCGGTCAGGGCCTGTGCGATCACCGGCGCGTCGGACGAGGACCGGGCGACATCCAGGGCCTTGACGTGCCAGCCGCGGGCCGCCTCCAGGTCGCCGTCAGCGGCGGCCAGGTAACCAAGCCCGGTGGCAGCCTGGGCGCGGATCTGCAGCGCCATGTCCAGCGGGCCGTGCTGTTCTACCACCGACCTCAGGGCCGCGCGCGCGGCCTCGGGCCTGCCCTCCAACCGGGCTAGGTCGCCTGCGGTGTAGGCGCCCAGGGCGATGACCTCGGGCAGCCGGAGCCGTTCGGCGTCACGTTGCGCGCGGACGAGTTCGGCGTGCGCCACCTTCCGCTCGCCGAGCAGCCAGAGCTCCCGGGTCAGGAAAAGGCGGAACACAATCTCGTCTTCGGTGGTGCCGAGCTCGGTGGCAAGTTCGATGGCCTGCCGGTAATGGCCGGCCGCGGCGGCGTACTCGCCCCGCCATCCTTCCAGCATGGCCAGGCCACCCAGGGCGATCGCCAGGCCCCACCGCTCCCCCAGCGCGGTAAAGATGCCCGTGGCGGCCAGGAAATCCTCTTCCGCCTGGACGTGCTGGCGGCCGAAGTTGACCGTCACATGCCCCCGCAGAACCCGGGCGACGGCGCTGACCCACGGCTCGGGGTCGGCCACCGCCTCGTCGAACACCGCAGGCGGCGGCTGCCTCCGCCCGGTGGCGAACGCACCGAAGAGGGCCCTGAGCGGGCCGATCAGCCGGAGCACGGGCTCGCGCGAGTCCGGTATCGCCGCGGCGAGGTCAGCCGCGGCCGCCCACCAGTCCTGGATGCGGCCGGCGAGGGGGGTGTCCATGGCCAGCAGCCCGCCCATCGCGTAGGCCACGGCGAGCCGTTCGCGGTCGGCGCCCGCCGGGCCGCGGGGTGCGTCCACCGCCATGGCAATCAGCTCGGCCCCTTCCACCTTCATACTGCGCAGCGACCAGTACCAGCCGAGCGCGCCGGCCAGCCCGACGGCGGCCCGGCCGTCACCGGCCGCGATCGCACCGCGGATCGCCCCGTGCAGGTTGTCCTGATCGTCGGACAGCTTCCGCAGCCAGTCCAGCTGCTGGGAGCCGAGCAGATAATCCATGCTCGCCTCGGCCAGCTGGGTGAAGTGCCGCGCGTGGGCTTGGCGCAGCTCGTCATGCTCCCCCGCCTCGGTCAGCCGTTCCTGGCCGTAGGCACGGATGATCTCCAGCATCTGGTAGCGCGCCCCGTCGGGTCCGTGCCGGACCGTGAGCAGCGACTTGTCGGTGAGCGCGGTGACCAGAACGAGCACCTGGTCCGCGCCGATGCCGTGGCCCGCGCATACCTGCACGACGGCTTCCAGGGTCGCGCCGCCGGTGAAGACCGAGAAGCGGCGCCAGAGCAGCCGTTCGGGTTCCTCCAGCAGGTCCCAGCTCCAGTCGACGACGGCGCGCAACGTCTGATGGCGCGGCATCGCGGTCCGGCTGCCGCCGGTCAGCAGCTGGAACCGGTCATCGAGGCGGGCCGCCACCTGTTCCGGTGTCAGCGTGCGCAGCCGGGCCGCGGCCAGCTCGATGGCCAGCGGCATGCCGTCCAGGGCGCGGCAGATCCGGGCCACGGCGGGGGCGTTGTCCCCGGTGAGGCGGAACTCAGGGAAGACGGCGCGGGCTCGCTGGACCAGCAGGCTAACCGAGGCGCAGGCGTCGATACCGGGGGGCGTCTCAGCTGGCCTGGGGGCAAGCGGGCCGGCCCGTTCGGCATTATCGGACGATACGGCGGGGGCCGGGGGCAGCGTCAGCGGGCCTACGGTCCACAGCGTCTCCCCCGTGATGTTCAGCGGCTCGCGGCTGGTGGCCAGGACGCGGACCTGCGGGCAGGCGGCGAGGATGCGGTCGGCCAGCGCCGCCGCCGCCTCGATCAGGTGCTCGCAGTTGTCCAGGACCAGCAGGGTTCGCTGTGCGGCCAGCGCGGTCAGCAGCCTGCCGAGCGCGTCCGCCTGCTCGTCCGGCGCCGCGGCCTGACCGGGCGGCAGCCGCGCGGCCAGCGGCTTGCCGCCGTAGAGCAGCGCCTGCTCGCGCAGGCCGAGCACGCTCAGGACGGCGGAGATCAGGTCGGCGGGGTCGGTGACGGGGGCCAGCTCGACCAGCCACACCCCGTCGGGCATCGCGGCCACCTCGGCGCGGGCGGCCTCGACGGCCAGCCGGGTTTTGCCCGCCCCGCCGGGGCCGGTGAGCGTGACCAGGCGGTTCGCACGCAGGAGTCCGGCGACGTGCGCGAGCTCATTGTCCCGGCCGACAAAGCTGGTGAGCTCGGCGCGCAGGTTGGTGTGGCTGGTGCTGCGGGCGGGGCTGGCGTCGGGAGCGGAGCGGGCGGCTGCCGGGGGCTTGGCGGGCGGGTCGTCGGCGCGCAGGATGGCCAGGTGCAGCGCGGCCAGCTCGGCCGAGGGCTCTATTCCTAGCTGGTCGACGAGCCGCTCCTTGGTCTGCTCGTAGACCTCGAGCGCGGCGCCGCGCCGCCCGCAGGCGTGCAGCGCGCGCATCAGCCGGGCGGCCAGCGGCTCGCGCATCGGATGCGCCACCACCAGGCCCTCGAGCTCGGCGACGAGGGTGGCGGTGACGCCGGTGCGCAGATCGGCGTCGATGCGGTTCTGGGTGGCGAGCAGGCGGAGCTCATCCAGGCGGGCGATGACGGCCTGGCCGAAATCGCTGTCGGCCACGTCCACCAGGGCCGGGCCGCGCCACAGCGCGAGCGCCGCGCGCAGGGTCGCCGCCGCGGCGGCCGGGTCGTCGCGCAGCTGCGTTCTGCCCTTGGCGGCGAGTTCTTCGAACCGGACGATGTCGGTGCCGCGGGGATCGAGTTTCAGCTGGTAGCCGGCGGGCCGGGATTCGATGACCGCGTCTGGCAGCGCCCGGCGCAGCCGGGAGACCAGGGCCTGCAGCGCGTTCGCCGGGCCGGCCGGCGGCTGGCCGGCCCACAGCCCGTCGATCAGCTGGCTAGCCGGGACCAGCTGGCCGGGGCGCAGCGCCAGCATGATCAGCAGCGCGCGCAGCCGGGCTCCGCCGACGTCGAGCATGATCCCCGAGTCGTCATCGGTGCGGACCTCGAGCGGCCCGAGCATGGCGACCTGCACAGCTCAATTGTGCCTGAACCCGCGGGATCGGCCGCCTGGCTCGTTTGTGGTGGCGGCTATGCGAGACGATGCGGGTTTGACATCCTCCCTCACCTGAAGAAGGCGAGGGATTCCAGCTAC
>PMST01000177.1 GCA_003168295.1 Actinomycetota bacterium
ACCTACACGCGGCGGATGAACTGGGGCGAGTACGTCCACTTCACCAGCGGTGCTGCGGCCGCCGACATGAGCGGCCAGGCCGCCCGCGCTTTCGGCTGGCCCCGCGAGCGGGCCGGCCAGCTGGAGCACGCCCGCGAGCAGTTCCCCGGCATCACGTACTGAAATACCGGGCGGTGCTACCGGGCCCTGGCCGATCCAGAGAGCGGGCCGTGACGGTGGTGGCCGCGGACGGCGGCTCGCGCTGCCAGCGCAGGGCCAGAAGGGCGATGTCGTCTCCGGGGTGCTCGCTTCCACCATGGCTCCCATCACCGAAATGCAAACGTTCTCCGGCGACCCGGGCGACACGGCCGCGCACAGCCGGGCGATGCCGTGATCGACCGGCTCATCCCGGCGTTCCACCAGCCCGTCAGTGAAAAAGCACAGCACCGCGCCGGACGCGAGAGTCAACGTGGTGACCTGCCGGCGGGGGGCATCGGCGACGCCGATCGGCGCGTCGACCGCGATCTCGGCCAGGGCACCGCGCCGGCCAGGGACCGCGATCACGGGCGGGAAATGACCTGCCGGTGAGATGCGCAGCTGACCGCAGGCCGGGTCGAGCACGGCGTAGGACACGGTCGCCATGACCTCGCCCTCGAAATACTGCATCTTCTGACCGAGCTTGCGCAGCACCTCGGCGGGATCAGGGTACTCCAGCGCGTACGAGCGCAGGGCGCTGCGCATCCGGCCCATGAGGACCGCGCCGGCGAGCCCGGACCCGGCCACGTCACCNNCTCCAGGCCGCTGGCCGCAGTGACGATAAGCTGACGCGCCGAGCTGTCCAGCAGCAGCACCGCCGCGGTGTCGGCGTCCAGGATCTCCTTCACCCGCGTCAGCAGCTCAGCGAGAAGGTCACCAGCGCCCAGATAGGACAGCGCCGCATCGGTTACCGACCGGATGTCCCGGAGCTTGTCCTCCGCACCTGCTTGGGGGGCCTAGTGGCGATACCACCTGGAAAGACTACGTCAACACAGGCGTCGTCCGTACTGGGCTTGTCAGGCTGGCGCGAGCTTGCTGATGGTGTCGGCGAGGTCGAGGCCGGGGACCGGCGTGATCGCGATGACGGGAGTGTCCAGGCCGGCCGCCCGGTACTCGGCCACGCGCTCCCGGCACTCCTCCGCGGGTCCGTGGATCACCAGTTCGTCGACGAGCGCGTCGGGGATGGCCTCAACAGCGCCCTTGCGGTCGCCGGAGTTCCAGGCCGTCAGCATGGGCTCGATGATGTCGCCGCGGCCGAGCCACTGCTGGAAGGCGGCATACACCGGCACGGTGAGGTAGGTGGCGATCATCCGCTTGCCGATAAACCGGGCGGTGCCGGCGTCGGTGGTCGGGCAGACGAAGATCCGGGCGACCACTTCGCAGTCCGGGCCGGCCGCGTCGCGCACCCTCGGCACGTCCTGGGGGGCGAGCCAGTTGGTGATCGCGATGCCGGCCTCGGCGGCGGCGAGCTTGAGCATGCCGGGTCGCAGCGCGGCCAGGGCGAGCGCAGGCGGGACCACGGGGGCCGGATCGAGCCGGAAGCCTTGCACCGAGAACGTCTCGTACTCGCGGGTGACCTTGCCGCCGGCCAGCGCCTCGCGCAGGAACCGCAGCATGTCCCGAGAGCGCTGGTAGGGCTTGGAGAACGGGATGCCGTTCCACTGCTCGACGGCGACCTGGGACGAGGTGCCGATGCCCATCACGAACTTGCCGGGAGCCAGGGCGGCCAGCGTGCCGGCCTGCACGGCGAGCGAGACGGGCGCGCGGGTGTAGATACCGACGATCGCGGTGCCCAGGCGCAGCTGAGGGGCCCACTGGGAGGCAAGGATCAGCGGCGTGAAGCCGTCAATCCCGTTCAGCTCCCCCGACCAGACATCGGTGTAGCCGAGCTCAGGCAGGCCGGCCACCAGGTCTTTCTGGGCAGCGAGCGACAGCCCGCTCAGCGGCAACGTCAGACCCCAGCGCGATTGCGATCCCATCGGCGTTCCTTGTCCTCTTAGTTCACGTGACCTTCTGCATGCCACACCTGGCGGTCGAGCTTAGGGGATTTGGGCCGCCCGAACACGCTGGCTCCCGTCCCTGGCTCCCGCGGTTCATCCCTCCAGAAAGGACTTGCCGTCCGTCCCTTATCTGTACCTTGTCCTCCAATGAATACCTTGTTGAACTGCTGCCTTGCGCGCACGACGACGCGAATGTTGCCAAGCGCCGACATTCACAGGCAGACTTCAAATGTTGCTCTTTGGCAACATCCGACGATCGCGTGAGGAGGAGCGATGGCGCGTACAAGCACTCGGCGGACCAAAGGATGCCCGATGTGCAAGCCTTGGAAGTTCGCCGGCCACGGGGACTCCTACCGGCAGCCACCACGGGTTCAGCGTCAGTTCGGCCGCGCTCGCCGCTGGAACCGCCACGAGATCCCGGCGAACGACTAGGTCCCTCGTCCGTGGCCGACGATGCGGCCCTTACCCGCCCGCGGTGCCAGGCGCCGACCGGCTGGCTGAAGTTCACCTGAGAGAGTTATGGTTTTCGTTCGCACGACCCTAGTCAGCGAAGCGAGGGCAGATGATCGCGCGGATATGGCATGGGTGGGCACCGCAGGCCACAGCCGACAACTACCAGCGTCACTTCGAATCTGAGGTAAGTAGCCACCTGCAGGGTGTCGACGGCTTTCGCGGCGCGCGCCTGCTGCGCAAAGACGACGGATAGGCCGTCGTCGAGGAAGCTGGCCGTCGGGCGCTGAGCCGGTGGGATGAACGGGTCGCTCACCACGACGTAGCCGTCGACTTGCTGTGACCACATACGCAGGTTCGCCGCGAGCGGGTGGCTCTCCAGGCAATTGTCGGATGAACCGAGACACTCCGCTGGGAGGTCTCAGGCGGGTGTCCCCTGGGCGTTACGAGGCGACGACCGCTACCCCCGTGCGGCCGCCGTCCACGTCGATCACGGTGCCGTGGACGAATGCAGCCTCGTCGCTGGCCAGGTAGACAGCAGCATGGGCGACGGCATCAGGGGTGCCGCTGCTGCCCGCGGGAGTACCCCGCATCATCACCTCGGCCGGGTGGGCGCCGCTGTCGGATCCGTCCGCGTTGGGGGTACGGATGACGCCGGGGGAAATGGCGTTGACCCGCACTCCGGCCGGCCCGAATTCCGCGGCCCACGCTTTCGTCAAGGTCTCTACGGCGCCCTTGGTGGAGCTGTACAGGGCGCTCGGGATGCCGAGGCGGGCGATCCACGAGCCCAGGTTGATGATCGCGCCGCTGCCCGCGGCGGCCATCACCGGCGCGATGGCCCCGGTCAAGAAGTAGGGCGCTTTGACGTTGACCCCGTAGACCTGGTCGAAGGTCTCCTCGTCAGTGGTGGCAGTGGTGGTCCGGGGGAAGATGCCGGCGCTGTTCACCAGGACATCGATGCGGCCACCGAGAACATGCATGGCCTCCGCAGCGAGATCCCTCGACGCCTTCCGGGACCCATCGAGATCAGCCGCGACGAAATCCGCCCGGCCGCCGGCTGCGCGGATCCGGTCCACGACCTCGGCGCCCCGCTCGGCGCTACGGCCGCTGACAACAACGTGGGCCCCCTCGGCCCCGAACGCCAAGGCGATGGCCCGGCCGATATTGCTGGTGGCCCCAGTGACCAGCGCAGTCTTGCCCTCAAGTCTCGCAGTCACGATGTCCCCCGTCGTGGCCAGCCACGAAATGGACCGCTCAGCCCACGCCTATGAATGGACTCTATAGGTTGTACCTATGAATGGACCGCGGGGTCCGGAACGACAAGTTGTGCTGATGTAAGCGGCCCGGGTGCCGAGGGCACGCAGCACGATCGTTCGGATGGATGATTATGACCCTTACTTTCGGTCTTCCTGCCGCGTGCGCGCGCAGCGTCAGCTAGCCAGCAGGTCGCTCGTCTCCAGGGCGGCCAGGTAAGCGGTCAGGGCGTGCTGGTCGTAGTCGCAACGGATGGTCATGTCCGACAGGCTCGCGGTGGTGCCGCCGACGGTACGGACCGGATCGGGGGAAGATATGACCGGTATCCGGCGTGATCTGGAGACGGCGCACGAAATCCACCCCGGCTTTCATTTCCGAGGAAGACCGTCTTCCGCTCGGTACCGGGAGCCAGGCCGAGCCGCCGCCAATGGACGCGGCTATTCAGCAGCTTCTTGACCAGCGCATGGAGCCGACGGCAGAGACGAAGAAACAAGAAAAGGACATCCAAGACGAGGAGCACAAAGTAGTCAAGGACGCCAGGGATACCCACGAACCGCCGCCCGTTAAGGGGCTCGCGGAGAAGGAAGAGGACCTGGGTGACGACGACGATGATGACGATGACGATGTAAGCGAGTTCTACGTGGGCGAGGTCGTGGGGAGCCTGGCCGGTGGCGGCCGCCGGTCCGTGGTCGTGATGTGACCACCGATTCGGCGGGTCTGCCGGATCTGTACGTGCTGGCCACCGCGAGGGACTTCCTGGCCGGTGCGGTGCTCGATGCGGCGGCTCGCCGGGGTGTGCGTGCGCTGTTGTGCAGCCGCTACGACTACGCCGCTGTCTTGACGGTCCTGGTCGGCCGGTCTGGTGTCCGGGTGACGCCAGACCGGCCGGTGCTAGTGCGCCAGCATGCCAGCGGCGTACCGGAGGGGCCGGACGCGGGGTTCATCGCCGAGGAGATACACGCCCACGTGACCGGTGGGCTGTCATTGCAGCGCCGCCCCGTGGTCAACCGGCCGAGGATCCACGGGCTCCCGGTGCCGGCCATGAAAGATAGGTATGCGGCGCCCGTAATTTAGGGAGATGGCTCCGATGCAGCCGCGCAGGCCCGCTCTTACGCTCTACCTGTCCCAGCCTGCGACTACCCGAGGAGATGCTAGTGCCCCTCTACATGGATATCCACAGTGTTCACGGCGGAGCCACTGTCGATGCTGTCGCCCAAGCCCACGCCGCGGACCTCAAAGCGCAGGGCGCGCACGACGTCCGGTACCTCCGCTACTGGGTCAGTGAGGCCGAGGGCAAGATCTTCTGCCTGGTCGATGCCCCGTCTGCGGAAGCCGCGAACACCGTCCATCGCGAAGCTCACGGACTGGTNNGCCGACGACGTTTTCGAAGTGCAGGAAGGGTTGTGATCCACAGGTGCTGGTCGGCGGCGCCGTTGCCGGTCGCCACGACGATACGGTCGCCGCGTGGCCCAGCCCGGCGCCAGTCGGCACGGTGCGCATTGGATCTAGTTGAGAGAAGATGCTGAAATATGATGCTGCTGGAACGCGATCCGGTGCTGGCCTCGCTGCGCCAGTACGCGCACGAGGCGGGGCAGGGGGAAGGGCGGCTTGTCCTGATCGCCGGTGAGGCGGGGGTAGGAAAGTCGGTGCTGGTCGAGCGGTTCCAGCGCGATCTGCCCGACGCCCGCTGGTCGTGGGGCGCCTGCGACGGACTCTCGACGCCGCGCCCGCTCGCCCCGTTGTTCGACCTCGCCGGCGATCTCGGCGGCGCGCTGGAGGATCTGTGCCGGGGCCGGCCCGAGCGCGACGAGCTGTTCGCCGCGCTGCTGAGGCAGGTCACCGGTGATGACCGGCTCGACGTGATCGTGATCGAGGACATCCACTGGGCGGATGAGGCGACGCTCGACCTGATGCGGTTTCTCACGCGCCGCATCCGCGCGGCGCCGGTGCTCGTGATCGCCACCTATCGGGACGACTGGCTGGCGCCATCGAGCCCGCTGCGTCTCGCGCTTGGCGATCTCGCCGCGAGGCGGTNNGTCACCGAGATGCTTGAGGCCGGAACGCACGGAATCCCGCTCTCGGCGCGGGACGCGATCCTCTCGCGTACCGGACGGCTCAGCGACGCGGCCCGGCAGGTACTCCAGACGGCCGCGCTCATGGGCCTGCGGATCGACGCGAGCCTGCTCGCCGACCGACAAGCTGCGCTGGACGAACTCAGTGCGTCCGGACTGCTGGTCGATGAGGGAACCGGCCTGCGCTTTCGGCACGAGATCGCCCGGCTGGCGATCGCGCAGGAGATCCCCGCCCACCGGCAGGCGGTGATCCACGCAGAAATCCTCCACGCGCTGCTAGTGGACGGCAGCCGCGATGACGCGCGGATGGCCTTCCACGCTGAGGGTGCTGGCGCCGAAGAAGCAGTCGTCCGGCACGCATCACTGGCCGCGAGACGAGCCGTTGATCTCGGCTCACATCGCGAGGCTGCGGCCCAGTACGAGCGCGCATTGCGATGGACGGCGCATACCGCACCGTCCGCGCTGGCCGAGCTCTACACGGGCCTGGCCGAAGAGGCGACCCTAAGCGACCGATCGCAAGCCGCGGCCGACGCCGACGAGCAGGCACTACGGCTCTGGCGGCAGCTCAAAGACCGCCGTCGCGAGGGCGAGTCGTTGCAGCACTACTCGCTCACGTTGAAACATTTGTGCCGGGGCGATGAAGCGGTAGCTGCCGCCGTCGAAGCGATCAGCACGCTCGAACCGCTGGGCGAGACGCGGGAGCTGGCTAGGGCATACGCGACGCTAGCCGCCATCAAGATGACAAGCAGCGAGAACGACGAGGCGATCAAGCTGGCCCGGCGAGCGGAGGCTCTCGCCCGGTCGGTTGGCGCCTCCGACGTCATTGCCGATGCACTGAACACCGAGGGCTGCGCCGCGTCCGCCACCGACCCGAGCGGGACCGAACTGATCCGCCGCTCACTTGAGCTGGCCATCTCGCGCAACCTGCCCAACCAGGCCGGCCGTGCGTACAGCAACCTGTACGGCGTCTCGTGCGACCAGTTCCGGTTCGACGAAGGAGAGCAGTATTACCTCGGCGGCCTCGCCTACTGCGAGCAGAAGGACCTGGACACGCATACCTATTTCCTGCGTGCAACTCGAACCATCGTCCTCGAACATCGCGGCCGGTGGGACGAAGCGGTGGCGATCAGTACTCAGCTGCTCGAGGAAAGCTCGGCCGCGCCGCTGTACCAGATCTACGCGCAGGCCCTGATCGGCGTGATCCATGCCCGCCGCGGTGAGCCGGAAGTCTGGCGCGCCCTCGATAGCGCGATCGCCAACGCGGCAACGACCGGCCAGCCGCAGTACATAGTTCCGGCCCGGCTCGCCCGGACCGAGGCGTACCTGACCGAAGGCCGGGTTGACGAGGCGCGACACGAAGCCGAGCTGGCCGCCGATGCCGCGCACGACATCGACGAGTGGACGCGCGGCGTGCTGCGCCGCTGGCTTGACCGCACCGGCTCCGGCCGAATTGTCGCTGGCCCGATTGCCGAGCCGTACCGGCTCCAGGAATCCGGCGGCCACGCAGCGGCGGCGCGTGCGTGGGATGCGCTCGGCTGCCGCCTGGACGCGGCGCTGGCACTGCTTGACTCGACCGACGAAGACGAACTGCGCGACGCCCTGCGGCGCCTCGATGAACTAGGCGCCAAGGCAACGGCAGGCCTCGCCCGCCAAAAGCTGCGCCAGATAGGCGCCCGGTCGGTGCCGGCCGGCCCGCGCCGAGCGACCCGGGCGCATCCACTCGGGCTCACCCCGCGCGAATGCGAGGTGCTCGAGTTGATCTGCGAACGACAGACCAACGCCCAGATCGCCCGCACCTTGTTTATCTCGGCCAAGACAGTCGATCACCACGTCTCGGCCGTGCTGGCCAAGCTCGGCGTAGAGAACCGCGAGGCGGCCGCTGATATGGGCCGGAACCTGACCGCTTAATCGAGCCGCGCTCAGGAGGGTAGCGGGTGCACGGGGAGCGTCGCCAGGTTCCGCGCTCGCGATAAGCGCGGCCGAAATTAGGGAACCCGGCCTGAAATATACGGCGCCCGTCCTGCCAGCGGCCGTAGCCAGACGGATATAGGGATGCCTGGCCGGGTGGAGGTACCCGATGGAAGCAGGCGGGGTGCGGCCTGGCCCGGAGCCGTTCGTCCGGGGCCGACGTCGTGCACTCCAGCGAGCGCACGCGCGTCACGAGGCCGTTCCTGCTTGCCCGGCGTCTTCAGCTGGCCCGCACCACGCCGCGAGCCTGAACCTGAGACTGCGGTCCAGTATTTGTACAAAAAGGATTCATCTGAAATGTACACTGAGATCATGGACGTAGCTGTCAGCGAGCTCAGAGCGCACCTCAGCGACTACCTCGACCGGGCCCGTGAAGGCGACGAGATCGTGATCACCGACCGCGGCGTGCCCATCGCCCGCCTGCTCGGCCTCACCGCCACCGCCACCCTGGATCGGCTGGCCGCCGACGGCGTCATCGCTCGCGCCACCGCATCCCCGCGACCCAGGGCAGCCGGGCAGCCTCGCCCCCGGCCGCGCCGGCCCGTCGCCGACCAGGTCAGCGACCAGCGGCGCTGATCATGGCGCTGGTCTACTTCGACTCCAGCGCCCTGGTCAAGCTCGTCGTCCAAGAAGAAGGCAGCGACCTGGCCGCCGACCTGTGGGACAGCTGCGACGCTGCCCTGGCCAGCCGCCTGGCCTACCCCGAAGTCCGCGCCGCCCTCGCCGCCGCCGGCCGCAACCACGACCTCAGCGACGACGACCTGGACACCGCCGAGCAAGCATGGGAACAGTACTGGGCCGCGGTACGCCCCGTCGAGCTCACCGCAGCTGTCGAACACCATGCCGGGCAACTGGCCCGCTCCCACGCTCTGCGTGGCGCCAGCGCCGTCCACCTAGCCAGCGCCCTGGCCCTCGCCGACCCCGACCTCATCATCGCCGTCTGGGACAAGCGGCTGCACGCCGGCGCCGCCAGCGCAGAACTTCGAGTCGCCCCCGCGCACCTCCCCGCCACATGACCGGCCGTCGCCGTCACAGCCGACGCCCGGCGCCCCGACCTGGAACTGCCAGCCGCACCCGAGTTGGACGTGATCGACCACGAGCTCACCTGGCTGTCCTGCGCGGTCGCCGCCCGCACCAGCGCCGAGCCGATCCTGGTCGACCTGAGCACCCGCGCCGAATTCGCGGTCGCGCGGGTCGTGGCACCAGGGCGCCCGGCCGGTCCCCTGACCACGTACCACGCGTTGCGCTTAGTGTGGTCCGCCTACCTCGGAGTGGCTGCGGCTCGCGTCGCGGCGGCTACCTCCGTGCGCTTTGACACGCCGAGCTTGGCCAGTACCGACGAGACGTGGTGGTCGACTGTCTTTGGTGAGATCACCAGCTTGGTGGCGATGCTGGCGTTGGTGCGTCCCTCGCAGAGCAGTTCGAGCACTTCCTGTTCTCGTTGGGTCAGGCCGAATGGATTCTCGCGTGTCGCGGCTCGCTGTCCGGCCGGAACGGATCGAATACCGAGCGAGCGCATCTTCTGGCGAATGATCCGCGCCGTCGCGACGGCCCCGAGCGCGTTGCAGACGTCGAGCGCTCGCCGCAGCGCCAGCTCGTCAGGCGCATCCAGCAGCGCGAGCGCCACGTCGTAGGGGCAGCCCAGCGCGTCGAACAGTTCGGCTGCGCCGCGATGGTTTCCGGTGAGCTGCAGCCGGTAGGGCTCGGCCAGTTCGCGCTGACTCGTCCGGGGTGATCCGGTGCGTCGCAGCCACACCGCGATCTCGCCGTTGAGCCAGGGATCGGTGGCGTTGGCGCACGCGTCGTCCGCGAGTTCGGCTTCTTGTCGCGCCGCGGTCAGATCGCTCTCGAGCCAGCGGGCCTCGGCCCGGGCCAATCGGACGGCGCCGATGTACATTGGCCCGGTTGATCCGTCCGCGGCGGTCATCGCCGCATCCAGGTGCGGCCACACAGCTGGATCTCCGCGGCGCGCCGCGACCAGGGCCAGGCTGGTCATCGGGATCATGCGATTCACCGGCGAGGCGACGGAGGCGAGGAGGGACTCGGCGATTCGCACCACCTCGTCCCAGCGCCCGAGCCGCTCCAGGCTCGACGTCCGCACGCCGCGCAAGCAGTTGTAGTACGTGCCGAGATCGTGGTCCTCGCAATAGACGACGCCGTCGTGGAAGTACGGGTCGGCCTTGGCGTAGTCCCGGTTGCCGCAATGCAGCTCGTGCAGGTTCGTGTACGCGAAGCCGGCTTCGTTCTCTATTCCGTTCTCGAGCGCGATCGACAGCGCACGGCGCAGCACGGGTTCCCAGTTGCCACCCGCGAACCACACGGCCTGCGCCTCCGTCGTCGCCGCCCGGCTCTGCACCGCAGGCACGCCGAACCTGACCGCGAGTTCCTGGGCGCGCTGGGCGAGCGGGACGACGATGTCCCCACGCCCCGGGTGATTCTGAAACGCGGCGAGGCAAGCGTATGCCGCCGCGAGTTCCGCCGTGGGGCCGAGCGGTTCCAGGATGGCGACGGCACCCTGGGCTGCGGCGAGGATCTGGTCGCCGCGGCACAGCCGCCACAACGCCGCGGACATCCGCCGGAGCGTGTCGCCTTCGCCGAGGGGGTCTCCGGCCGCCCGCCAGTTCTCCAGCGNNTCGGCATCGGGCCAGCGATCGAGCATCGACAGCTCGGTCGCGAGCTCGATCCAGCGGGCCGCGATGCTGGCCGGCGCCTCGCCATCCGCGAAACGCAGCGCGCGTTCGAACTGCCCGGCCGCTTCGCGATGGGATGCCAGCGTGCGAGCGCGACGACCGGCCGCCGCCGCATGCTCCCGAGCCGCCGGGCCGTCGCCGGCCTCGTCGGCGTGAAAGGCCAGCCGGGCATCATCGTCACAGCCGAGAGTGCGCAGCCCCTGCAGTATCCGGGCGTGGAATTCGGAACGCCGGGCCGGCAAGAGCGCCTGCTCGATCGCCTGACGCGCGATCTCGTGCCGGAAACGCAGAACCGGTTGGCCGGCCACTAGTCCAGACGAGATGACCTCGGCCAGCGCGGGCTCGGCGATGACGTAGCGTAGCAGCCGCTCATCGACGGTGCCGCCGATCAGGGCCGCGGCCTCAAGAGTCTGCCGTGCTTTCGGTCCGAGGCGGGCGGCGCGCGCCAGAACCACGTCGCGGACCGAGCCCGGTATCTGGCCCAGGCCCGTCTCCAGCACCGCGCGGACGTAGAACGGGTTGCCGCCGGTGACGCTGTACAGCTCCGCCGGGTCGACCCCGCGGCCGGCCGAAAGCATCCGCACGGCCTGGGCGCTGAGCGGAGCGAGCCGAAGGCGCCTCGCGCAGCGCTGGACGGCCAGATGGCCGAGAGCGATGCGCAGCGGGTGGGTGTCGGCCAGCTCGTCATTGCGGTAGGTCACGATCAATAGCACGGCGATCTCGCGGATCCGTCGCGCGAGAAAGCTCAGCAGATCCAGGGTGGCCTCATCGGCCCAGTGCACGTCCTCGATGACGCCGACCGGCAGCGGCCCCGGCTCGCACAGCTCGGTAAGGAACGCGTCGAAGAGTTGCTCCCGGGACGCGTCCGCCCGGCAGAGCGAGTGCAGGCGGCCGTGTACCTGTTGCGCGATGTCGAAGAGCGGACCGAGCGGCCGCGGCGTGAACATGCCGTCGCAGGCGCCCGACAGGAGGCGTGAGTCGGGCAAGTCGTGGGTGAACTGCTCCAGCAGGGCCGACTTGCCCACACCCGCCTCGCCTTCGAGCAGGACGAGCCGGCCGTCACCGCTGCGCGCTTGCCCCGCAAGCTCGGCCAGTGCGTCCAGCGCTGTCTTCCGCTCAAGTAGTGTCACCCGGCCGGTGCGCTGTTCCGATGCGTGAGACGTGACCAGCGAGAACGCGGTGTCGGGCATACGGACTCCTCGGTTTCCTGACTGCTCCGACACTACGATCGGCCCGCCTCGGATTCCATAGGGAGTACCTCCCCATATTTCTGGCGAGCTGCGGGCCGCAGTGATAGCCCCTTATGTGCTGATCAGCGGCGACGGTGACCTCGACACCGCGCACCGTCTGGGCAACGAGTGGGCGCCGTCACCGAACACGCGCGTCGCCGCCGCTGTCGACGCCGGGTGAGAAAGGGCTAGGCCGAGATACTCGCAGCCAGGGCTCGTTCGGATAAAAAAGCACCTAATATGCCGGACGGCCGTGGTGCATGTCCTCAGCACGGGCGGCTGCTGGCATTGGTTGACGCCCGGTGCCGGCTGCGGTCAGGCTCGCGGTATGGATGAGCGTGTGGTGGTGGGCGCCGGCCCGGCGGGGCTCGCTGCCGCCTGGGCGATCCGGCGGGCGGGTACTGATCCGCTGATCATCGAGAAGGCCGCCACGTTGGCCGCATCGTGGCGGGCGCGGCATGATCAGCTTCGCCTGAACACGCACCGGATGTTCTCCCATCAGCCTGGCCTGCGCATCCCCCGCCGGTACGGGCCGTTTCCCGCTCGTGACGACTATGTCGCCTACCTTGAGCAGTGCGCCGCGGGGTTGCGCCTTAAGTTCGGCACGGCCGTGGGCCGGATCGACCGGGCGGGCCCGCGGTGGGAGCTGGATCTTGGTGACGGCAGTCTTACCGCGGCGCATGTGGTGGTCGCCACCGGCCCGGACGCCGAGCCGGTGATGCCGGGCTGGCCCGGGATGGCCGGCTATCCCGGGAGGCTCATCCACTCCGGGCAGTTCCGGAACACCGGCGAGATGGCCGGCCGGGACGTCCTGGTCATAGGCCCGGGGAACTCCGGCGTCGACCTGCTCAATCACCTGGTGCGCAGCGACGCGGCCAGGCTGTGGCTGTCGGCGCGTTCGGGCATGAACATCACCCCGCTGCGGCTGGCCGGGATCCCGTTTCGTGATATGGGCGTGTGAGTGGGCGTAGCCGGTAATCAGACCTCGCGGGCCGGAGATTCGGCGGAGCCTGGATTTGCCGGCTGTCCTGATTGCGACTTCCGAGGATTGGGGCGCAAGTAAGCCGGACCAGTCGTTCTTCCGCCCGCTTATTTCAGCGGCACCGTGGGAGCCGGCCGGCGGGCCTGCCGTGTCAAGGCTGCTCGCAGGAATCTTGCCTGCCTGCAGGCGCGCCGGGCTGAAGGCGGTTAGCCGCATGACGGGCGTACCTTTGCCTGGTGGCTCTGGGCGGAGATCCTGATGAACCTTGCCGGAACGCCGGCTGCCCCGGCGCGCGACTGCGAATGACCGGCCTGCGGCAAGACCGCAACGCCGCTCGCGAGATCGCGGCGGCGGCCCTGGGCCGTGATCCAGGCCCCATGGCCGCCGTTCAGAGCAGCTCCCATCAGGTCTACGTCAGCTCCGATGTCGTCGTGAAGATCATCGATGCCGTCGGCCACTCGCGACTGGACCGGGAGACCGCGCTCGCACCCCACCTGCCCGCCGGGCTCACGGCCCCTTTTCTCGGCAGCGGTCGGCGCCGGCTCGGGACGCGCGACGTCCGCTACGCCTGCTACGCCCGCGTGCCGGGGGCGGCTCCGGGCATCGGCATGCCCGGTGTGGGCGGCGTGACCGCGCGCCTGCTGGCCGCCGGCGCCGTGCAGCGGCTCGGCGGACTGCACAGCTGGGTGCCCGCCGACCGCGCCCGGCAGACGCTGGAAGAACCTCTTGACCACGGCGGGTTCGTCAGCCAGGCCGCGCTGTGTGCGGGCATCGAGAACCTCGCTGCCCTGGACCGGGACGCAATCGTGTCCCGCCCTCTGCTCGACGGCCTGACGGCGGTGGCGGAGCGCGCGCCGTTGCACGCACGGGCCGTCGTCCCGGTCCACGCGGACTGTCACTGGGGCAACTGGCTCGCGCGCGACCGGAGCGTGACGGCGCTGCTGGACTTCGAATGGGCCCGCTTCGGCGAACCGGCCGATGACTGGTTCTTCCTGGCCCGGTTCAGCGGCCCGCACATGGAAACCGTTCTTGACGTCATCGCCCGCGCGACGGCGACCCCGGCGGAAACCCTCCGGGCACAGTGCGAGGTCCGCGACGCCGCCTACCTCGCCTCCGACCTGCTCGTCGCGCTTGAGCGCCCCGGCTTCCCCGACAGGATGGCTGCGGACCGCCTCCGTGCACTGGAGGAACTCATCGTCGGGCGCTACTGGTGGCGCCACACCCGGTGATGCCAGTTCGTCGCTGGCGCGGTCATCTGCGGTGCGCTGATGCGCTGCGGGCCGGTGGCCCGCTAGCGCGAACCTCAGCAACCAGGCTCTTCGCGGGGGCGGTAGAGAAACGGGCGGTTTTGCTATGGTAAGCACCGCAAGCTCACCTGTCCCGGGCACATCAGGAGTGGCATGGAACCGTTGGCCGCAGGGGATCCGCCCGCGATCGGCGGATTCCGCCTGAATGCCCGGCTGGGCGTCGGCGGCATGGGGCGGGTATACCTCGGCTTCTCTCCCGCTGGCCGTGCTGTCGCGGTGAAGGTCGTGCGCCCGGAGCTGGCCATGGATGCCGGGTTCCGGCACCGCTTCCATACCGAGGTCGAGGCCGCCCGGAGGGTGAGCGGCGCCTACACGGCTCCGGTGATCGCGGCCGGCCCTGACGACGATCCACCCTGGCTGGCGACCGTGTTCGTGCCTGGGCCCTCACTGGACGATGTGGTATCCGCGCATGGTGCGCTCCCTGCCGTCGCCGCGTGGAAGCTCGCGGCCGGCCTGGTCGAGGCCGTGCAAGCAGTGCACAGTTGCGGCGTCGTGCACCGGGATCTCAAGCCCGGCAACGTGCTACTCGCCGAGGACGGGCCGCGGGTCATTGACTTCGGCATCGCCCGGGCGCTGGACGGGACGTCGGTGACCGCGACGCGCACGGTGTTTGGCACGGTCCCGTTCATGTCGCCGGAGCAGGCCGAGGGACTGGACATCGGGCCGGCCAGCGATGTGTTCGCTCTCGGCGCGGTGATCGTGTACGCCGTCACCGGGTCCCCGCCGTTCGGGGACGGCACCGCCGCGTCGGTGCTGTACCGGATCGTGCACGGGCGACCGTCCCTCGCCGGTGTACCCAGCGGCCTGCTTGAGATCGTCTCAGCCTGCCTCGTCAAGGAGCCCGCCGCGCGGCCCGGCCTGCCCGCGCTGACGGAGATGATCCGGTCCGGATCGCCGGGCGCGGATTTGTCGGCGACCTCGTTCTGGCCGGAGCCGTTGCTCGCCCGTATCCATACCCACAAGCTCGCGTTGACCACCGCACCGCAGGCGGTCGTCGCACCTGCGCCCTCGCCCGGAACGCCCGCACCGGTGCAGCTCCCGGCCGGTCAGACCGATAGTCATCCGGCTACGGAGATCAGCTCGAGCCAGACCTTGACCAGTACGCCAGCCCAGTTGACGCCCCCGCCCCCGCCCCCGCCGCTGCCGTCGCCCGCCCCCGCGCCCGGCCGGATGTCTCGCCCGCGCGGGCGCCTGGGCGGCCCGCACGCCGTGCGATGGGCCGCCGCCGCGGCCGGGGTCATCATCGTGGCGATCGCGGCCACGCTGGTGGCGACTTCCGGCGGCGGCAAAGCCCCGAATGCCGGCCAGGCCCCTAACCACGGAACAGCACCTAACGCCGGCACTGCCGTCACCGGAGCTGGGTATGACGCGGCGCTGACGCGGGTGGTAAACCCGTCGGGTCACTCCGGCGGGACGCTTACGCTCGCGGCGGCCGGTCTCCCGGATTCGTTCGACCCTGGCAACACGTACCAGGCCTGGGTATGGGACTTCTCCCGGCTCTACGCCACGCCGCTAGTCACCTACCGCGCCTGCCCGGGAAGCTGCGGGCTCCAGCTGGTGCCAGGGCTGGCCACCGGGCTCGGCCAGGTCAGCGCGGACGGCTTGACCTGGACATACCACCTGAAGCGCGGGGTGAGGTTCGAAGACGGCACCCCGGTCACCGCGCAGGACGTCAAGTACGCAGTAGAGCGGGGCTACGACAAGTCGGTGCTGCCTTCCGGGACTTACTATTTCCAGAACCTGCTGACCGACACCGGCTATTCGGGACCGTACAAGGACCGGGCGAAGAACCTGATGGGGCTCAGCTCGGTCACCACGCCCGACGCCTACACGATCCAGTTTCACCTGCAGAGCCCGTTCCCCGACTTCGACCACATCATGGCACTGCCGGCGACCGCGCCGGTGCCTCCTGGCAAGGACTCCGGCGCGAACTACCAGCAGCACCCGCTGTCCACCGGGCCATACATGTTCCAGGCCTTCACCGCGAATCAGCAGCTGACGCTGGTCCCGAACCCGCGCTGGCAGCCCAGCTACAACCCCCAGGTCAGGCAGCTGCCCAGCAAGATCGTTATCAACCTCAATGTAGGCTCAGCCGCCGTCGACCAGCAGCTGCTGTCTGGCGCCACCGACCTGGACGCGGATGGGAGCGGCGTGCAGGACGCCACCCGGGCACGCGTCTTCGCCAGCGCGGCCCTCAAGGCCAACGCCGACAATCCGCTGACCGGGACAGTGCAGTTCGCCTACCTCAACACCCAGGTCAGCCCGCTCGACAACGTGGCCTGCCGCCGGGCGGTGGAGTACGCAACGGACAAGACCGCCGTCCAGACCGCGTACGGTGGCCCGGTCAGGGGCGGCCCGATCGCCAGTACCGTGCTGCCGCCGGTCCTGCCCGGGTACCAGAAGTCCGACCAGTACGAGGCGACGACAATGCCCTCAGGCGACATCGCCGCGGCGAAGCGGGAGCTGGCCGCGTGTGGTCATCCGGGCGGTTTCACGACCGGCCTCGCCTACGAGAACGACCAACCGTCCGAGGTCGCGGCCGCCCAGGCGCTGCGGACGTCTCTGGCGCGCGCCGGGATTAAGGTGCAGCTATCCGGCTACCCCAGTAGCAGCTACTACAGCACAGACGCCGGAGTCCCGGCCTTCGTACATGCACACGACCTCGGCATCGACCTGGGCGTGTGGACGGCGGACTGGCCGGACGGCTACGGGTTCCTCGACACGCTCACCGACGGGAACACGATCGCGTCCTCCTATAACGCCAACATCGAAGAGCTGAACGACCCGGCGGTCAACGGCATGTTCTCCCGGGCGGACGGCTCACCGGAGTCCGCCCCCGCCCGGACCGCGGCCTGGGCGCAGATCGACCGGCAGGTGATGTCCGACGCGGCCATAGTGCCGGAGGTTTACGGCGCGGTGCTGCTTTACCGGAACCCGGCCCTCACCAACGTCTACGTTGATGCCAGATACGGAACGTACGACTTTGCCGTGCTGGGCTTGAAGTAGCGAGTAAGACCGTGTGCTCTGGCCATTCCCCAGGGCCGGAGGCCCGAATCGGGGCAGGACGCTGGGGTCGAACCGGTTCATGGCCGAGATCTGGCCGCCAACCCGGCCACCCCGGCGTGCAGAGACCGGCCCACCGCAGGAAGCCCGATGATCACGACAGTTGTGTCAAGGCCAGTCAGCGAGGCAAGCCAAACCCCAGCCCAGCCGCAGCGAGCCGCATCGTTGACAACAGCCGGGTCGGCGGTGTCAATGCGCAAACACTGGATGCGTATTTCACCTGCTGATCGTGCTCAGGTGCCCGTGCCGCGGCCAGTGATTTACGCGCGGCGCTCCCTCGCCCGGCTCCAGACGCGACGCCTGGAACTTCACTCGCGGCGGTCTCGCCATCATGACTTTGTCCAGGCTGCTCACGTATGCGGCAAAGTCGCCCTGCCATTCGTTGGCAGCTAACTGCTCGAGGGTTCCTCCGGGGAGGGCCGCAGTACCCGGATCGATGCCAGTGCCCACAGGCCGGTCAGCGCCAGCCAGATGATCAACCGCACCCATCCAGCCAGCGCCGTGTGCGGCGGATAAGCCGCCTGGGAAAGCGGCGCGTAGGCATACCAGCCGAAACTGGCCGTGCTTCCGAGATTGACGAGGTAAATCCCGGCCGTCCCGCATGCCACCCCAAGGGCGATGACAACTACGATTCTCTGCGGCTGGCTCAGCCGGCCTGGCAAGCGCATCAGTTAACTCTGTCAGGCCCGTGGGGTGAACGGGCAGCGTATCGCTCATGTCGCGATGAGGGACGTCTAACCGTCGAGCCCACGCACACAGAACTGACTTATCGTGGTGCAGCGACCATGCTGATTGAGTGAACTCTTAAACGCGCCGAATCGGCAGGGAGCGTCGTTGAGATGGGCGAGACGCGCAGCGCCGGGGGCTGCGCCGCGCTAGCCGCGACGAGGGCGCCCGGCCACGAACCATACGACGATGAAGACAGCCAGCGCGATCAGCCCGATGATGAGGAACGCCTTGAGCGTTGCGAAGATCCCGCCCGCGGCTGTGACGGCAAGCCAGATGGCGAGGATCGCGCCGAGGATTGTCCCGATGATCCGGCCCATGTACCCAGTATGCACCCGGGGCTCCCGGCAGGCGGCGATGGTGCCGGCCGCCTTGCCGCCGCAGATCCTATACGTGGAGACCATCCCCGCGACGTTCGCGTGCCGCGCGCGGCCCGCTCGCACTCACCCGGACCGCGCCGCCGACGCCATCAACCAGGGCATCGAGCGCGCCCGCCTCGTGCAAACCCGGTAGCTCCGAGCCCGGATCCTCCGTCAGGCAACGGATCGTGGGGCGCGCACGCCTGTTCGTTACCATAGCGCCGGGATCATAACGGCTACCGCCGATCGCTGCTGAGGCTGCCGCAGCGAAGCAGACCTGGTCTCGTCCTACGTGCACAGCGTCGAGAAGTGGCTCGCATGTACCCGCTCGCCGGCGTGCCACACGGGTCCCCGTTCTCCCCGCGCCAGAACGATCAGGACTGGATAAAGGCCAGCAAGTCGGGGTTGAGCACGTCGGCGTGCGTTGTCAGCATCCCATGGGGGAAGCCGGGATAGGTCTTCAGCGTGCCGTTCTGCACGAGTTCGACGGCGCGGGGACCCGAGGTGTCGTGGGGGACGACCTGGTCGCCGTCACCGTTCATGGCCAGGACCGGCACGCTGATCTTCTTCAGGTCCTCGCTGTAGTCCTGGCGGATGAACTCCGAGACACACTCGTACTGCCCTTGGCGCCGCCCATCATGCCTTGGCGCCACCAGTTCGCGATGACCGGCTCGGATGCCTCCACGCCCGGCTGGTCGAAGTTGTAGAACGGCCCCGACGCGACGGCCCGGTAGAACTCCGAGCGGTTCGCCGCCAGTCCTGCCTGTAGGCCCTCGAAGACGGCCTGCGGCACGCCGGCCGGGTTGGCGTCGGTCTGCAGGACCGACGGGGTCACCGCGCTGATCAGAATGACCTTCGCCACGCGGGACTCGCCGTGGCGGCCGAGGTAGCGCGCTACCTCGCCGCCGCCGGCTGAGTGCCCGATGTGGACGGCGTCGTGCAGGTCGAGGTGCTGGACGAGGTCGGCCAGGTCGTCGGCGTAGTGGTCCATGTCGTTGCCCTCGCTGACCTGCGCGGAGCGGCCGTGCCCGCGCCGGTCATGGGCGATCACGCGGTAGCCGTGGTGCAGGAAGAACATCATCTGGGCGTCCCAGTCGTCGGACGACAGGGGCCATCCGTGACTGAAGACGATCGGCTGACCGGAGCCCCAGTCCTTGAAGAAAATCTGGGTTCCGTCTTGGGTCGTGAACTCGGCCATGGCTTGCCTCGCTGCTCTTCTAGACAGTGGCTCTTCCGACTAGAGTTCGACTCTAACAGTCAGGATTCTCACCTGACAAGCAAAGGGTCGCTCGACTGACTAGGATGTTGCCATGGACCTACCAGCCGATCGGCCACGGCGCGAGGAGTATGCCGATCAGACCCGCGCCGCGGTGATTGCCGCGGCCCGCCAGCTGTTCGCCGAGAACGGCTTCTTTCAGACGAAGGTCGAGCAGATCGCCAAGCTGAGCCGGGTGTCTCCAGCGACGGTGTACGCGCAGTGCGGCGGCAAGCAAGGCTTGCTGCGATTGCTTATGGACATCTGGACGCAATCTCAGGTAGTCGACGAGTCTTACCAGGAGTCACTCGCCGGCGCCGACGCTGTCCTTATAATGCAGACCCTGAGCGCCGCCTACCTCCAGATCACCAAGCAGTGGGGCGACGTCATCCGGGTAGTGATCGACGTCGCGCCGCACGACGGCGAGTCCGCCGCGGTGCTCGCCACCGCGCAAAAGCGGCACAACCACAATCTCACGGGGATCTGCCGCCATCTCGAGGACATCGGCGCCTTGCGCGACGACGTCGACGCACGGCTGGCAACCCGGACCATCACCTACTACTACGGCATCGACGGCCTGCTCCGAACCCGCGACGTGTTCGGCTGGTCGCTGGAGCGTTCGAACCAGTGGCTGCTGGCCCATGCCTCCGCCGCGGTCCTGCGGTCACCGCCAAGCCTCTGAGCCGGGCCGCTGAGGCTATCGAACTCAAGTGGATCTATCCGAGCCGTTCACCTGCGGTAATCCTGGCCCGATGTGGCCTGACGTCGCCCGGCGCCTGCCGACGCTGGCTCCCAACTTGGCTCCCAGGAAACTCGTTAGCAGCGCTAACGTCCGGGAAGCCGAACAGGCTGCCGGCCCGCCGCCGCCAACCCTCCGGCGCTAACGCGACGCCTGCTCCGCGCGGAGGCGGCCAAAGATATGGGCGAGCCAACCCGCGACGTCGCCGCCGCCGAGGTTCTCAGCAACATCGACGCCATGGGCGCGATCACCGAGATCGGGCCAGGAGACCCGATCAGCATTACCACCCTGCTGACCTTCCACCAGCGCCTGCTCGGAAACACCCGGCAGGCCAGGGACGCCGGCAGACTCCGCGAGAAACAGAACTGGATCGGCGGCAGCGACTACAGCCCCTGCTCTGCAGCCTTCGTCCCGCCCCCGCCCGAGCTCGTGCCCGACCTGATGGCCGACCTGTGCGCATTCTGCACCACCGAATCACTGCCCGCAGTCGCCCAGGCCGCAATCGCGCACGCCCAGTTCGGGACCATCCACCCCTTCGCCGACGGCAACGGCAGGACCGGACGCGCGCTCATCCAGCTCGTCCTATGGCGGCGCGGACTGGCCACCCGCGTCATGCCGCCCATCTCCCTGGTCCTGGCGACACGGGCTCAAGACTACGTCGACGGCCTCACGGCCACCCGCTACCGCGGACCGGCAACAGGCAAGGACGCCCAGGCGGCCCTGAACTTGTGGGTGGGCAGATTCGCGGGCGCCTGCCAGCGCTCGGTCAGCGACGCTGCCTCCTTCGAGATTCGCATCCAGCAGATCCAAAGCGAATGGCGCACCCAGCTGGGACGCGTCCGCGCGAACTCCGCTGCCGATCTCCTCATCACGGCGATCGCCGGAGCGCCGGTCCTGACCGTCGGCGGAGCCGCCACCCTGATCAGCCGCAGCTACCCGCAGACCAACGCCGCCATCGAGCGTCTGGTATCCGCCGGGATCTTGTCCCAGATCACCATCGGCCGAAGAAACCGGGCCTTCGAAGCCCCGGCGATCGTCAACGTGTTCACCGATCTGAAGCGCCAGCTCGCCAGCCTGGACGGAAACACCCGGACCTCACAGCCCGTACCACCGGTAACACCCCGAAGGCCAGCATCAACTTAAGGCTTAAACTATAAACCTAAATAAGAACCCAGCCTGTTAAGGGTTAGCCCGACCCAGGCCGGCGACGAAGCCGCCCGCTCGCAGCACCAGATCTCACGCGTCCGAGCTGAGCCGCAGTGTCGCGGCTGCCGCTTCGTCGGTGACCATGCGTTCTGTGCCGCCGTGGCGCCCGTACTTTGCGCGGTAGGCAGCGTCGATGGCCGCGTGCAGCTCAGGCGAGCCTTCACCCACGTCCTCAATTGAGGTGCCCCCCGGTTTTCG
>PMST01000542.1:0-5005 GCA_003168295.1 Actinomycetota bacterium
AGGCCGGCGTGGTGTCGATGCGTTTCGGCCTGACCGACGGCCAGCCCAAGACCCTGGATGAGATCGGCAAGGTCTACGGCGTGACCCGCGAGCGCATCCGCCAGATCGAGTCCAAGACGATGTCGAAACTCCGGCATCCCTCGCGGTCTCAGGTCCTGCGCGACTATCTCGACTAATTCGCAAGCGATCGGCGGTGTGTCCCCGGGCCAGCCTCTAGCGGCCCGGGTCACGCCCCCATCCAGCCTGCGCACGAGTGATCGCAGGACCATCGCGGCCGGGAACCAGCGTCTCTGGGCACAAAGAAAACCGACGTCATGAACTGAACTGACGTCGGCGTCTTTGCATGGCCAGGCTGTGGCCGCGCTGCTACTACTGGGGCTGCGGTTCCGACAACCGGTTGCTCTCGTCCTGGATGTCAACGGCGACCTTGGCCAGCGCCTGGGCGTGCTCGCGGCCATGGTGCGCGCAGAAAAGCAGCTCTCCCGCGTTAGCGAGTAGCACGCGAACATACGCCTGGGCACCGCATCGATCGCAGACGTCCAGCGCGGTCAGCGGCTTGGTGGGGGCTATAGCTCCGGACAATGTCGCCTTCCTCTCGCGTCGTGCCTCCGGCCTCTATATCCGTCTGGCTCCGGTTTACTGCCCTTACTGCTCAGCACAACACCTACTCCGTCGTCTGCGTTCCCCAATCCGGGCGGTGTACGCCACAAGCGAAACCGCCTACGGACTGAGCGTGGCCGCATCCGTCACACGAACACATCCATCACACCAACACACGATGCCTGTGTCCTACCGGTACTCGGGGGCGGTACCGGTAGCACACAGGCACCGTGTGCTCTCATCCGTTTTTATACCCCGATTGCGGCTGTTGATGCATTCGTCGTGGTCCGTCTAGGATTTCCGGCTTCCCGCCGCGTGGCATGCGGCAGGTAGCCGACGTGGGCGGCTACCCTTCAACTAAGGCCCTCGTGGCCATGTCCTGTCTTCGGAAGGAGATCGGCCGCCCGTGCCCACCCTCACCGCTGCTCCGCTCTCGGGGGCCGTGTCTCCGAGCCCTAAGAGCCCCAAGACACCGGCTGAGGCCTACACCGCTCGCCACTTGTCGGTCCTGGAGGGCCTGGACGCGGTGCGCAAGCGTCCCGGTATGTACGTCGGGTCGACCGACGGCCGCGGGCTGCAGCACTGCCTCTGGGAGATCATCGACAATTCGGTGGACGAGGCGCTGGGCGGGTACTGCTCGCGGATCGACGTGGTGCTGCACGCGGACGGTTCCGCTGAGGTCAGGGACAACGGCCGCGGCATCCCGGTCGACGTTGAGCGCAAGACCAAGCTCACCGGCGTGGAGCTGGTCATGACCAGGCTGCACGCGGGCGGAAAGTTCGGCGGCGGCTCGTACACGGCCTCCGGCGGGCTGCACGGTGTCGGTGCCTCGGTCGTCAACGCGCTGGCCGTGCGGCTGGACGTGGAGGTGGACCGGGACGGACAGACCTGGGCGGCCAGCTTCCGCCGGGGCGTCACCGGTGAGTTCGCCGGGCCGGGCCCGGACGCGGACTTCACTAAGCGGGCGGGCCTGCGCCAGCTCGGCCGGCCGGCCAGGGCCGCTGCAGCCAGGGCGAGCGCGGCCCGGAAGGCCACCGGGACCAGGATCAGGTTCTGGCCAGACCGGCAGGTCTTCCTCAAGGAAGCCAGGTTCAGCTTCGACGCGCTGACCGAGCGGGCCAGGCAGACCGCGTACCTCGTGCCCGGCCTGACCATCAGCATCCGCGAGGAAGGTACGCAGGCCCACGGGATCGCCGAGGCTCCCGCGACTGCCGAGGCTCCCGCGACTGCCGAAACCCTCTGGTCCGCCGAGGCTCCCGGGGCTGCCCAAGCCGCCGGGGCCGAAGGGCCGCGGCACGCGGAATTCCGTTTCGACGGCGGCATCAGCGAGTTCTGCGCGCACCTGGGGTCGGGCGAGGCCGTCATCGAGGTGCTGCGCCTGACCGGGTCGGGCCAGTTCACCGAGACTATCCCGGTCCTTGACGACCGCGGCCACATGACCCCCACCGAGGTCGAGCGCGAGCTGAACGTCGACGTCGCGCTCCAGTGGGGGACGGGCTACGACACCGTGGTCCGCTCGTTCGTGAACGTCATCGCCACCCCGCACGGCGGCACCCATGTCGCGGGCTTCGAGCGGGCCCTGGTGCGCACGCTGAACGACCAGCTCAGGGCGGCCCGGCTGCTGAAGAACGGCGATGAGCCGGTCACCAAGGAGGACGTGCAAGAGGGCCTGGTGGCCGTGGTCTCCGTCCGGCTGCCCGAGCCGCAGTTCGAGGGGCAGACCAAGGAGGTGCTCGGCACCCCGGCCGCGTCCCGGATCGTGGCGCAGGTGGTGGGCGCGCAGCTCAAGGCCTATATTGAGAACCCGCCCCGGGGGGGCAAGCAGCAGGCCCGCTCGGTCCTGGACAAGGTGCTTTCGGCGGCCAAGGCGCGCATCGCCGCCCGCGAGCACCGCGACAATCAGCGCCGCAAGTCGGCCCTGGCCAGCTCGTCGCTGCCGGCCAAGCTGGTCGACTGCCGGTCGGCCGATGACCGCAGCGAGCTGTTCATCGTCGAGGGAGACTCGGCGCTTGGCACCGCGAAGGTGGCCAGGGACTCGGAGTTCCAGGCGCTGCTGCCGATCCGGGGCAAGATCCTCAATGTGCAGAAGGCGTCGCTGGCGGACATGCTCAAGAACACCGAGTGCGCCGCGATCATCCAGGTGATCGGCGCGGGTTCGGGCAGTTCGTTCGACCTGGACTCGGCCAGGTACCAGCGGATCATCTTCATGGCGGACGCCGACGTGGACGGCGCTCACATCCGCACCCTGCTGCTGACGCTGTTCCACCGGTACCTGCGGCCGATGCTGGACGCGGGCCGGGTCTTCGCCGCGGTCCCGCCGCTGCACCGGGTGGCGCTGAAGAACGTCCGCAAGGGTCAGCCCAAGTACCGGTATTGCTATACGGACGCGGAGCTGCACCGGACGCTGCTCGAGCTTGAGCGCCGCGGCCAGCGCTGGGAAGAGCCGGTCCAGCGGTATAAGGGCCTGGGCGAGATGGACGCGTCCCAGCTCGCCGAGACCACCATGGACCCCAGGCACCGCACCCTGCGCCGGATCAGGATCGAGGACGCCGCCACCGCCGCGGACATGTTCAGCCTGCTGATGGGCTCCGAGGTCGCCCCCCGCCGCGACTTCATCGTCGGCAGCGCCGCCGAGCTCGACCCCTCACGTATTGACAGCTGAGGGACCGAACGCTAATTCACTCCTAGTAGTGCTAGCATCACTCTTTGTGACGAAGTCGAGCCTCGTGGCGCAGTTCCTGCAGGCGCGGGCCAGGTGGCGGCTGGACAGCGCGGGCGCCAGCGCGAGCCACGCCGCGCGCAGCGTCGTCTCCCTGCTGGACGCGGCCGCGTACCTGCGGGACGTTCCCGATGACGACCCCGACATCATGACGCTGGACGCGGCGGGATGCTTCCGGGGGGAGGCCTTCGATCCCGGGTCCGAAGGTGCCCTCCTCGTCCGGCAGTGGCAGCTCGCCGACGTCGCGTCGGCCGGCCCCCGCGACCTGCTCACCGGGCTGGTCCAGGCCGCCCTCCGGACCAGCCCCGACAGCCAGCCCAGTATTGACAGCGGTCCCAGCGCCGATAGCGGTCCCGGCGCCGATAGCGAGCCCAGCGCCGGTCGCAAGCCCAGCGCCCCGCGCCGGACCAGGCCCGCGCGCCGGACCAGCGCCGCCTACAAAACGCGCACCGAGCCGCCGATGACCGCCAGCGGCCCGGAGAGCCCGATGCCCGACCCGTCGCGCCGGCCGATCGGATCCGGCAGCGGGACCGGGGCGCCCGACTCGCTGGCGCCCACCGCCGGGGCCGACCCGGCCCAGGCCGCCACCAGCGTGTCCTCGCCCTTGAGGAACCGGTGGCAGCGCACGCCGCCGGTGGCCCGGCCCTTGCCCGGGTACTCGTGCATCGGGGTGACCTTAACGCTGCCCGCCGCCGCTCCCGGCAGGGCGCCCGCGTTGCCCGCCACGGTGACCACCACGGCCGGGGCGTAGGTCCCCACCGGCCCGGAAGGCGTCCCCTCGGCCGCGTCAGCGTCCACGGCGCCGAACCACACCACCGAAGCACCCGCCGACAGCCGGACCCCGGCCATGCCGCCGGCCGCCCGGCCCTGCGGCCGCACCGCGGCGGCGGGGAACCGCAGCAGCTGCGCGTCCGAGGTGATGAACACCAGCTCGGCCGATTCGCTGTCCAGCTGGACCGCGCCCACCACCGTGTCCCCCTCCTTCAGCGTGATCAGCTCGAACTCGTCCCTGGCCTGCGGGTAGTCGGGCAGCACGCGCTTGACCACGCCCTCAGCGGTCCCCAGCGCGACACCTGCCCCAGGCGTGTCGACGCACGCCAGCCCCACCACCGTCTCACCGCGGGCCAGCTCGGCGAACTCGGTGGCGGGCGTGCCGCCGGCCAGTGACGCCGCCCCCGCCCCCGGCGGCAACGCCGGGACATCGAGGACGTTCAGCTTGACCAGCCGTCCCGCGGACGTCACCACCCCGATCGTGCCCCGGACGGTGGCCCGGATCGCCGCGATGATCACGTCCTGCGCGGCCCGGGGCGCACCCTCGGGAGGTGGCACCACCGTTCGTTCGGCACGATGATCTGACCCATCGGCATCGCTGACCGCGATGCGGGCGAGCAGGCCCGTGGCGGACATCAGCACCACGCACGGGTCGTCGGTGACCTCGAGCGGGACCGCCGCGGTCGCGGCCGCACCGCCGCCTTCGAGCAGGACGGTCCGGCGCGGGGTGCCGAACTTCTTGGCCACCTCCGCCATCTCATCACTGACCACGGCGCGCAGCCGCGCCTCGGACTCCAGGATCTCGGTCAGCTCGGCGATCTCGGCCCGCAGCGTGTCCTGCTCCCGCTCGAGCTCCAGCCGGTCGAAGCGAGTCAGCCGGCGCAGCGGCGTGTCCAGGATGTACTGCGCCTGGAT
>PMST01000542.1:5069-30539 GCA_003168295.1 Actinomycetota bacterium
GGGGCTGGCCGTCGACCAGGGCCACGTTGTTGATGCCGAAGGTCTCCTCCATCGGCGTCAGCCGGTACAGCTCGGCCAGCACGGCCTCGGGGTTGAAGCCGCTGCGGACCTCGATCACCAGCTGCAGGCCCCGCTTGCGGTCGGTGAGGTCCTTCAGGTCGGCGATGCCGTTCAGCTTCTTGGCCTGCACCAGGTCCTTGATCCGGGCCATGACCTTTTCCGGGCCGATGCTGTAGGGGAGTTCGGTGACGACGATGCCGGTGCGCCGTGGGGTGATCTGCTCGATCGTGGCCGTCGCCCGGGTGCGGAAGATGCCGCGGCCGGTCTCGTAGGCCTCCCTGATACCCTCCAGCCCCACGATGCGCCCGCCGGTGGGCAGGTCGGGCCCGGGGACGAAGCGCATCAGGGCGTCCAGCGACGCGTCCGGGTTCTTAATCAAGAAACGCGCCGCCGCGATGACCTCGCCCAGGTTGTGCGGCGCCATGTTGGTGGCCATCCCGACCGCGATGCCGGCCGCCCCGTTCACCAGCAGGTTGGGGATCCCCGCGGGCAGCACGTCGGGTTGGGTCTCGCTGCCGTCGTAGTTCGGGATGAAGTCGACGGTGTCCTCGTCGATGGAGGCGACCATCTCCATCGCGGCCGCGGTCAGCCGGGCCTCGGTGTAGCGCATCGCCGCGGGGGCGTCGTCGCCGCCCGTGCTGCCGAAGTTCCCGTGCCCGTCCACCAGCGGCAGCCGCATCGCCCACGGCTGGGCCATCCGGGCCAGCGCGTCGTAGATCGCCGAGTCGCCGTGCGGGTGCAGGCGGCCCATCACCTCGCCGACGACCCGGGCGCACTTGACGTGGGGCCGGTCCGGGCGCAGGCCCATCTCGTTCATCTGGTACAAGATCCTGCGCTGTACCGGCTTCATTCCGTCGCGCGCGTCCGGGAGCGCCCGTGAGTAGATGACGCTGTAGGCGTACTCGAGGAAGCTGCCGCGCATCTCCTCGGCGACATCGATGTCGATGATGTTCTCTTCGAAGTCCTCGGGTTCTTGGGTGGACGTCGCCGTACCGCCTCGTCGTGCTGCCATACCGAACATTCTGCCGTGTCCGCCGGGCCCAGGGGGCCAGGCACGCCCGGCAAATCCGACCCCGCGCCGGTGTATCCCGGCGACCCTGCGCGCCTCCGGGTTAGCACGGGGATGCCCTAATCCTCCCTATGACCCAGGAGGCCATCATGTCCTGTCCAGCCCTTGACGAGATGTTCAGCTACGCGGCGGAGAACTATGTCGCGCCCACCCAGACCGCTCCCGGCGTCAACGTCGTGGCCGATGTCACGCTCGAAGTGACCGGGCGCTTCGACTCCCTGACCTGGTTCGGCTACGGTACCGGCCAGATGTGGTACACCCCGCGCCGGTTCCAGGGACCGGTTCTCCAGCCGTCCAAGCCGGGCGCCGCCGAACCCCAGTTTGTCTTCCTGGTCCCGGCGCAGTTCACCATCACCAACCTGGCCATGGACTGGGAAACCCCCGTGCTCGTGCGCCCCGGCCAGCCCGTGCCGCCGCCGCGGAAGGCGAGCTCGCTCGCGAACCTGGCCGTGATCGCCCCGCACCTGATCCTGCTCCCCCCGATCACCGCCACCTACACCGTCGTGGTCGACGGCGCGGTGACCGGCTCCGCCGACCCGGGGTTCTCCACGCTCATCGACGGCCAGCTGACCCCGCAGTGCATGCCGGGTTACGTCTGGGGCCCGAACCCCACCACGGCCGGCAGCGTGACGCTGATTCCCGGCACCATGGCCACCTACCCGTCCCCGTCCCTGGGGGAGTAATGCCGACCTGCGAGTCCCGGGCCGCGTTACGTCACCGAGAAGCCGCCGTCCACGTACAGCGTCTGCCCGGTCACGTAGTCGCTGGCCCGGGAGGCCAGGAAGACCGTCATCCCGGCGAAGTCGGCGGGCGAGCCGTTGCGTCCGGTCATCGTCCGCGCCGCCATCGCGCCGCTGCGGACCGGGTCATCCGCCACCGCCGCGTTCAGCCGGGTCGGGACGAACCCCGGGCTGACCGAGTTGCAGCACACGCCGGACGGCGCCCACGCCTCGGACTGGGACCGGGTCAGCGCGGCCAGGCCGCCCTTGGACGCCCCGTAGCCCCCGCTGTTCGCGAACGCCTTCTGAGCCTGCTGCGAGGTCACGTTGATGATCCGGCCCCAGCCCCGCGCCGCCATCTCCGGCCCGAACCGCTGCCCGAGCAGGAACGGCGCGGTCAGGTTGACCGCCATGGTCAGGTCCCAGTCCGCCGCGGTGAGCGCCGCGAGCGGCGGCCGCAGGTTGATCCCCGCGCAGTTCACCAGGATGTCCGGCGGCCCGAACGCCGCGGCCGCCTCGTCCGCGGCCCGCCCGACCGACGCACGATCGGCCAGGTCCGCGCCGACCCAGGCGGCCTGGCCGCCGTCCGCGCGCAGCCCGGCCACCGCCGCAGCGAGCCGCGAGGGGTCCCGCGCGACCAGCACCACCCGGGCCCCGGCCCCGGCCAGCGCCGAGCTCATCCCGGCCCCGATCCCCGAACTCCCGCCGGTGACCACGGCCACCCGCCCGGCCAGCGAGAAAAGGTCCTCGAGAAACCCCGCGCCCGTCACGGCACGGGACTCTACCGCACCGGGCTCTACAACCGAGGGGTATACAACTGAGGACTCTGCCACCGAGGGCTCTACAGCACGGGGCGGGCGCCGATGAGGTTCAGCGCGTGCGCGGCCAGGCGGCAGCCGCCGGCCAGCGCCTCGCCCGGCGGCTTCTTGTCCAGCCAGGAGGGCAGGAAGCCGGCGATGAACGCGTCGCCGGCCCCGGTGCCGTCGATCACGCGGTCGACCGGCGGGGCGGGCACCCGCACCGGCGGCCGCCCGTTGGCGTAGAACAGCGCGCCCTCGGCGCCGAGCTTGACGGCGACGTGCGGGTACCAGGCCGTCAGCACGCGCGCGGCCTGCTCGGCGTCATCGCGCCCGGTGAGCACCTTGGCCTGGGCGGCGTTGACGAACAGCAGCACGGCCCCGTTGGACAGCTCGAGAAAGGGCTCGGCTCCGGCGCGCTCGAGCGGCGCCGCGGACGCCCCGTCCACGGACGCGGTCATGTTGGTCCGCCGCGCGTAGTCGATCGCGGCCAGGCCCGCCGCCCGGGAGCCCTCCGACAGCAGCGTGTAGCCGGAGACATGCAGGTGGGCGCCGGGCACGAAGAGGTCGTGCGGCAGGTCGTCGGGGGACAGCGCCGCGTTCGCGCCCGGGTCCGACAGCATGGTCCGCTCGCCCTTGTGCGTGACCATCACCACGCAGGTGCCGGTGGGCCGCTCCGGGTCCATCACCAGCCGGGCGTCGACACCGTAGCCCATGAGCTCCATGTCGCGGTTGCGCCCGGCGATGTCCGCGCCGCGCCGTCCCACGAACGCCACGTCGCCGCCGTCGGCGGCCATCCAGGCCGCTATGTTGGCCCCGGAACCACCGCCGTGCATGGTGACACTCGCGGGGGTGTCGCTGCCGCGGGCAAGCGGCAGCGTCGCGTGGGCGACTGCGTCCGTCATCAGGTCGCCAATGACTACCACGCGCGCCATACTTGTCATCACCCCATCGCTGTCTGGCCGCAAGCTTCTACGGTAGCGTCGGCAGCCTCGACTGGCCAGCGAGCCGAGCAGACATCGGAGCTGTATGGCCGTGTAACACACGGTAAGAGCACGATCGTCACCATACTGTTACCTGGCGGTGTCCTGTCGCCAGGCGTTCAGGGGGCGTTTAGAGGTAGGGCTAGCCCGGCGACGACCAGCTCCGACTCTTCCGACTCGGCCGCCAGCGCCTGATTCAGCCGCCCGAGCTCGTCCCGGAACACCCGCCCGGCCGACGTGGCCGGAATCACCCCCATCCCCGCCTCGTCGCTGACCGCGACCACCAGGACCCGGGCCTGCCGCCACGCCTCGATGAGCTCGGTAATCCGGCCTGTCAACTTCTCTCGTTCCCCGCCCCATGCGTCACATTCGTCCAGCACCGCCGTCAGCCAGGTGCCGATCCCGTCGATGAGCACGGCCCCGCGCGCCGACGCGAGCACACCGGCCAGGTCGGTGGTCTCGACCGTCCGCCACCAGGGCGGCCGCCGCGCCCGATGCGCCGCCACCCGCGCCGCCCAGTCGCGGTCGCCCGCCCCGTCCCGCCATCGCGGCGTTCTCGGGTCCGTGGCCACGTAGGTCACCTCCGGTTCGGCCGCCAGCCGCAGTTCGGCCCGTTCCGACTTTCCCGACCGCGCCCCGCCCATCACCAGGACCCGCCATGGCACCCATGACATGCTTCCCGTCAGACCTTGAGATCCTTGGGCCGAACGGGGCGTGGTGACTGCCTCCCCGTCAGCCGGCACCCTCACCCGCCAGAACCCGCAGCGTCGCTCGAGCTCGGCGGCCCCGCTCACCCGGTGATCAGCGAACGCCACGGCGGTGAGCGTGTCCGCTGTGACCAGCCCCCGCGCCCGGAGCCGCCCGAGCTGGGCCGGGTCGCCCAGCATGTCAAGGAACGCGATGTCGTAGCGAGCCGCCCCTTCCGGCGGTACCGGCACCGCTCCCGGCCCCGCCGGGTAAAGCAGCCGCCCCCCGTCCGGCGACGTAACCTCCCACCCGCCGGGCACCCGCTGCACCCCAGGCCCCCCTGGCTCCTCCCCGACCCCTAGTCTCAACACTCCATCGATGACGATGGCCGAGGGTTTCCGTGCGTTCCCGTCAGCGCGGCAGCGCAGGCAGGACGCGCACCGGCAGCCCGGCTGCGGCCAGCCGGAGCTGCCGCCCGAGCCCTCGACCAGGACGTGCATCAGCGGAGGAACGACAGCCGGACCGAGCGCTCCGGGTTGTCCACGTTCAGGTCGACCAGGGCGATGGATTGCCAGGTACCCAGGGCCAGGCGGCCGCCGATCACCGGGACGGTCGCGTACGGCGGCACGAAGGCGGGCATGACGTGCGACCGGCCGTGCCCGCGGGATCCGTGCGCGTGCCGCCATCGGCCGTCGGCAGGCAGCAGTTCCGCGAGGGCGGCCAGGAGATCCTCGTCGCTGCGCGCGCCCAGTTCGATCAGCGCGATCCCCGCGGTCGCGTGCGGGACGAACACGTGCAGCAACCCGTCGCCGCCGTCCGACGCCGAGCCCGCGAACTCCGCGCAGTCACGGGTGATATCCCTGATCTTTTCGGAGTTCCCGGTACGGACCTCGATGATCTGCGTCTTCATGCCCCCGGATCATAGGGTGCGTTTGTGCCATGCTCGGTACCAGGCACAGGAGCGGGAGGTCGGGCATGCCGGAGGCCGACGGCGAGACAGGTCGCGCCACGACGGAAGTCACCCAGGCGCACGGGGCGCGGCTGCGGCTGGCCCGGCAGGCTCGTGGCCTGTCCCAGCAGCAGCTCGCGGGGGTAGCCGGCGTCACCCGGCAGGCCATATCCGCGGTCGAGTCCGGGCATTCGGATCCTTCGCTCCGGGTAGCCCTGGCCTTGGCCGGCGCGCTCGGCATGACGGTCGAAGAGCTGTTCGGCCCGGGGGATCCCGCCGATCCGGTGCTGGCCCGGCCGGTGGCGGCGGCCAGCCGCGGGGGATCCCGCGTCGTGCTCGCGACCGTCGGCGACACCTTTGTCGCCCTGCCGCTGCACACGGACATGGCCGCCCGGGTGGGCTTCGGCGCGGCTGGCGGCCTGGTCGTCGCCGCGTCACCGGGCCGGCCCGCCGCCGCACCGGCCACCAAGCCGGCGAGCTGCGGACTTGACCCGGCCAGCCGGCCCCTTGACCCGATCGAGGTGCGGCCGATCGGGCCGCCCCGGCCCACGCTCGTGGTGGCGGGCTGCGATCCGGCGCTGCCGCTGCTCGAGACGCCCCTCGCCCTGCTCGACCCGCCTGTCGCGTTCGCCTGGTGGCCGTGCGGAAGCGGCGAAGCTCTGCGGCTGGCCGCCGCCGGGCTGGTGCACGCCGCGGGGGTGCACCGGCCCGGCGGCGAGCGCGAGGCCGGTAAGGCGACCGAAATTCCCGGCGGCGCCGAGGTGGTGGGGTTCGCGGCCTGGCGTGAAGGCCTGGTGGTGCGGCCCGGAGCGAGTGTCCGCGGCCTAGCCGACGTCGCCCGCCAGCGGCTGCGGCTGGTGAACCGCGAGGTCGGCGCGCAGGCGCGCACCCTGCTCGACCGGGAGTGCGCGCGCCTGCGCCTGACCCCGGCCGAACTCCCCGGGTACGACAGCGAGGCCGCCGGGCACCTGCAGGTCGCGGCGGCCATCGCTGGCCGTCTCGCCGACGCGGGGGTGTCCAGCGAGCCCGCCGCGCTGGCCTACGGGCTGGACTTCCTCCCGCTCGCCTCCGAGCAGTTCGACCTGGTGCTGCCCGCCAAGCACGCCGCGTCCCGTGAGGTTCAGGGGCTGCTGAAGGTGCTCACCTCGCCGTGGCTGCTGGCCCAGCTCGCCAGCCTGCCCGGCTATGACCCCGCGAGCTGCGGCGTGCTTCGTGATCAGTGGCCGTAAACCGGAATCAGAACGGCGCGGGCGATCGTGTGGAAGCGAAGGTTGAACCCCGCCACGGCGGGCGAGATCTCGTCGTTGACGTCCAGGGACTCCACGTCGAGCGCGTGCACCGCGAACACGTACCGGTGCGGCTCGTCACCAGCCGGCGGCGCCGCGCCGCCAAAGTCCTTGGCGCCGTAGTCGTTGCGGACGTGGAACGCCCCCTTGGGCAGGCCGGAGCCGTCGGTTCCGGCCGCGCCCGTCTCCAGTTCGGTCACCGAGGCAGGAATGCCGAGCACGACCCAGTGCCAGAATCCGGAACCGGTCGGCGCGTCCGGGTCGTACAAGGTGACGGCGAAGCTTTTGGTCTCTGCGGGGAAACCAGACCACGATAGCGACGGGGATATGTTCGCCCCGGTCATGCCGAACCCGTCAAAGACGTGGTTTTCCGACAACATCTGCTCATGCGCTACGTCGTCGCTGCGCAGTTCGAACGACGGCACGGGCGGCAAGAAGTCATACGGCAACGGGGGACGGTCGGTCATGATGTACCTCCTCGTCGAGGCGGACTGGCTTCGTAAGCTGAATTGATCCCACGTTAGCGGTAGCCTCCGCGGCCAGCCGGCCTGGGCCGCATGATCACGTTTGAGGCGATCAGCTGCAATTAACGGCCGAAGTTCTCCTACGGTGGTGTTGTGACGCAGCGGCCGAGACGTAGGGTCTCCCAGCGACCGCGCCGGGGAGCAACGCACAGGCTGCTCGGCCGGATGCGCCGCCATGCCGCGCGCGGGGTCCTCGGCCGGGTCCGGCTGGGTAAGGCGGGTTCTTCGCCGCGGCTGCGGCGCTGGGCGCTAGCCCTGGTGCTGGTGGGCGTGGCTCTGGTGCCTTATCCGAGCCTGAGCGCGGCCGGCGCGCCGCCCGCCTCGGTGTGCCGGTCCGGTTGCCGGCCTGGTTCCGTGCCGGGCCTGGTCACCTGGGCTAGGCCCTTGACCGGCTCATGGGACGTGGTTTCCGGGCTGACCGGCACGGTGCCGGCCTCCGGATTGGCCTACTTGTCGGTCGGCGACGGTGTCGCCGCCGTGGGCGCGGGGCTGACGGTGACCGGGTACTCGTCGAAGACGGGCGCGTTGCGGTGGCGGGTGACGCTGACCGGCTTTCCGGCCGGCGCGGACATCGTGTCCGTGCGGACCTGGCCAGGCGAAGTGACCGCGGGTGTTTCCTACCGGGCCTCCGGTGCTGCCCGCGGCCTCGAGCGCACCGAGGTGGTTCTCTCCGACCCGGCCGGGGCCCAGACGGGCCGGTATCCCGCCGCCGTGTTCGGCGGGGCGGTCGCGGGCAGCCCGCAGGACACCGTCATCGTCGGGACGACCGAGGTGACAAGTTACGACAACGCCACCGGGCACATCCGCTGGCGGCGTCCCACCGGTCAGGTCGCGCAGGCGTGGCGGACCGACGGCGGCTCCCTGTACGTAACGGATTCGGCCGCCGGGTACGTGGGGTCGGCGCCGGTCACGGCGTTGCGCCAGATCGACCTGGCGACCGGGGCGGAACTCCTCGTCCGGCCGCTGGAGAGCCTGTCGTTCGCTGGTACGCTCAGCGCCGCGTTCGACGGTGTGGTGCTGTTCTCTTCGGCGGCGGGGGTTACCGCGTACGACGGCGTGACCGGAGATGAGCTCTGGATCATTCACGGAGCGGTGCCCGGGGGTGCCGACCCGGGGGAGGGTCGGATCTACCTCACCAGGGGATCCAACCTCATCGGCGTCGACCCGTGGACCGGCCGGATCAAGGCGACCGCCTCAGGCTCCGCGGTCGACGGGTCGGCCGGGGTCTACGTGGTCAGGGGCGGCGTGGCGCTCGGGCTCGACCAGGGCGCGAACGGGGACGCGTGGGGTTACGATATCGCCGCCCAGCGAGTCACGCTCACCTCCGCCGGGCTGGGATGGCCGCACTATTTCGTCGACCTCAGCGGCGTCGGCGGCAGCGCCGACCCCGCCAGCAACCTGGTGGTGATCGCGGCGTGCACACAGCTAGCGCCAAGCTCCCCGACCCAGCCGACCCCCGCGGGGACCGCCACGCCCCCGGCGACCTCGACCGGCCTGACCGCAACGACCGCCTCCCCGGGCACCTCCGCGTCTGCTTCTTCGACGCCGAGCCCCAGCATCAGCCCGTCCGCGGCGGTCAGCGCCGCCCAAGGGTGCCTGCATCCCGAACTGGTCGCGCTGAACCTGTGAACGGCCGGTCCCGGGTCCCGGCTCTGTACGCGGTGGAGATTAACGTGGTACCTACCTACCGGAAGCGGAGCGGGGAAATGGACATCGCGGTCGGGATCGGAGGTGAGGACGATCGCAAGAAAACGGCAAACTGATCCGGACGCTCCGCACGTGGTCATCTGCGGCGCGGGATTCGGCGGCCTATCCGGCATTTCCAGGCTCACCCGCGCGGGCCTGCGGGTGACCTTGGTGGACGAACACCTTTACAGCACGTTCCAGCCGCTGCTTTACCAGGTGGCCACCGCGGGGCTCAACCCAGGGGACGTGGCCTACCCGGCGGGCGGCTTCGTGCGGCGGTACGGCGCGAACTTCCGCCGCGGTGAGCTGGCCGCTATCGACTCGACGTCCCGCAGCATCAAGCTCAGCAACGGCCGCGAGCTTGAGTATGACTACCTCATCGTGGCCACCGGCGTGTCGGCCTCGTATTACGGCATCAAGGGGGCGGCCGAGCACACCTTCGGCCTGTACACCCGCACCGATGCCATCGCGCTGCGCGACCATCTCATGGCGGGCTTCGAGCGGCTGAGCGTAGACAGCGGCGATCTCAACGTCACCGTAGTCGGCGGCGGGGCGACCGGCGTGGAGCTGTCGGGCACGCTGGCCGAGCTGCGCGCCACCGTGCTCGGCGCGACCTTCCCCGACGTGGACCCGTCCCGGGTGCACGTCCGGCTGGTCGAGGCAGGGCCCGCGCTGCTCGGGCCGTTCAATGAGAAGCTGCGCGAATACGCCAAGGCGCAGCTGGTGGACCGCGACGTCGACGTGCGGCTGAACACGCCCATCGGCGAGGTCACTGACTCACGCGTACTGCTCGTCGACGGCGAGGACCTGCCGAGCGACATCACCGTCTGGGCGGCGGGCGTGGCCGCGTCCCAGGCCGCGGCGGGCTGGGGCCTGCCGCAGGGCAAGAACGGGCGCATCGTGGTCGGGCCCGACCTGCGGGTGCAGGGCCAGGACCGGATCTTCGCGGTGGGGGACATCGCGGTCAACCCCGACGACCCCACGCCGCAGCTGGCCCAGCCCGCCCTGCAGATGGGGCGGCACGCGGCCGCGCAGATCGTCCGGCTCGAGCGCAAGACGGCCACCGAGCCGTTCAAGTACCACGACAAGGGCACGATGGCCACGATCGGGCGCAGGTCCGCCGTGGTCCAGCTGGCCGGCGGGCTGCGGCTGCGCGGCACGCTCGCGTGGCTCGCCTGGTTCGCCCTGCACCTGGTTTACCTGCTCGGCGGGCGCAACCGCGTGGCGGCGCTGATCAACCTGACGTACCGGTACCTGTTCTGGGGCCACGGAGGCGCCGTTATCGTCGGAGACGAGCCGCAGTAGGCTTTCTTCCCGATGACCAGGTTCCGCGCGCGGGTCGCGCTTTGCGCCGTGGCCGTGCTGGGCGTCCTGGCCGGAGCCGCCGGCTGCGGCTCAGGCTCCGGCTCAGGCTCCGGGACGGCCGCGAGCTCGCCGACCGCGGCCGCGAACGCCGCTGGGATGTACAACCCCAATCTGGACCTCGGCTCCTCGCTCGGGTCGCGCCCGGCGCCTGACTTCCGGCTCACGAACCAGTTCGGCCAGCCGATGTCGCTGAGCCAGTTCCGCGGCAAGGTCGTCATGCTGTCGTTCGAGGATTCCGAGTGCACCACGGTCTGCCCGCTGACCACGCAGAGCATGCTGGAGGCCAAGCAGCTGCTCGGNNGTGCTCGCCTACTCGCGAGCGCACGGCATGGTCAACCAGTGGGATTTCCTCACCGGGCCGCTGCCGCAGCTGAAGAGCATCTGGGGCGCCTACGACGTCGCCGTTCAGATCGAGCAGGGGCAAATCGACCACACCCCTGCCCTGTTCGTGATCGACCAGCAAGGCCGGGAGCGCAAGCTCTACCTGACGCAGATGGCCTACTCCAGCGTCGGGCAGTCCGCCGAGGTGCTCGCGGACGAGATCGCAAGCCTGCTGCCCGGTCATCCGCGCGTCGCCAGCCAGCAGTCGCTGGCCACCGTCACCGACACCGGTCCCGCGGACCATGTCACCCTGCCGTCCGCGCCAAGCGGAGGCGGGACCGTCGCCCTGGGCCCTGGCCAGCCGCGCCTGGTCATGTTCTTCGCCACCTGGCTGGCCGAGGTCTATGACCTGAAGTCCGAGCTCATCAGCATGAACGCCTACGTGGCCGCGGCTCGGCGCGAAGGCCTGCCGCAGCTGACCGCGGTGGACGAAACGGTCGTCGAGCCCTCGGTCCAGACCGTCCGTTCCTACCTGAAAGGCACGCCGCTGCATTACCCCGTCGCGCTCGACACCACGGGACGAGTGGCGGATGGCTACCAAGTTCAGGACCAGCCCTGGCTCGTCCTGGTCTCCGCGTCCGGCCAGATCGTCTGGTCACACGACGGCTGGCTGTCGGCCGCCGCTCTCGAAACCGCCGCCAAGCGCGCCGTCAGTTCCAAGGGATAGCCCAGCGGCGCGGAGTCCCTGGGTAAGTCAGTCGCCGCACCTGATACCGGGAGTGCAGCAAGTGAACCCCATCCACGGGACGACCAGCCGGCCAGCGCGGCGCCGGCGATGACGAAGATGGTCATCAACCCGAAGGCAATCCGGATCGGCAACACGGTTGCGAGCGAGCCGCCCAGCAGCGCCCCTACCGGCTGGCCACCATATGCGATCATCCTGCCCGCAGTATTCACGCGCGACTGCAAATGATCAGGCGTCAGCATCTGCCTGATGGTGATGCCCGTTACTTTCAACATGACGTAGGTGAATTCGTAGCAGGAGAAGACCAGCACGGCCACCAGATACGACGGTGCAATCGACAGCAGGGCGAGTGCAGCAGCGTTGGCGACAAGGAAGGCCGTGGTCAGGCGTCCGATCGCGAGACGCTTGATCAATCTGGGCACCGCTGCCACAGCGACCAGGCCGCCGCCTTCCCCCGCGCTATACAGCAACCCGAGCCGCACATCCACGTGAGCCATGTGGAGGGCACGATTCGCGTACACCACAAGCAGCCCGAATGTGCCACCCCAGCTTATGCACACACAGCAGACCGAGAACGTCATCGTCCGGATGACTGGCTGATGCCAAAGGAACCGCAGGCCCTCGACGATATCCGTCCGGATACGCTGGCGTTGCCCTGGCTGCTGCTGCGGTCGCCGGAAGGGCCGCCGGATGGAGGCGAGCAATAGCGCTGACATGACGTAGGTCGCCGCGTCCAGGCTCAGCGCGGATGACGGTGCCATCACGCTGACTGCGGCGGCGCCGAGAGTCGGTCCGGCAAGCATCGCGACGGTACCCGTCGATGCGATGAGGCTTGTCGCGGCGGGCAACTGTGCGCGGTCAACGAGGGCTGGCAGCGCACCGAAGTTGGCCGCGTCGAACCACACGAACGCCGTGGCAATACCCAGCGCGATGATGAACACCTGTGCGGTCACCAACAGGTGAAGGGCCGCAGCGGCGGGAACGGCTGCGAGCAGCAATGCGCAGGTAGCGTCGCAAATCACCATCATTGTGCGCCGGTTCAGGCGATCCGCCAGCGCGCCGGCAAGGAGTCCGAGGGCAAGGTAAGGCACGGCCTCGATCCCGTTCACCAAAGCGACGGCGGCGGGCGATCCGGTCAGCTGGTAGACAAGCACGGGCAGGACGATATTCGTGATTCCCGTGCCGAGGTAAGACAAGGTCCGAGCTGACCAGAACACCACGAATGCAGGGTTCCGCCGGAGCTTCACCTCAGGCCTCCAGCAGCCAGTTCCGTACCACTCAGAGCAACTGCAAGATCGAATTCGTAACATGCCGTGCACGCCACGAGGAAACGGAGTTTTTACGCTTGAAAGTATTGCAGATCCGATGGTGCATCGCTAAGTTTCCTAGAGACAGTAGTTCTACCCAGTCAGGAGGCGGCATGAATTTGATCATGGGTCCGAGCGGCGACGCCACCGTATCGGCCTCAGGTAGCGAACATGGGTGGGCCGACGTGCCACAGAGCAGCATTGATCGTATCACTGTGCAGACCGCACTGCGCAATCCCCCGAGGGAGGGAGAAATGCATCCCTGCTTCAGCTATCTCCCGGGCGAGATGGGTCCTTGCTTCCGCTACTAGCCGTAACACCTGATAATTGCCTCGGGAAATTACACTACGTATTCGTGACCGGAGGAGCGCGCTTGCCCGGGAACTCGCCGATTTCGTTCACTGAGATGATCCGCCCGGACCGGCGGGATATCTCGCCTGGTCAGAAGGAAGCGCCCAAGAAGTATCGGGCCGGGACCCATCGGCTCGTCTCTCCCGAAGAGACGCTTGAGTCGGTACGGCGTTTTTTCCCGATCATGGGGATTACCCGGGTGGCTGATATTACCGGGCTGGACGTCATCGGCATTCCCGTGGTCACCGTTTGCCGGCCGAATTCAAGGGCGGTGACAGTGTCGCTGGGCAAGGGACTCGATGTGGCGGCCGCCAGGGCGTCTGGTGTCATGGAGAGCATCGAGGCTTTCATGGCGGAGCGGATCACCCGGCCACTTGTGCTGGGCAGCTTCAATGACTTGCGGTCCAGCCATTCCCTAGTCGATGTCGACCTCCTGCCCAGGACAACAGAGTCGCTGTACCATCCGGATCTCCCTATCTTGTGGATCGAGGGGCAGGAACTGCTCACCGGAACCCCGAGATGGGTCCCGTACGAGATGGTCCATACCGCATATACGCTGCCTAGGCCGAGCGGGACAGGAGCTTTTGTCGCCACCTCCAATGGGCTGGCTTCCGGCAATCACCACCTTGAGGCTATAAGCCACGCGATCTGCGAGACGGTCGAGCGTGACGCCGCCACCTTGCACCGCGTGCGGGCGCTAGCGGAAACGGCGTTGCGCCGGATTGACCCACGGAGCGTGGATGATCCTGGCTGCGGTGAAGCGCTTGACCGGTTTGACCGGGCGGACATGTCAGTGGCGATCTGGGACATCACTACTGATATCGGAATCCCCGCCTTCACATGCGTGATCGCCGAAGGGCGTCGGCATCCGGGCCGGGTGACGTATGGCGCCGAAGGCATGGGATGCCATGCCGACCCGAAAATCGCGCTGCTGCGTGCTCTCACCGAAGCCGCCCAGAGTCGGCTGGCGTCTATCTCTGGTGGCCGTGATGATCCCGCGGGATGGGATTACTCGCAGAAACTGGAGCCGGAACTGTTGCCGGCGCAGGCGGCGGATCTTGTCGGGGAGGCGGCTCGTGACTTCGCCGCCGTTCCGGCGTTCGACGGCGACAGTCTTGACGCAGATGTCGCATGGGAGCTGACCGCGTTGCGCTCGGCGGGCATCAGCGAGGTGATCGCCGTAGATCTGACCTGCGAGGAGTTCGGCATCCCGGTCTTCCGGGTCATCGTCCCGGGGTTGGAAGGGCCGACCACGACCGTTCCGTCATGCCGCCTCGGCCAGCGGGCTATGGAGCTGATCGCCGGCCAATGAACGAGATTTATGTTTTTGTAGGGCCCACCCTCGCCGAGAAGGAGGCGAGAGCCGAACTCGATGCCGTCTACCTCCCGCCGGTGTCCGCCGGCGATGTCTACCGGCTGTGGTGGCGGCGCCCTCGGGTCATCGGCATCATCGATGGCTACTTCGATGGCGTCCCCGCCGTGTGGCACAAGGAAATCATGTGGATCATGGAACGTGGTGTCCACGTGTTCGGCGCCGCCAGCATGGGGGCGCTTCGCGCGGCCGAGCTTGACACCTTCGGGATGAACGGCGTCGGCTGGGTCTACCGGGCCTTCAGGGACGGGACGCTGGAGCGGGACGACGAGGTCGCGGTCAGGCACGGCGCCGCCGAGGACGGGTACGGGGTCCTGTCTGAGGCGATGGTGAACATCCGCCGGACGCTCGGGGCGGCCGAGCAGCAGGGAATCGTCTCCGCTGCCACGCGCGACATCCTCACGGTCACCGCGACGGCGCTCTTCTACCGTGACCGGAACTGGCCGGGCCTGCTCCGGGCGGGCGGGGCCGGGGGGGCTGACGCGGCTGAGCTCGGCGCGCTGCGCCGGTGGCTGCCGACCGGGCGGATTGACCAGCAGGCCGACGATGCCATGGCCATGCTGCGCGAGATACACGGCTTCCTCGCCACCGACCCGGCGCCGCAGCAAGTGGGCTGGAGCATGGCGAACACGGCGATGTGGGAGGCGGCGACGCACCGCGCGGGCACCATCCTCAGTGACAGTCCGGCCGGTTCCGTGCCCGCACTGAAAATCATCCTTGATGACATCCGCCTGCTCGGCCCGGGCGCCTTCGACGCGGCACGCGGCCGCAGCCTGCTGCGGGTCTTTGCCGCCGACTTCGCCGCGCGCCAGGGCGTGACGATCGACGGGGAGAGGCTGCAGGACGCCATCGCTGAGTTCAGGATGACAATGGGACTTGAACAAGGCGCCGACCTCACCCAGTTCCTGGCCGCCAACGACCTGTCGGCAGCTGACTTCAGCCGGCTCGTCGCCGCTGGCGAGAAGGTGCGCTGGGCCTGCGGCCAGGCTGAACGGAACGCGCTCGATGACCTCCTCGGCGACCTGCGCATGCGCGGGGAGTATGCCCAACTGGTGACCAAGGCCCAGGCCAAGCTGGGCTATGACCGGCTGCCGAGCGCTCAGCCAAGGCCACCTGCCGATATCACCCGTTCCGGTCAGGCAGCTATCCGGTGGTACTTCGCTGACCGGCGCGGCACCGCCGTGCCCGATGACCTCACCGCTTATTCGCAGTCCTGCGGATTCCCGGACGAGGAGGCTTTCCGCGTGGCCGTTTGGCGCGAGTATCAGTACACGTGCGGCCGTGACGGCCACCATTGATTATCGAGGGGCAATGCGCCATGACGCCACCAATCAGTACGCTGGCCGACGAGCTCACCGAGGTACTGCTCCGCGCTGACCCGTTCTGGGCATCGTTCACGGCGATCAGCGGTTACGACGACGCGGTACCGGACTTGTCACCGGAGTACCAGCAAGCGTGGCGCCGCCGGCTTGTCGACATCATCGTCCGCTCCGGTCAGTGCGAGGTCGGCAGCGCGGATTTCCACGATCGCATGCTGCTCGAGACCGTGCGCGACAAGGCGGCCCGCGAGTTGGCCGCAGCCGACTCGCGAGTCGACGAGTTCAGCGTCACGACCTTCCCCCTCGGCGGCCCATCGCTGATGCTCCTGATCGCATCGCGCACGCGCGTGCCCGATGCGGAAAGCGCCACTGCCTACCTGACCAGGTGCAGGCGGATCCCGGCTTATCTCGACCAGTACACAGCGAGGCTGCGGACCGCCGCGCGAGACGGCCTGCTACCCGTCGCTCCGCTTGTCAGCGACGCCATCATGCAGCTACATGACCATCTGTCACACCCGGCGCGGGACCCGATGCTCTCTCACCAGGCGCCCGAGGGCTGGGCCGGGGCGACGGCGTGGCGAAACGATATCGAGTGCGTCGTCCGGGATCAGGTCCGCCCTGCCATCGGGCGTTACGCTGATCTGCTCGCTGAGCTACTGCCCAGATCACGGCCGCCGCAGCAGGCCGGCCTGCTGCATGTGCCGGGTGGCGTGGCCGCGTACGCATGCTGCGTCAGAAACGGCACGACGCTTCCGTTCGACCCCGACGAGCTCCACCAGGTGGGCCTGGCGGCCTTGGCAGAAATCGAGGAGCACATCGCTGAGCTCGGCGGCCACGCGATGGGCACACCCGACGTCAATGACATCATGGCCCGGTTCCGCGGGGATGTCTCGCTGACCGCCCCGGGCGACGCTGATGCGATGACTCGTGCGGCCACCGCGATCGCCCGCGCACAGGACCGGCTACCGGACATGTTCCGCTCGCCGCTGCCGCCGCCCTGCACGGTCGAGCCAATGCCACCGCACATGGCCGAGTTCGGCGCGCCGCCCTACTACGCGCCGCCCGCCCGCGACGGCTCCCGTCCCGGGGCGTACCTGTTCAACAATGTCCACCCCGGACAGGCCGGGAGCTGGGCGCTGGAGGCCACGGCATTCCACGAAGGGGTGCCAGGACACCACGCGCAGCTCGCCCGTCTGCAGCTCCTGCCGGATCTGCCGCTGCTGATGACGGCGTTCTACGTGGTGCCGCACAGTGAGGGATGGGGTCTTTACGCTGAGCGGCTGGCGGACGAGTTCGGCCTGTACTCCGACGACATGCAGCGGCTCGGCATGCTGGGCTGTGCCGCCTGGCGCGCTGTCCGGCTTGTCGTCGATACCGGCCTGCACGCGCGCGGCTGGAGCCGGGCGCGGGCCCGGCAGTTCGCGCTTGCGCACTCGGCCATGCCCGAGGGTTTCGTCGATGCCGAGATAGACCGTTACATCGCCCTACCCGGTCAGGCGCTGGGTTATCTCGTCGGCCAACGCGAAATCCTGCGGCTGCGCGACGAGGCCCGATCGCGGCTGGGAGCCGCCTACGACATCCGGGACTTCCACTCCGCCATCCTCGACCACGGCTCCCTGCCGCTTGCGGTACTGGGCCAGGTGGTGGAGGAGTGGGCAGCCTCCGCAGCACCAGCTTGACGAAGCTACGGCGGCGAGATCGGAGCCGCTAGCGAGACCGCAGAAAGCGGGCCCGATCCAAGACATGACCATCCTGCTAGTCCGGCACCGACCGCGGCGCTGATTGTCAGCAACCCGAAGGTAAGCCGGATCGGGAGGAACTCGGCGAGCAAACCGCCCAATATCGCTCCCACCGGATTCCCTCCCATTGCGATCATCCTGCCAGCGGCGTTGACACGCGACTGCAGATGGTCCGGCGTCAGCAGCTGCCTGACGGTGATGCCGGTCACGGTTACCATGACGTAGACAAGCCCATAGAAAAAGAAGATCAGCAAAGCCCACTCATACGACGGTGCGACACTCAAGAATGCGAGCGCAGCAGCGTTGGCAACTAGGAATACTGCGGTCAGGCGTCCGATTTCCAGGCGCTTGATCAGTATGGGGACTGCGGCGACGGAGATCAGGCCGCCGAGTTCTCCGGCACTGTACAAGAACCCGAGCCGAACGTCCACCCGCGTCATATGAAGTGCATGATTTGCATAAACCATGAGCAGTCCGAACGTGCCGCCCCAGCTCAGGCACGCACAAAACACCGAACACGTCATGGTCCGGATCACCGGCTGATGCCACAGGAACCCCAGGCCCTCGGCAATGTCTGTGCGGATGTGCTTGCGCACATCCCGCTTCTGCTGCAGGCGGCTGAAAGGTTGCCTGATCGACACGAGCAATAGAGCCGACATCACATAGGTCGCTGCGTCGAAGCCGAGAGCATACGGCGCTATCATGACAGTGAGCAAAGCCGCACCGAGCGCCGGTCCGATTAGCGTCGCGAGAGTGCTCGAAGAGCCGATTAGACTAGCCGCTGTGGGCAACTGGGCACGGTCGACTAGGGCGGGCAGCGCACCGAAGTTGGCGGCGTCGAACCAGACGAAGACCGTCCCGATGCCGAGTGCGACGATGAACACCTGCGCCAGAACCAGGAGATGAAGGGCTGCCGCAGCCGGAACGGCAGCCAGGAGGAGTGCGGCAGTAAGGTCGCATGCCACCATGATCTTCTTCCGGTTCAGGCGGTCGGCCACCGCACCGGCAAAAATCCCGAAAGCAATGTACGGCGCGACGTCTATGGCGTATACCGAAGCAACCCATGCGGGCGAGCGGGTCAGCCTGTAGACGAGTACCGGCAAAACAACCGTTGTGATCCCGGTGCCGGCCCATGAGACTGTGCGAGCCGACCAGAACACCATGAACGCATGGTTCCTCCATAGCCTCACCAATGACCTCCACATGGCGAACCATCACGCACCGCCCAACAGATGCATGTCGCGTCCCAGCAGAAAGGGATCTGACGGCTCCGCCTCCAATTACGGTCCGTGAAACCTGACTAAGAGATCTGGAGCCGAAGCTGACCCGTAGGCTTCGGTGGCCAATGGCTGGAGTCGATGAGACCGCCGATGATGGCCAGAGCTAGCAGCTCAAGGCGATTCTCGGCGCCGACGATCATCCCCATATTGGTAACATGACGAATGACAGTGTGCTCGCTGATGCCGAGGCGCTTAGCCGCCTCTGAACTGGTAAGACCAATGGCCAGCAGGCAGAGTACTTCCAGCTGCCGCCCAGTAACATGTCCAGTTTCCTGTTGCTCATTTGGCCGCATCTCTCCTAACACCCACTTCACGACTTGCCGGAGCACGTACCTAGTAGTTGCCCCGCCTGTCTGCCCGCCGTCACCCTAGCTCATTCTTACCGCTCATCCAGAACCCTACTAACTTTATAGAGCAGCGCCCCTAGCGTGCAATGGGGTGAAGGTGCGCATTTTTGAACAGCCCGAGTGATGTTCCAAGTGATCTTGGAACCTTCCTAATTCAGCCAGCCCTCGATTTGGCGTGAGCGTCGGGAACAGCACCATCGGAGTCACCGTCAGGGTCGGTGCCGGAGCGGAATAGCCGGGCACGCCCTACTCATGACTACTCAGAGTGACCATCACCTTGCGCGGGAAGCCTCAGTGCCCACCTAGCGCGACTCAGAGAAAGTGCTGGGTGCTGCAGCACACCGCCAAAGATTAGAAGTTCTTGGGATGCGCGCGTCTGGCTTCGGGTGACACCCTGACGGGCATATGGTGCGCCTAAGTTTCTTAGGGGCCGAGACGCTCTATTCGATCAAGGAGACGATATGAATTTGCCAGATTCAAGCAAGTCCCTGGCGGGCAGCGAAGCCGGACAGGCGGACTTGCCGAAGAGCAGCATCGACCGTATCGCCGTGCTGGCCACACTACCCAAGCCCCAGGGGAAGCCCTATGGAAGTGGGTGCTTCAGTTACCTCCCGGGAGAACCGAGCGGGTGCTTCAGTTACCTCCCTGAGGAGTTCCGCTAGCTTGCCGGTTTAATACAAGCCCCCAAATTCTGAGATCTAAATCGAGGTTTGGCCGGGGGACTGCGTTTGGCCAGGGTGCGTGCCAGTAGCGTATCCGTGGTCTGAGGGCCGTCCTCGCGGGTCTCCGACATGCACGATGCGGTCATCACCGTCGGCAGCCAGGCTTGCCGCGGTCAGAAAGCGCCATGTCATCCGCACGCCGCCAGCCAGCAGCCATATCTAGCCATGTCATGACCTTCGGCCCTGCGTGACATCCGTCACAGGTCACCCTGGACGGATGTCACCGGCCAAGCCGGACGATAAACACTGGGCGGCCGGGCCGTCGCGGGCTAGCTTTGGACGTTGTGACGGCAACAGATGGTGTGGATCTCCTGATCGGCGTGGCCGTTCTGGCCCTCGTCCTGTACCGGCAACTGCAAAACGGCCGGTCCGTGACAACGCGCGACTGCCGCTGATTCTCCTGGTCATCGGCGTGGTCGAACTAGTCCAGTTCCTTCAGCACGGCCACCACGGAACGGGCGTCATCATCGCGCTCGCAGGCAGCCTGGTCCTCGCGGCGGTCTTCGGGGCGATCCGCGCGGTCACGGTGCACGTATGGGTGGACGGCGGTCGGGCCTGGCGCCAGGCAACTGGCTCACCGCCGTGCTGTGGATCGTCTCCCTGGGCGTTCACCTGGGTTACGACTTTCTCGTCGACGGCAAGAGCTCGTCCGGCCTGGGCACGGCGTCCCTGCTGCTGTACCTCGGGGTCACGTTCACGATCCAGCGGCTCATCCTCCAGGCGCGGGCCCAGCAGATCCCGGGCGCCAGCCCGCAGAACACTGACGCCCCTACCGCCTCGTGGTAACCCCGGGTGAAGCCAGCCCCCCTCAGAGTTAGCTCCCGCTCCGGGCGATTGGTCGCGAGTCCGCGGGTTCCCCGAACGCCCGCGGACTCGGATGCTCTTACGGAGTGGCAGTTTGCCGGTTTAATACATGGATCATCCGAAAATTGCGGGACCTAAATCTGGTCGTCATCGCCGCAGCCGGGGACCAGGACGGGACCCACACCCGGAACCGCCTGGGCTCGTGCCTGCGCCAGCAGGGCTGCGGCCGCTTCCTGGCCGCTCTCACCGGTGCGGGCCATCCGGGCCGCGATAAGTCCGGTCACGATCGGGGTCGAGAAAGAAGTTCCGCTCCACTGCGCCAGGCCGGAGAAGTGTCTTACCTCCCCCTTAAAGGGGTCGACCTCGCAGGTGTACGGGCCAGTGGCGAAGGCGTTGACGAGGTTCTGGCCGGGCGCGTACACGTCGACCGGGCCCCCGTAATTGCTGAAGTACGCGCGGCTGCGCCAGTCGGTCGAGAGCGCTCCGACCGAGACGATTCCCGGGAACGCGCCCGGCCAGCACGGCTTCCGCTCGTCGTTGTTTCCCGCCGGAACGACGCACACGACACCCTTGTGCTGGCGCAGATGCTCCATCCAGGCTTCAAAGGCCATCAGCGGAAGATTGCCCCTGGTCGGCGACGCGACCGTGACATGGAAGATCTCGGCGCCGTAGGCGAACCCCTCGCTGAGCTTCGGCACGAAATCCGATTCCAGCGCGCTGCCCGCGGTGTCGAAGACGTTCTTAACCACGATTTCCGCGCCCGGTGCCATCGACCGGATGACACCCGCGACGAACGTGCCATGGCCGCCATAGTGCAAGATCGTGCCGTCTGCCGCGATGAACGGGTCGTCGTCGCCATCCACGCCGGTCAGCCACGGGCTTTTGGCCACGGTGTCTTGCACGATTCCGGTGTCGGCGACGTAGATCCGCACCCCGTCGCCGCCCTTTCCCGGGCAGACCGGCGGGTAGGGCTTCGGGTCGTAGACTTCTTGAGGCTCCGTGGCCGGACAGGCAGTCGGTTGTCCCCCCGCGGTGGTCACCACGTGATCAAGCGCCGCGATGCGCGGGCCGTGGGCCGAGTGGATTTCGTCGAGAAATTGGAGCAACTTAGATTGCTCACCTTCAGTTGTCCCGCCATTACTCTCAGGAGGACTAGCGCTACCTTCGGCATTTCTGCCGTTACTTTCAGAAGCCGAATCGCTACTTTCAGCGGATTCGCCGCCATTTCCAGCTGGGAATTCGATCTTGACTAGGACGACGTCGTCGATAACTCGCCTGGCCACCACGGTCCGGGCGCGATCCCCGTGTACCTCCCGTATGGCGTCGAGGTACTGCTCGCGGGCCAGGAACTGGCCCTCCGCGTACATGAAGGCGACACCGCCGCCCTCGGTGGCAACACCGCCGATATCGATGTTGCGCCCGGCGAACTCGCGGACGATGATGGCCGCCTCGTGGCGGGCCTTTAGGTGTCCCAAATTGTCATGCCAGGCCACTTGCGCCTCCCAGATATTTGCCCGTTGCCCGATCTAACCGCGGCCATGGGTTGCGGGTCGGCGAGTTCTGAAAAAAGCCCCGCGGAAATCCACTTTACGGAGCGGTCGCCCCGGCGATTTAATACAAAGACCGCGCGCCTAAAATCGGTTTGTGGTGGGGAGGCCCGCATGGCCGTGTCGGATTCGCGCGAAGTAGACGACTTGCTTCCGCTGGCCTTGTCCCGTCCCAGGGAGGCGCTGGTCCGGGCGCGGGCGGTGCTGGCCGGACGGCCCGGCCCCTATGATGCCTCGGTGGCTCATCAGGCCGCGTCGGTCGTCCTGCGTGACCTCGGCGATACCGAGGCCGCGGTTCGGGAGTCGCGCGCGGCGCTGCGCCTGGCCCGCCGGACCGGTTCGGCCGAGCGCGAAGCCGATGTACTCGCCAGCCTGGGCGTAGCGCTCGTCTACGCGGGCCGGACGGCGGTCGGCCTGGCCGCCTTCGACCAGGCCGTACAGCGATCAACCGGTATCCTGGCGGCGCGGGTGCTGGCCCGGCGCGGAGTCGTGCTCCGGGCCCTGGGCCGGTATCCGGCGGCTCTGGAAGACTTGCGGCACGCGGTCGTGGTGCTGCGGCGCGCCGGTGACCTGCTCTGGACCGCCCGCGCGCTCAACAACCGCGGGCTGGTCTACCTGGACCTGGGGTCGACCAGCCGGGCCGATGCCGATTTCGTTTCCGCCGCACGCCTATTCTCCGACATCGGGCAGGAGCTGTCAGCGATCTACGCGGTCCACAATCGTGCGGTGGCCGCCTTCGCATCCGGAGACCTCCCGGCCGCGCTGACCTTTCTCGATGCGACGATTCCCGGCTACCGGCTGCTGAAGGTGCCGACCACCCAGCTGCGCATCGACCGCCTCGACGTCCTGATGGCGGCCGGACTGGTCAACGACGCGCTGGCCGAAGCAGAAGCCGCGGTGAGTGAGATGGAGCAGATCCGTGGTTGGTCCACCAAGAAGGCGGAACTGCTGCTGGTGGCGGCCAACTGCGCGCTCGCCGCGGCAAAGCCGCAGGCTGCCCAGGACTGGGCGCAGGACGCGTATCGCCTGTTCCGGTCGCAGCACAGTACCTGGTGGCAGGCTCATGCGGCGCGCGTGCTCGTCCAGTCGCGCTACAAGGTCGGTCCGGCGTCGCCCGCGCTGCATCGCCAGGCGAACCGGGTGGCCGTCCAGCTGGATGCCCTCGGCGCCAGCGACGCGGCGCAGGCGCACTTGCTGGCCGGGCGAGTCGCGCTGGAACTCGGCCGCCGCGACGACGCCGAACGTCACCTGGGAGCCGTGGCCCAGACCAGGCGGCGCGGTCCGGCCCTGTCCCGGGTCAGCGGCTGGCTCGGTGAGGCGCTGCGGGCGCAGGCCGCGGACCGTCCGGGCCCGATGCTCGCCGCCTGCCGTCGAGGGCTGGACGTCCTGGACGAGCACCGGTTCACCCTCGGCGCCTCCGAGCTCCGGGCGCAGGCCACCGTGCACGGCGCCGAACTGGCCGCGCTCGCGCAGCGCCACGCCGCACGAGCAGGCCGCCCGCGGCTCCTGCTGACCTGGAGCGAGCGCTGGCGCGCCACCGCCCTGGCCGTCCCCACCGTGCGGCCGCTGGCTGACGCGGAACTTAACGCCAGCCTGGCTGCGCTGCGCACCGTTACCAGGAAACTGGAGGAGGAGCGGAGTCAGGGTAGGCCGAGCCCGTCTTTGCAGCGGGAACAGCAGCGGCTGGAGCGGGAGGTTCGGGCCGGCTCGCTGCGGTCCCAGGGCGCCTGGAGTCCGGGCCAGGCTCCGTTCAGCCCTGCGGACCTGCTTGACCGCCTCGGTCCCGCCGTTTTGATCGAGATCGTCGACATCGACGGCAGCCTGTACGTCCTGACCTGCGGGAACGGCCGGGTAAGGCAGTTCGAGGCGGGCCGCGTCAGCGACGCTGTCCGGGCCGGGGACTTCGCCCGCTTTGCCCTGCGCCGCCTAGCCCGCAGCCGGCCGGACGACGATCCGGGGAGCGCCCTGCCCGTCCTGGCCGCAGCGGGACCCAGGCTGCAGCAGGCCCTTCTCGGCCCGGCCGTCCGCCACCTGGGCGACGGGCCCATCGTCATCGTCCCGACCGGCACGCTCCATCCCATGCCGTGGGCACTTCTGCCCGCGCTCAGCGACCGGGTGGTCAGTGTCGTCCCGTCGGCAGGCGCCTGGATGCGCGCAGACGCTGCCCCCGCACCGCGGCAGCGTCACGTCACCCTCGCCCGCGGGCCGGGCCTGGCCTCGGAAGGCGCCGAGGTGCCCCTGATAGCGCCGTTTTATGACGATGTCACGGTGCTCACCGGTGCCGAGGCCACGGCCGAAGAGGTGCTGTATGCTCTGGATGGGGCGTGGCTGGGGCATGTTGCCGCGCACGGGACATTCCGCGCCGAGAGTCCGCTGTTCTCCTCGCTGCACATGTCCGACGGGCCGCTGACCGTCTACGACTTCGAGCGGCTGCACCGCGCGCCCTACCGGCTGGTGCTGTCCAGCTGTGACTCTGGCGTGCTGGCGCCGGCCGGAGCCAACGAGCTGCTCGGCCTGGTCAGCAGTCTGCTGCCGCTCGGAACGGCAGGGATCATCGCCGCCATCGTCCAGCTCAACGATCAAGCCGTGGTGCCGATAATGGTGGATCTGCACCGCTACCTGCGATCGGGTAAGACTCTCGCCGAGTCACTCTGTTGCGTTCGGCGCGGGCTGGGCGACGATCCGATCGGGCAGGCCACCGCGGTATCCCTGATGGCGCTGGGCGCGGCCTGAAGTCCCCTGCTCACAGGGTGATCCATCCGGTCAGCACGTCGGTATCGTCCGCCGTGCGGCAGCGCAGCCGAAACGGGCCGTCCGGGATGGGATCGATGGCGAAACAGCCGATCTCGTCGACGGGGGTGGTCGTGGTCGCGCCCGCCCTGGTCTGTATCTCGAGCGTCCCGGACCGCAGCGGGATGATCTGGCCGAGCAGGGAGCTCCCGGTGACCTCGAGTTCCAGGCTGAGATGGGCCGAGGTAAAGGTAAGGGCCCGGATCGATGCCGTCTCTGACCGCGTGACCGTGGCACTGCGCCGGTCACGCTGGGAGTCATAGGTGAGCTGGGCCAGCTCGGCGTCGATATTGTGCCAGGCGTAGGCGCTCTTGCCCGTGTCGACGAACGAGTCGGGCACCGCCTGGCGCGCCCTCACCGCCTCGCCCAGGGCCGCTAGGAGCTGCTCGTCGTCCCAGCCGTCAAGCACCTGGCCCGCCTCCTGGAGTATTGATTTCGAATTCGTCCGCACCGAGGGCGGTGAGGGTATCTGACCGGCGCAGCCGTTCCAGGCAACGGGCTCGCTGCGGACCAATGCTTCCCATCGCGATCTGCAGCGTTGCGCTGATCTCCGAATATGAACAGGGCGGATCACGCAGGAGCATGGACATCAACTGCCTGCATCGAGGCGGGAGCTCGGCGAGGGCCGCGCGCAGCCCTGCGTTCCGCTCGGCCATCAAGATCTCCTCGTCGATCACCGCGTCGTCCACGAACTGCAGGGC
>PMST01000615.1 GCA_003168295.1 Actinomycetota bacterium
GGCTGCTGCTGCGAACCTCGATCCTGGAACAGGTCAATGGCGAGCTCGCCGATCTGCTGACCGGAGACCAGGGTGGCGAGCGGGTCTTGCAGGAGCTGGAGGAGGCGAACGCGTTCGTGGTCGCGCTGGACGTGGCGCGGTCCTCGTTCCGCTACCACCGGCTGTTCGCGGACCTGCTGCAGCTCGAGCTGCGCCGGAGCGCACCGAGCGAGATCGCCGCGCTGCACCATACGGCGGCACAGTGGTATACCGACTATGGCTACCCGGTGGAGGCGATCCGGCACGCCCAGGCGGCGCAGGATTGGGCGGCGGCCGCCCGCCTGCTGGCCGACCACTGGCCCGGCCTGCAACTGGACGGGCAGGCGGCCACCGTGCACGCGCTCCTGGGCAGATTCCCCGCCGACGCCTGCGCGGCGGACGCTGAGCTTGCGGTGCTGGCCGCGGCGGACGAGCTGGCGGCGGGATCACTCGCGCAAGCAGAGTGGTTCCTTGGGCTCGCGGCACGGCGGACGGCGTCGGTGCCGCCTGACCGGCGCGGCCAACTGGACGTGCTGCTCAGCATGGTTCGGCTGCTGCTGGCCCGGCAGCGGATGAACCTTCCGGCGGCGGCCGAAGAGGCGCAGCGGCTGCGGGTCGTAGCCGACGCTCTCGATAGGGCGCCGCTCGGCCTGAGTCAGGAGCTGCGCGCTTTGGCGCTGATAAACCTCGGTATCACCGAGTACTGGGGTGGCCGCCTCGCCGAGGCGGAACCGCACCTGGAACACGGCATCACGCTGGCGCGGCGGATCGGCCGGCCGTACCTGGAGTTCCTCGGCCTCGCGCATCGCACGTCGATCGCCAGCGTGCGGTCATCGCCATACGCGCTGGCAGAAGAGCGCGCCAGGCAGACGATCGAACTGGCCCGGCGGCACGGCTGGACCGACGAGCCTGCCGTCGGCATAGCTTACATAGGGCTCGCGGCGGGGCTGATCTGGCGGCGGGGCCTTGAGGAGGCGGTGGATTGGGTGCGGCGCGCCGAGCGCACCCTCCGGGCGGAAGCCGAGCTCACAACGGCGATTGCGATCCGCTATGTCCGCGCGCTGCTGGAGCTGGCGCGCGGCCGCGACCAGGAGGTGCTGGCCACCTTCCAGGCCACCGAGCGGCTGTCCAGGCTGCTAGACGCACCGGACTGGCCGCTGATGCGGACCCGCGCGTTGCGGCTGCACGCCCTGGTACGGCTGGGCGAAACCGGGCGTGCCGAGCAGGACATCGCGGAAATCGGCGAGCAGGGTCGTGCCAGCGGCGAGATACGCATGGCCCTAGCAGCGCTTCGGCTCGCCCAGGATGATCCGCACGCGGCGACCGTCGCGCTCGCGCCGGTCCTGGATGGTGCCGCGCCCGTCCCCCCGACGACCTGGCTAGCGCACGCCTGCCTGCTGGAGGCAATCGCCCGAGACGCACTCGGTGACCCGGCCGCCGCCAGGGACGCCATGCGGCGCGCGCTCGATATAGCCAAGCCCGATAGCGCGCTCACGGCCTTCCTTTTCCATCCACCCTCCCGGGAGCTGTTCGACCGCTATGCCCCGGATCGCAGTGAACAGACAGCCCTGGTGGCCAAGATCCGTAGCCTGCTTCCCGCAGCGCCAAAGCTAGGGGCGCATGGGGGACCGCCCCGGCCAGGACCGCNNCGGCCAGGACCGCCCCGGCCAGCAGGCTCCTTCCGCCTAGCAGATCCGCTTAGCAAGAGCGAGATCCGCGTGCTGAGTTACCTGCCGACCAACCTGCCCACGCCGGAGATCGCCCGCGAACTGTCCCTGTCAGTGCACACGGTCCGGACACACGTACGCCACCTGTTCACCAAGCTCGGCGCGCACGGTCGCGCCGAAGCGGTCGCGCAGGCCCGCGCCCTCGGCCTGCTCGCGCCGTCACCATCCCCCGCGCGCCCGGACGCCTGGCGCCCCCAGCCGGCGGCTATGGAGCCATAGGCAGCAGATGTTGGCCAGCACCGGCGGCCGTCGCGTCTCCTGGACATAACAAGAAAGGGCGACATGGCGGCTCACCAGAGCGCCGGCCAGCCGGACGCGCGGACTGACCGGGCGCCGCACCGGGGCCGGCGGCACCCATCCGTGCGCTGGATCGCGAACGGCGTGCTGTTCGTGGCGCTGGTCGCGGGCGTGTTCGGCTTGCTGCCGCGGCTGGGCGGGCTGACGCGCGACGCCGCGGGCCTGCGGCACGCCCGCCCGGCCTTCCTGGCCGCGGCGATCGTGGCGCAGGCGCTGTCGCTCGGCTGCTATGCCCAGCTCTACCGGCAGGTTCTGGCCGCCCTCGGGGCGCGGATCCGGTTCCGGCTGGCCGCGGACGTCATCCTGGCCACCTTCTTCGTCAGTCACCTCACCCCGTTCGGTTCGGCTACTGGCACCCTGGTCAACGCGAGCACGCTGGAGTCCGAGGGCATCCCCGCGACCACCACCGGCGAAGCGATCGCGCTGACCAGCCTGACGTCCACGATCGCCCTGATCGTCCTGTTCGGCACCGGGTTCGCGGCGACCGCCGGGCGGCACGTCTCCCACCAGTATCTCATCATCGCGGGCGTCGTGATCTTCTTGGTTGTGGCGGCGCTGGCCGCAGTGCTCGCCGTCGGCGCCCACCCCGCCGTCGCCGGCCGGGCCGGGCGCTGGGCCGCGAGCGTAGCCAAGCACGTCCGGCCGGGCATCGACCCGGAGAAGGCGGCTGAGACCAGCCGTCGGCTCGCGTCGCTGGCCCGGTCCGCGCTGACCGGACGGGCCTTCCTGAGGAGTTTTGGGTTCGCCTCAGGTGACCTGCTCTTCGACCTGCTCTCCCTCGATCTGGTGTTCCTCGCGCTCAGGTACCAGCCCGGCTTCGGACCGCTGGCCGTCGCCTACGGGGCGGCGAACATCGCCAGTGCCATCCCGCTGACGCCCGGCGGCCTGGGCGTCATCGAGGTCACGCTGGTGGCCATCACCGTCGGCTTCGGGACGCCGCGGGCCACGGCGGTGCTGGCCGTGCTCGGCTACCGGATCGCGAACTTTTGGCTGCCGCTCATCCCCGGCGCCATCGCCTATATCCGGCTCAGGCTGCGGCCGGATGCCGACGGCAAAAGGAAAGGCAAAGAAAAGCCCGCGGCGCCGCAAGCGGGCTGACCTCCGCCCGGTCAGATCATCTCGCTTCGCGTCCTAGAACCGCTGGCGCAGTTCCGGCTTGGCGATCTTCCCCACGGCGTTCTTCGGCAGCATCTCCTCGATGTACACCGCACGCGGCACCTTGTAGCGTGCGAGGGACCGGCGGCAGTGCTCGATGAGGTCCTCGGACATCACATCAAAGCCGGACCGGAGCGTGACGAAGGCCACCGGCTGCTCCCCGAAGACCGGATCGGGCTGCCCGACGACCGCGGCCTCGAGCACGGCCGGGACGGTATAGAGGACGTCCTCGATCTCCTTCGGGTAGATGTTCTCCCCACCCCGGATGATCAGGTCCTTAACCCGGTCGACCAAGGTCAGATAACCGTCGTCGTCGAACCGGCCGACATCACCGGTGTGCAGCCAGCCGCCGCGCAGGACCTGCGCCGACTCCTCCGGCCTGCCCAGGTAGCCGCGCATGACATTCGGCCCGCGGACGACCACCTCGCCCGCCTGCCCGGCAGGCAGCAACCGGTCAGCCGCCTCCACCACCCCGACGTCGATGCCGGGCATCGGCAGTCCGACGCTGCCCGCCTTGCGGAGGCCGTTCAGCGGATTGGCAGTGCAGCAGACGGTGCACTCCGACAACCCGTAACCCTCTACCACCGGCACGCCGAACCGTTCCTCGAACTCGCCGATCAGCTGGCGCGGCATCGGCGCGGCGCCGCAGATGACGAAGCGCAGGCTCCGGGTGTCCGGCCGCGCGCCCGGCTGTGACACCAGCAGCGCGTAGATGGTGGGCACCGCCGAGAAGAAGCTGGGCCTGACCTGTTCGACCGTCGCCCAGAAACTGGCCGCGTGGAACCGCTCGGCGATGAACGTCGAGCCGCCGGCCAGCAACGGGGACACCACGCTGACCATGATCCCGTTCACGTGGAACAGCGGCAGCACCAGCAGGCAGCGCGTATCACCCGTCATCTCGAACCACCTGACGATGATCTCGGCGGTCGCGCTGACGTTGGCGTGGTCCAGCCTGACCCCCTTGGGGCGGCCCGTCGTCCCGCTGGTGTAAATCAGCAAGGCCAGCGCGCCCGGATCGGTCACCAGGCCGGGTGGCGCCGTCTGCGGGGGAGGGGCGCTCACCTGGTTCAGCCCGATGATCCGGTACGGGCCGTCGGGCAGCATCGCCGCAGCCGCCTCGTCGGCGACGACCAGCGTGGCGCCCGCGTCATCGATCTGGTAGCGGGCCTCCTGCGCGGTCAGGGCCGGGTTGACCGGCGTGACGGCGGCGCCGAGCCGCCACGCGGCGAACATGCTCGTGACGAGCTCGACCCGGTTCGGCAGCATGATGGCCAGCACCCCGCCGGGGCGCAGGCCAGCGGCGGCGAAGACGGTCGCGATCGCGGTGACCTTCTCGGCGAAACCGGCGTTGCCGAGGTGGCCGCGCTCATCGCCGACGCAGGCCCCGCCGGGATCCCGCCGCGCCCGCTCGTCAGGGATTTCTGCTGCTGTCACGGCATTCCCCTTCCGTTTTTCAGCCCGACGCTAGAGGCGAGCCGCGGCGCAGCCATCATGCGCGGGCCACGAACCCGTCACCGAAGGTCGTGCTCGCACCACAATGCCCAGCTGCCGCGGGTGTCCTTACGCTGCGGTCACGACAGCTCGGAGGGGATGCGCCTCATGACACGGCTGATAAACATCGACAACGGTGGCACGCTGACCGACTTCTGCCTCGTCGAGGACGGCGAGGTGCGCTACACCAAGACCCTGACCACGCCCTATGACCTGAGCCGCTGCCTGTTCGACGGCCTCACCAAGGTCTCCGAGCTTGCCTACTCCGAACCGCGGCTCGCGGCGCTGCTGCAGTCCACGGACTGCATCCGGTATTCCACCACCCAGGGCACCAACGCCCTGGTGCAGCGGGCCGGACCGCAGCTGGGCCTGCTGGTCACCGATCCGACGCTGGTCGAGGGCCTGGCGGCCACCCAGGCCCAGGAGGATCTGCTGGCGGCGCTGGTCGGCGATCGGTGGGGCCAGATCAGCCTGGACGCCGACGACGAGGCGCTGGGCCGCGAACTGCTCGCGCGGGTGAACGACCTGTCCGCGCGCGGGGCCAGGCGCCTGGTCATCGCGGTGAGCGGCGCGGCCGGTTCGGGGGACGAGGCCCGGGTGAAGGGATTGCTGCTGCGGCTCTACCCCCGTCATCTGCTCGGCGCGGTCCCGCTGCTGTTTTCCTGGGAGCTGATCGCGGACTCCGACGACATCCGCCGCACCTGGTCGAGCCTGCTCAACGCGTTCCTGCACCCGGCGATGGAGCGGTTCCTTTTCAACGCCGACCGGCGGCTGCGAGACGCCCGGGCCCGTCAGCCGCTGCGGATCTTCCGCAACGACGGCGCTTCGTCCCGTGTGTCCAAGTCCGCTGCGCTCAAGACCTACAGCTCCGGGCCGCGGGGCGGCCTGGAGGGCACCCGCGCCCTGGCGGCCCATTACGGCCTGCGTCATCTGGTCATGCTCGACGTGGGTGGCACGACCACCGACATCGGCGTGGTCGGCGACGGCGCCATCCGCGTCGAGCGGCGCGGGACGATCGAACACGCGCCGAGTTCGCTGGAACTGGCGGCCATCACCAGCTACGGCGTGGGCGGCAGCTCGGTCTTCCGCGTCGTCGACGGCCACCTCCGGGTGGGACCGGACAGCGTGGGCGCCGCACCCGGGCCGGCCTGCTTCGGGCTCGGCGGCGACCAGCCGACGATCACCGACGTGCTGCTGCTGGCCGGCCTGCTCGACCCGGTGACCTACCTCGGCGGCACGCTGCCCCTGTACCCCGACCGGGGCGCGAAGGTGATCGAGGACAAGATCGCCGGGCCGCTGGGGATACCGCTGGACGAGGCGCTGCGGCAGATGGAGGACGTGCACGCCGCGGCGATCGCTGACGCCCTGGCCGATGCCACCACCGTCACGGGCGACACCGTGCTGGCCGCGTTCGGCGGGGCCGGCCCGATGACCGTCTGCGGGGCGGCCCGCCGCGCCGGCGCGCGGCACGTGCTGATCCCCCGCACGGCCGCGGTGTTCAGCGCCTTCGGCATCGGGTTCTCCGACCTGGGCCAGCGCTACGAGCAGCCCCTTCCGGCCACAGACGACGCCACGATCTCCGATGTCGCCGGCCGGCTGCTCGAGCTCGGGGCCAGGGACATGTTTGCCGAGGGTGTGGATGCGAGCGCGTGCACTGCCCGGTTCAGGCTGACGGTCGGGCACCAGGATGACGAACGGGTCATCGAGCTCGACGACCTGCACGATGCCACGACCTACCTGACCCCGGGAGACCGGGCGTCCCTGGAGCTGACGCTGCTGGCGCCGCTCCCGCATGTCGCGCTGGGCGCGGGCGGCGACGTCGGGGCATCCCCGGCGCAGGCCGAGGGGACGAGGCTGCTCCGCGATGGCCGCGACGGGCAGGCGGAGACGCCCGTGTACGCGCTGGCGAGCCAGCGCCCGGGCGCGCGCGGGTCCGGGCCAGCTGTGATCGAAGGCCCGTTCTTCACCATGACTGTTCCCGAGGGCTGGCAGTTCGACACCACCGCCGCGGGTGACCTGCGGCTTACCGACAGGGACGGACGATGACCACGTCGATGCGCATCCCGATGACCGAGTACCTGGAGATCGACCTGGAGACCGAGCGGTGGCGGTGCCGGCGGTGCGCCCGCGACCTCGGCCCGGCCCGCGGGAACTACAAGGAAGGCACGCTGGTCTACGACCGCGATCCGGTCGAGATCCACCGCCCGCTCATCGACCCCGGCCGCTATGAGTTCACCTTCGCTCCCGACCCGGCCTGGTGCCGGATCCTGGAGTACTACTGCCCGGGCTGCGGTACCCAGATCGAGGCCGAGTACCTGCCGCCCGGCCATCCGCCGGTCTACGACATGCAGATCGATGTCGACGCGCTCAAGGCGCAGTGGGCCGCGCGCCCGGCCGGCACGGTCATCCCGCTCGGGCGGGACGTCGCCGCCGAGCCGCTGCGCGTTGACGGAGGAGGGCGCTCGTCGTGAAACGGATCTCCGTGGACATCGGCGGCACGTTCACCGACTGCTTCGTGGCCTGGGACGGGCGTTACATCCAGGCCAAAGCGCTGACCACCCACCACAACCTGTCCCAGGGCTTCAACGAGGCGCTGGATCACGCCTGCGCGACTTTGGACTTGCCGCGAGACGGCGTGCTGGGGGAGGTCGACTCGGTCCGCTACGCCACCACCTTGGGCACGAACGCGCTGATCGAGCGCCGGGGCCCGCAGGTCGGCGTCGTCGTGACCGCCGGGTTCGAGGCGACGATCCCGCTGTCCCGCGGCCGCGGTTACGGGGAAGGCCTGGACGAACTGGCCAGGAACGACATGTCCAGCGGCACCCGGCCGGACCCGCTGGTCCCGCAGACGCTGATCCGCTCGGTCGCCGAACGCGTCGACTACCGCGGCACCGTCCTGATGGAGCTCGAAGCCGAAGACGTCCGGCGGGCACTGCGCGAACTCATCGACGCCGGCGCCGAGGCGCTGGTCGTCTGCCTCACCAACGCGATCGAGAACCCGGCGCACGAACTGCGGGTACAGGAGGTGTTCCTGTCCGAGTACCCGGCCCACCAGCTGGGCGCGATCCCGATGCTGCTCAGCCACCAGCTGTCCGGCCGCAAGGGTGAGTACGTACGCGCCACCTCGGCCATCGTGGACGGCTACCTGCACGCCACCATGTACCACGCGCTGTCGGATCTGGAGCAGAACCTGCGCGAGCACGGCTACCACCGGCCGATGCTGATCATCCACAATTCGGGCGGCATGGCCCAGCTGAACTCGACCGACGCGCTGCAGACCATCCACTCGGGCCCGGTGGCCGGCATTTCGGCAAGCGAGCACCTGGCCGCGCAAGCGGGCCTGGGCAACGTGGTCGCCACCGACATGGGCGGCACCAGCTTCGACATCGGCCTGGTCCCGGCCGACGGCGTGAAGCACTACGACTTCATGCCGGTCATCGACCGGTGGCTGGTCAGCGTGCCCATGATCCACCTGGTCACCCTGGGGGCCGGGGGCGGGTCCATCGCCAGCTACGACCGGCTGCACCAGTCGGTCAAGGTNNGGCGGCCAGATCAAGCTGAACCGCCAGCGAGCCGAGTTCGCCATCGACGAGGAGTTCGGCGACCACCTGGATCTGGAGCCCGTCGAGGTCGCCCGGCTGATCAAGGCCGAGGTGGACGAGCAGATGGCCAACGGGCTGGCCAAGGAACTCCGGATCCGCGGTTACCTCCCGGCCGAGTTCACCATGCTGGCCTACGGCGGCAACGGCCCGCTGCACTGCTGCGGGATCGCCGCCCACCTCGGCATGAACAAGATCCTCGCGCCGCCGTACAGCTCGGTGTTCTCCGCTCTCGGCGCCGGCAACATGCCGCAGCTGCACATCCACGAGCGCTCGGTCCCTCTGGTCCTGTTCGACGCCACCAGCCAGGCGATATTCACCGACTTCGGGCGCTTCAACGCGATCGCGGCCGAGCTCGAAGCCAAGGGCCGCGCCGACCTGCAGCGGCAGGGGCTGCCGGCCGACGCGGTCCGGCACCGGCTCGAGCTGGACATGCGGTACGGGAACCAGCTGGTGACGATGGCCGTCGTCGCCCGCAAGACCCGCCTGGATTCGGTCCGCGATGTCGTGGACCTGATGCGGTTGTTCTCCGACGACTACGGTCGCCGGTTCGGCCAGGGCAGCCAGTCCCCGGAGGCCGGGATCCGGGTCACCGCGCTGCGGGTCGCGTCCTTCGTCCGGGGCGAGACGATCGAATTCGACGCGACCCCGCCGGACGGCCCGGCCACGGCCGCCCGTCCGGCGGGGTCGCGGCACTGCTTCTTCCCCCGCACCGAAGGGCCGACGCAGACCGCCGTCTTCGACGAGACCGCGCTCGAGCCGGGGCTGACCGTACCCGGCCCGGCCGTCGTCACCACGCCCACCACCACGTACCTGGTCGAACCCGGCTGGCGGATCGAGACCGGCGCGCACGGCGCCATCTGGTTCCTGGCGAACTCGCCAGAAAAGGAGGACCGGCGATGACTGACGCCGACGCTGCCCAGTTCACCCCCGAGGATCAGGAATTCCTCGACGCGTTCCTCGCCGAGACGACCCTGTTCCTGGGACCCGACCCGCAGATCATGAACGACCACCGGATGGCCCGCAGGACCGCGGAGGAGGACCGGCTGCTGTCCGGCCCGATCGACCCGAACGACCTGGACCGGGTGCGCAAGCGGATCGTGGCCGGCCTGGACGAGGCGTTCGAGATGATGGAGCAGACCGGCGCCGCTCCCGGAGCGAAATGGGGCGACCTCACCAGCGCCGTCTACTCGGCGTCGGGCGACCTGATCCACATCAGCACCGGCGGGGTGCTGGCGTTCGCCTCGGTGCTGCACTATCCGGTGCGGTTCATCAACAAGTACTGGGTCGGCGACCCGAGCGTCGGGGTGCACGACGGCGACGCGTTCATCCACAACGACGCCCGCTACGGCAACATCCACAACACCGACCAGAGCATGATCCTGCCGGTGTTCTATGCGGGCGAGCTGATCGCCTGGGTCGCGACGATCATCCACGAGGGGGAGAACGGCGCCAAGGAGCCCGGCGGGATGCCGTCGAGCTCCGAGTCCGCCTACGACGACGGCATCCGGATGAGCCCGTTCAAGATCGTCGAGCGCGGCCGGATCCGGCGTGACCTGCTGACCTTCCTGCAGAACTCGGTGCGCGAGCCGAAGCTGCAGTACCAGGACCTGAAGGTCAAGCTCTACGCGGCGCAGCGGATCAAGGACCGGCTGGTCGCCCTGGTCGACGAGGTCGGCCGGGACGCGTTCATTTCCTCGCTGCGCAAGTCGCTTGAGGACATCGAGGCCGAGGCGCGGCGGCGTATCGCTGCGCTGCCAGACGGCACGTTCCGGGTGAATTTCTTTTCCGACTCGACACTGCGCGAGAACGTCCTGCTGAAGTACCCGTGCGCCATCACGGTGAAGGGCGACGAGCTGACCATCGACTGGCGAGGGGCCGCGCCGCAGTTCCTCAACCGTGCGTTCAACGCGACCCTCGGCACCGCCAAGTGCGGCCTGGGCCAGGCGGTCCTCGGGTTCTTCTGGCCGGATCTGCCCCGGGGGGTCAGCGTGATGAACCCGATGGAGGTGCTGACCGACGAGGGCAGCTGCGTCAACCCCGGCCTGGACGCGCCGCTGGGCCAGAGCCTGCAGGGAGCCTTCAAGACCTTCGGGGTGGTCCAGACGCTGTTCGCCAAGGTGCAGTATTCCTGCCCGGAGAAGTACGGATCGGTGATCGCGCCCTGGTTCAACCAGATCAACACGTTCCTGTTCGGCGGGGTCACCCAGCACGGCGAGTTCGTCGGCAACGTCTGCGCCGACCTGAACGGCATGGGCGGCGGAGCCCGCGCGCACCGTGACGGCGAGCACTCGATGGCGCCGTTCTTCGCCGCCATGGCCGACCTCGGCGAGCAGGAGATCATCGAGGACGACGTGCCGTTCATCCAGCTCATCTCCAAGAAGATCAAGCGCGACGCGCAGGGCTTCGGCAGGTACCGCGGCGGCATGGGCTACGAAATCGCGGTCGCGGCCCGGGGCACCCCGCTGTGGGGATTCGCCACGGTGTCCAGCGGCTCGAAGTTCCCGGCCATCCCCGGCCTGTTCGGCGGGTACGGATGCCCCGCCTACCCGCTGGCCAAGATCAAGGGCGTCAACGTCTTCGAGCAGATGAAGGAAGCGCCGCAGACCTGGTCGTTCGACTACGAGACGCTGATGAACTCCCGGCCGTTCCCCGGCGCCCGCTACTCCACCCACCACATGGGCATGGGCTTCGAGCTCGCCGACGAGGGCGAGCTGTACATGATCTGCCAGGGCACCGGCGGAGGCTACGGCGACGTACTCGAACGCGACCCGGAGGCGGTCATGGCCGACGTCGAGGCGGGCTACCTGTCCAGCGAGGCCGCTCGCGAGATCTACTTCGTCATCCATGACCCCGCCACGCTGGCGGTGGACACCACCGGGACCGAAGCCGCCCGCGCCGCGGAACGCCAGGCCCGGCTGCGCAGGGGCACGCCCTACACCGAATTCGTCGAGGCCTGGGCGACCCCGGAACCGCCGGCGCACCTGCCCTACTACGGTTCATGGGGCGAAGACAACAGCATCATCCATGCCACCGCCTGGGCCACGCACGGGCCGGTGCGGGTGGCGGCGCCGGCGGACCAGCTCCCGCAGATCTTCCTGCCCGACCCCAACGTCGTCGCCCTGGCCGCGCAACAGGCCCGGATCGCCGAGCTGGAGACGCGCCTGAGCGAGCTCGAGGGTTCATGAACGGCCTCCTAGCCAGCCTGGACGCACCGCCGTCGGGACGCGCCCGTCCCGTCTGGTTCGACGCGGCGACCTACGGCCGGGCCCGGCTGCTCAGCGGCGGCGACGTGCCGTGGCCTTCGCCGGCCGAGCTGAGCTCGTTCTTCGCCAAGATCGGCGGAATGTTCCACTCCGACGCGATCCTGGTCGACGTCGCAGACATGCTCGCCCAGCGTGCCGCCGCCGACCAGCAGCTCCGCGCCGCGATGGCGGCACGCAGCCGACCTGGCTATGCGCTGCGGACGCTGCTTGCCGACGAGCAGGCCCGCGGCACCGCGGCCGAGGCGGTACGGGTGCTGGCCGCCACCAGCGGGCCCGTGCCGCTGGTGCTGAGCGTGCCCACGCCCGGCCGGTGGCTGGTGGCGGCCGCGCGGCAGGCTCAGCCGGGCGGCCCGGATCCGGAGCCCCCGGACGCGGGCCAGGCGGAGACCGCCGCCATCTACACTGCCGACTTCCTGCGGATCTTCGCCGGCACCGGCGTCGACGGACTGCTCCTCGACGAGGGCCGGGTCCCGGCCGGCCAGCTGATCGACCCCGAGGCCTACCGCCCAGTGCTCAACGTCGCCGGTCACTACGAGTGGCCGGTGCTCATCCGGACCGATGCCGCCGTGGCCTGGCCGCACGGTCCCGTTCCCGGTGTCGCCGTCTGGCTCGGCTCGGACCCGCCGGCCGGGCCGGACGAGCCATCCGGTCGCTGGGGCATGGTGGCAGGCCCGGACTTCTGGGACGGCGCGACCCCGCCGGCGGAGGCCGGCCTGGTGCTCGCCCCCGTCCCGGCCGGGGCTGAGCCCGAAGCCGTCATGAAGCAGGTCCGAGCCCTGGCGTGACCGGTTCCAAGTACTATCCACGGCGCCGGTGGTGACGTACTATCCGTCGATGGATAGGTCGAGCCCGTCCGCGGCCGAGAGCGCCGCCGCGGTCTGCGCCGCGCTTGATCCGCGGGCCGCCGAGATGTCCGCGGACATTTACGGCCTGATCGTCCGGGAGATACCGCAGTTGCGTGGCGACGAACGCGTGCTGACGCTACTGGAATCCAGCGTCGCGGAAAACGTGACCACCGTGCTGCACGTCCTGCAGCACGGCATCGACTTGGAGAAGGTGCGGGCCCCGACAGCGGCAGAGGAATACGCCCGCCGGCTGGCGCAGCGCGGCATCCCCCTCGCCGCGCTGCTGCGCGCCTACCGCATCGGGTCAGCCCGGTTCGAGGACTGGTGCCTGCAGGAACTCGGACGGCAGACCGACAACGCCGCTATCGTCAGCGCCGCCGGGCTGCGTATCGCCCGGGTCCTGGCTTCCTACATCGACCAGGTGTCAGAAGAGCTCGTGTCCGCCTATGAATCGGAGAAGGAGAACTGGCTCAGGAACCAGAGCGCGGCCCGCGCGGCGCGCGTCCGCGCCCTGCTCAGAGGCGAGCAGGTGGACGTGAGCTCGTCCGAGGCCATGCTCGGCTACCGGCTCAGGCAGCACCACCTCGGCGTGGTGACCTGGATCACCGAGGCGTCCGGAGGCGGTGATGCGCTCGGCCGCCTGGAACATGTGACTGCTGAGGTAGCGGCCGAAGCCCACTGCGAAGGGCGGCCGATTTTCATCCCGCAGGACGAACTCTCCGCGTGGGCCTGGCTGCCCCTCGGCGCCCGGCACGATATCGCGTGGCCGGAGCTCGGCGTCAAGGGCACCGGCGCCGCCGACGGGATCCGGTTCGCTTTCGGTGAGCCCGCGCTGGGACTGCCGGGTTTCCGGCGCACCCATCAGCAGGCGCTGGGCGCCCAGGCGGTCGCGCTGGCTGCCGGACCGCCAGGGGCGTTCGTGACCAGCTTCGGCGGGGTCGCGCCGCTGGCCCTGATGTCAGGCTCGATCGAGTTGCTGCAGGCCTGGGTCACCGAGACGCTGGGGGCGCTGGCCGATGACGACGAGCACAATGCCCGGCTGCGTGACACGCTGCGGGTTTTCCTGCAGGAGAACGGCAGCTACAAAACGACAGCCGAACGTCTCATCCTGCACAAGAACACGGTGCAGTACCGGGTGCGCAAGGCCGAGGAGGCCCTGCGGCGTCCGATCGGGCCGGACCGCCTGCAGATCGAACTGGCCCTGCTCGCCACCCACCGGCTGGGCCGCACGGTGCTGCGGCCGGCCGGCGAGCCCGGCCCGGGCCTGCCCCGGCCCCAGGCGTAGCGTCCGCGGCCCAACCTAGCGAGCCGCTAGGCTACGGGGATGGCGCTGGCACCGGGGTTGAGGTCAGTGGTGCGGATTGTCGTCGCAGGCACCGATACGGCGGTGGCGATGGGCAGCGGCGACGTACCCGTGCTTGCCACGCCGCGGCTGCTCGCGCTGGCCGAGGCGGCAGCGGCGGCGTCGGTCGGGCCCGCCCTGGAACCAGGCCAGACCTCGGTCGGCACGTCCGCTGTCCTGGAGCACAAGCGGCCCAGCCCGCTGGGGGCGGAGGTCGTGGTCGAGGCCGAGCTCACCGAGGTGGACGGACGGCGGCTAGTGTTCGGGTTCACGGCCTGGTACAAGCGGCTCCCGGGAGCACCAGATGACCACGACACGGTTGTCGGTGCAGGCACGCTGGAGCGGGTGATCGTGGACAGGGACCGCTTCGTCAGCCAAGCCGCTAGCTGGCCCGGCTAATCGCGGGTGAACCGGATCCGCAGGCCACGCGCCCTGACCGCTAACCTCATTGCTTCTTTTCTTTTCTCCCCGCGAACAGGTCGCGCCAGTCATTCTCCGAGATGTGGACGCCGTACTTGCTGGCTGCTGCCCGGATCCGCTCCCAGGCTCGGTCCCGCTCCTCGTCGGTAACCCCTTCGACCTGGTCGAACCGCGCAATCGCGTTCCGCACGCGCGCCGCATCGCTGAGAGGTTCCTTGCGTTCGGTGGGGAAGGCGAACTCCGCGTCAGCCAGGCGATCCTTTTCTGCGGTGCTTATGCCCTCCGAACTGCGCGGGATATCTTCTCCGTGAGCCCGCTCGCTCTGGACCTCACGAGCCTTCTCGATGTTGCGTCGTGCCGCCTCTTTTTGCTTTTCCGTTGACATGGTAGGGACCTCCGTACGGGGTTGGATGCGCACTCTCACGCCGTGGGCGCCGCGCTTCCCGGACACCGACGATCCTAACTACGTCGGTACCGCTGCCGTCTGTTGCCCCGGCCCATGAACGTGCACGCCTGCAGGGTCCACAGGTGACGGCCGCCGCTTACGAGGCAGACCCGCGGCGGAGCAGCGCGGCTGCTGGCTCGCCGGCCAGCGGGCCGGTGCGTTCCGGCAACTGCACGATGATCGCGTCCTGCTGGAGGGCGGCCCAGATCAGGCCGTCCTCCAGCGGCACCTCGGTGCCTGTGTCGGACTCGCCCACGAGGAACTCGGTCGGACGGCTCCCAATCCGGTAGCTCAAGCCGGGGTTGGCGCCCCGGGCCACGTCTGCCGCCACCAGCAGTGCCGCGACCTGCTGCTCGGCCAGCTGATCCGCGACGGCCTCGATGCCACGAACCGCGGCAGGGACCGACCCCTCAGAGCGCCCCTCAGCGCGCGAGGCCACCAGATCCTCGACCGCGCTTATGGCCGCGGCGGTGATCTCGTCGAGGGCGGCGTCGATCGCGGCGCTGAGATGATCGTCGAGGCCATCGGCCTCGCGGCCTCCTGCGATGGTGGTGACCGGCCCGATCGAGTACGGCAGGTGACCGGCGACAGCGTCGAGAATATGCTGATCACCTGCGCCGAGGACAATGTGCGCACCCACGCGATCCGCGGCCTGTGACACCCGCCCGGCGATGAACTCGGCGTTCGGCTGTCCACCGCTTTCCGGCTCGCTGTCGGTCACGTGCCGCTCGCCGTGGTGCTGCCCGGGCGGCCTGTCCGGATGAGGATCGGTCTGCGCGCCGGGGCGCCGGCCGACGGGAAACCGCTCGGCAGGCAGCTGGTCACCACTGGCGTGCGCGATAATGTCGGTGCCCTCACGGTCTGCCAGCACGACCACGTAGGCAGGCCGACGCGCCGCGGCCGCTGCCACCTCCTGCAGGTGCGGCAGCGGGCCTACCCGCACCGAACTCGCGCCGGCCCCGGACGGGAGCCACCGGGCGAGCAAAACCTCTCCGTGCGCCGCGACCACGACTCGGGTGCCGCCTGCCACGGGTTGACCGGCGCCGACGGCCAGCGCCTGGGCGGTGCCCTGATCGGCACCCAGCTGGCCGGCCTCGCGGGCGGCATCGGCCCAGGCCACATCCCACGCATGGGAGCGGTCAGCCGACGTATCTGGCACCGCGACCGTGGCGGTCACAACCAAGCCGGATGCGGCTGAACCTGGCTGCAGGGCGCGGAGCGTGGAATCCAGCTGCAGCCGGCCGAGCCTCAGAAGCGAACGCGTGATCGTCGTCTTTTCTGGCATGGTCCTATCTCAGCCGGCCGGCCGTGGACGCGGCAACACTAAAGAGATCACGAGATCGCGGCTGCCGTCAGTGGCGCTGACGATGGCGCGCTTCGGAATCCTCGCGATTCCATCGCCAATCTCCATTACTTCCGTTCCTGGCCAAAGGCGCTGCACTAGCTACGATCCACGCCTCAGCGTGGCGCTGGCTGGGCACGTGGGTCGGAAGCGGCACTGTCCCCATGAGGGTGAAACGATGTCGATCACGCTGTCAGCGAGGCGAGGTGAGTCCGATGCACGCAAGCGGAATGGTGCTGCTCGCAGCTGCTCAAGGGGGCGCGCAGGACGTCCCTGCGCGGGCGCAAATGGCGACCACGCTGGGCTTTCATATCATCTTGGCCTGTTTCGGCATCGCCCTTCCGTCGATCGTGCTGCTGGCCGAGTTCATCGGGCTCCGGCGGGGAAACCAGACCGCGATGCGGCTGGCCCGGCGCTGGTCGCAGGTCATGGGCGTGCTGGTCGCGGTCGGCGCGGTCACAGGCACGGTGCTGTCGTTTGAGATGGGCCTGCTGTGGCCGGGGCTGATGCGCCAGTACGGGTCGGTGCTGGGAGTGCCGTTCGGCGTGGAGGGCTTGTTCTTCTTCCTGGAGGCGATCTTCGCCGGGATCTACCTGTGGGGCTGGCGGCGACTGCCCGGCTGGGCGCACTGGTGGAGCGGGGTGCCCATCGCGGTCAGCGGGATCTTCGGGGCCATATCGGTCATCGCCGGCCGTACGAAGCATACGGGCCGTCGCCGCGCTTGGCGTCGCCGCGGTCATCTGGGGCTGGGGCGTGGCCCAGTACCCGGTGGTGCTGCCTCGTACCGAGGTGACGCTGACCAATGCCGGCGCTACGGAGGCGACGTTCGTGGCCCTGGTCGTCGTGGCCATCGCAGCTGTCATCCTGGTCGTCCCCTCCTTCGCCCTGCTGTACGCGCTGCAAGGGCGCCAGATGCTCGGCGGAGGTGAGCATGGAACACCGCCGGCCGCCACCTCCGGCGGCTACCCGGGAGCGCCGTCGGCAGTGCATTCCGGGCCGTCATCCCCGAACCGCCGTCCTGGTTCCGCCACCCGGGCCGTCGCACTCGGCTTGGTCGTGATCGCGGCGATCGGCCGAAGGCGGAGCTCCCGCTGACCTGCTCGCCGGCCCGCCGGACTGAGCCAGGCAGGCGCCCAGTTCCTCTAGCCGAGCTTGAGCGGCACGTCCGCGTAAGGGTCCAGCGCGTAGGCGAGGGAGACACGGTGGTAGCCGTCCGCGATATCCCCGTCCGCGATGAGCACCGGGGACAGCTTCTCCCCGGCCAGCACCTTCTGCAGGTCTCTCAGCACGCCCGGGTCCGACAGCGACAGCGGGTCGCGCTTGGTAGCCCGCAAGATATCGTTGGCGCGGCGTTGGATGACCGGGACCTTCTTCAGCTTCGCCGACATCTCCTCGGCCCGGCTCTCCCCGTAGCGGATACTGAGGTAGCTGGAGGCTGCGGCGTAGTCGTGGTCGGCCACGTCCTTGCTCCACCGCAAATACTGGGCGGGTTCTCCGATAGCGGCCATTCGTCGTCCCCTCCTCGCGTTCTGCTACACCTTACGGCCTGTCCCGTGCCGGACCTAGCTCGGCACCACTGGCCTGGCACCGCGCTAGGGCTCGGCCGCGGAGAACCACGTCTCCGCAGGCCAAGCCGTTGGATGGGATAAGTGCCGTATGCGCGATAGTGGGGGCTGGTGCCGATCAGGTGAAGCCGACGTCAAGGATGAAGTGCCCGAGCCTCAGGTCGAGTTGTCCGCCGCCGGCCCAGTGGACGATGAACGCGAGCAGGATGATGGCCAAAATGACGACCACCAACCAGATGAAGAACATGATGATGCCCGGGACGGCGTACCCGCCTACCCTTCTCGTTCTTGCCATGGCCGTCAGCTACCCGCCGCCGTCCGATTTATTCCGCGGCCACGGCCAGGTGAAGGTCGTCCAGGCCTCAGAGGAACTGCCCCGGCGAGCTTTCCGTATCGCCGTTCCACACCACCGCCATGACGTCGCTCGGATCGATCACGGCCCATCCGCTCTCGCGCTCAAGGCGGACCAGGCCGTCCGGACGGATCTCGACGCCGGTCAGTTTCTTATTGTCAGCCGTGGCGAATCCGATCGGGCCGGTCCTGCTGACCACCATGAAAATCGAGCCACGCTTACCGATGAGAGGGCTGAGCAGGTCGCGGATCGTCTCGCCCGTCATGGATTACCACCTCCGGGTATCGCTAGGGAAAGCATGTCACGCCGGGGCCAGGGCGCCTCGATGAGGTGCTGCAGGTCCTCGCCGAACGGCCGGTCGTCATCGATCGGGGCGACGATGCCCGCCAGCCAGTCCAGCAGCGTCCGGACCGGGTCGGTCGGCGGGCGTCCGGAAATCCCGGACAGCGCCGCCGCCTGGTAGCCGGCCAGTAGCTCGCAGGCCGTGACCGCGCGGGCGTGGCGCAGCGCGGCGGCCAGCTTGTCGACGGCTTCCCAGGCGAACGACTGCACGTCCTCCTGGCCGCCGGAGGTCTCGATCAGGCCGACCGGGGTCGCGGTGGCCAGGCGCCGCATGGCGTGGACCTCCCCGGCGGCCCGCTTGTGGACCGGGGTCAGGCCGGCCTGCGGGCCGGGCTCCCGGGCCAGCTGCGCGGGCAGTCCGGTGACCGCGGGATCCAGCATCCGGTGGACCCGGGCCGCCGCCACCTCGGCCGCATGGCAGAACGCCGCGGTGAGCTGGTCGCAGTGCGCGGCCAGGTCGATGCCGTGGAACCCGGCGGTCCCGGTGAACTGCCCGTCCAGGAACGCGGGGGAGTCGGTGACCCCGGTCAGGGCGCGCCGCACCGCCGCCTCCAGCAGGTCGGCCGCCCGAACGACCTGGGTGAGCACCGGGCCGGCCACCCGGAACGACACCGGCGCCTGCAACGACCGTGGCGACGGGTCGTCGCCGATAGCCGCGCGGAGCCGGCCGAGGACCGTAGCGAGGAGGTCGTCACCGCGGGCGCAGGCCGCGCGGTAGGGATCGCGCGACGCGCGGACCGCGATGATGGACAGCGCCGCAGCCCCTTCCATGAGGGAGGTGAGCGCGGCCGCCTCGCCGAGCCGGAGCGCGGACAGGCCGGTCGCTCCGGGCACGCCCTGGATCAGCGCGATGCCCTCCTTCGGGCCCAGCGTGAACTCGCCGAGCCCGGCCTCGCGCAGCGCCTGACTTGCGGGGACCGGGGTTCCGTCTGGGCCGAGGACCTGACCGATGCCGGCCAGGGGTCCGAACGCGTGGGCCAGTTGCATGATCTCGCCCGCCGACCCGGCGCCGGTGCGGGGCACGGCTGGCACGAGGCCGCGATTCAGGAACTCGGCCAGTCGCTGGCACAGCTCGCCCGACACTGCGGCGTCGCCGGACAAGAACGTCAGCAGCCGGACCGCGAGGACCGCCCGGGCCTCGGGCGCCGTCAGCCACGGCGGACCGCCCGTCGCCCGGGCCAGCAGCAGGTTGCGTTGGTGCGAACGCTGCTGCTGGTCGGTCAGGCGCACCGAGGACAGCGCGCCCATTCCGGTGTTCACGCCGTACACCAGCCGCCCGTCGGCCAGCGCCCGGGTGGCCTGGGCGCGCTGGCGCCGCACCGTGGCCAGCAGCTCCGGCCCGATCCGGACGCCCTGCCCGTCGGCCACCGCCCGGATCAGCCCGAGGTCCGGCTGACCTGCCTCGGTGATCTCACCGGCGAGTGTCACGCGCGGTAGCGGAGCATCGTGCCGGCGTCCAGCTGCTCGGCCCGGCGCAAGATAGCCAGGCCCACCGCGATGTCGAGGATGGCCAGGCCGCGGTGCCAGAACAAGATCCGCTCGTCGTCGCGTTCCCGGCCGGGCCGCGCGCCGGTCACGATCTGGCCCAGCTCGGCGTGCAGCGACGCGGCTGACAGCCGGCCGGTGTCCACGTGACGGCGCAGCGCGCCGAACCGTCCCGACTGCGCCTCCCGCCAGTCGTCTACCACCACCTTGTCCATCACGTCGAGCAGATCGAGCTCTACGGCGCTGATCGTGCCGTAGGGGACGACGAAGGCGCCGGGCTTGACCCAGGCGGTGCGCAGCAGCGGCTCGGGATTGGTCAGCCTGGACGCCTCGACCAGGATGTCGGCGCCCTCGAAGACCTCCTCGGCGGAGGCGGTCACCCGGACGGGGGTGTCGGTGACCGCGGCCAGCTGGTGCGCGAAGGCCTCCCGGGACTCAGCCCGCCGGCTGGTGATCCGGATCTCGTCGAAGTCGAACAGCTCGTCCAGCAGCACCACGTTCCAGAACGCGGTACCGCGGGCGCCGACGTGGCCGAGTATCCGGGCGTCTGGCCGGGCCAGGTAGCGCGCCCCCACCGCGGTCATGGCGCCGGTCCGGCACGCGGTGATCAAGGTGGCATCCATGATCGACAGCGGCACGCCCGTCCGCGGGTCGTACAGCGTCAGCAGCCCGAGCTCGCTGGGCAGTCCGGCGGCGTAGTTGGCCACGAAGTCGCCCACCACCTTGATGCCGCTCACCCCGGGCACCGACAGGTGACCGCGGAGCACGTTGAAGTGACCGGCGCCGTCGTTGTCCGGGACCAGGTGCACCCTTGGCTCCACCACCACGCGCCCGTCACCGTGCGC
>PMST01000616.1 GCA_003168295.1 Actinomycetota bacterium
GCCGCAAGGCGGAGTCCGGGTCGAGCTTGAGGACCAGGCGGTGCGCGTAGTACCGCAGTTCCCCCCACGTCTTGGACTGCGCCGCCGCCGCGATCTTCGCATCCGCCTCAGCGAGATACTTCTCGTCTAGGTAGGCGGTCTCGTCGTCGGCGATGCGCAGGTGCACGGGGTGGATCTGCCCGGCCCTCAGCGCCGCGAAGGTGACCGGCAGCCGGGCCGCCACACTGCACGCGTAGGCGATCTGGTCGGCCGCGGTCTGCCAGCTCAGATGCAGATCGGGGGCTAGCTCGTCGGCCGCGAACTCCCGCACCTTCGGCGCGCCCGGCAGCCCCGCCACCGCCGCGTTCGGATCACGCGCATCCACCCCGCGGGTACGGCCGCGGCCGCCGGAGGCGGGATCGGGAGCGGTACCGCGGGCGGCGCGGCAGGGATCGGGGCGGGTGGCGTACTCCCGGATCGCGGTCAGCTCGGCCCAGGCCGCGAACGACCCGATCCGCCGGACCGCCACAATGACCCCGGCCAGGTCATCATCAGACAGCGTGGCCAGGATCTTCTCATCGGTAGTGGCGGCGTGCACGAGCGTGGCCAGGACCGGGCCGGGCTGCATCTGGTGCGCGGTGCCGTCCTGCCCGAACCCCGCCCCGCCGATATCGGCGGCGGTCAGCTCCTCCCCCGCGACGGCGGCGGCCATCAGCTCCGCGAGGTAGCCCGCGCTGTCCTCTTCCTCGTCCCCGGACCACGGGGGTTCGGGGACGCCGTCGTCCCCGCCCGCCGGGACCGGCCGTGACCGCGGGTCGGCTGGCCCGGAGCCGGAGCCCGACGGCCCGGAGCCCGATGGCCCGGAGCTGGCTGGCTCGGGGGCGTCCGGGTCGGGGTCGGGGAACGTGGGGGAGGACATGCACCACCTCTCGTTCGGAAGAAAGGGGGAAGAGGGCTTGGGAACAAGAATACCATCTTTCGGGTTTTTGTTCGAGGATGTGCCGAACCTTTTTTCGATTGTCTTTGAGTAGCGCACAACCGCGAGGCGGTACGCCCGGATGTGCGATCGTTGACCGTTCTACATAATCCATCGATGCGCGAACCGCCGCGTGGGCTGCTTACCCTGCCGCAGGCCCGGGCAGCAACGGCCGCATGAAGGTCCGTTCGTAACGGAGCACGCAGCCGCTGTGGTCCCTGATGCGGTCCGCTTCGATGAAGTCCGGGTCGGTGCCGAAGAGGGCACGGTACTGCTCGTAGGCAGCGAGGCTGGGGAAGCTGAACAACGCCAGGGCCTTATCGCTGGCCCCTTCGGACGGCAGGAAGTAGCCGTGGTGCGTGCCGCCATGGGAATCGACCAGCTCCATCCACCGGCGGCCGAAGCGTTCGAAGGCGTCGATCTTCTCGGGAACGATGACGTACTCAACCACGCAAGTGATCATGCCCCAGGCTAGCGGCGCCCGCTTCCCGCGCTATGAGCATTGCCAGGTGAAGGACGTATCCGTGAACCGGCCAGCGGCGAGGTCCGCACGCCGCGCTAGCCAGTACAGGGCACCGTAGTCGCCCCACATCATGCCAGCGCGGCCGTCGGTATCGATCTGGGCCAGCAGCGTCCACCGTGCCTGCTCTGCCGCTACCTGGAGATCACGCGGGTCCGGGTTGCCTAGAGCGGCTATGGCTACCTCCCATTCCACTGGGCCCTGAACCGGATCCGCGTAACCGCCGACCCGATGGCGAGGCTCGGCCGTGCGCCCGGCGAGAGCCTCGACGAACGCGTCATCGTTAACGGGATGGCTGAGGAATGCGCGCAGGTTCCCGCCGGGTGCCTTGAAGGCCGCCTGCAGATCCGGATGCTCAAATCCAGGAAACGTCACGACAGGCTGGACGGCGAGTTCTACCCGCTTGTAGGGCGCGATGCCGTCCGGACATGCTCGGGGCCGCGCAGGCTCGCCAGGATCCACGTACAGCGTGCGGGCACCGGCAGAGGTGCGCGGATCCCAGTAACCGACGGTCGTCTCGCCATTGTCGTACTGGCCGTCGAAGTAGAAGAACATCAGCGTCCCGGCAGCCGGGAGCCTGATGTCCAGCGGTACCGCCGCTAGCGCGGCGCAGTCGACCGCAGCGACAAACGACAATGGCCCGTGACCGTCCCAGGACGGCAGATGGCGGTGCGCGATCTCAGTGACCCGCTCGCGATCGGACATGACTCGGTCATACATTCGGTTCGCGTGGGCGAGCTTCGCCGGGGTGGCTTTCGCGAGGGTGAGGTCCGCGGGAGCGGGGCCCACGCGGGTGAGGTCCGCGGGAGCGAGGTTCGCGTGGGTGAAATCCGCGCCGGTGAGGTCCGCGCTGGTGAGGTCCGCGCCGGCGAGGTGCGCTTGGTAAAGATCGGCGTGAGGGAGATGAACGCCGCGGAGGTTAATCCGCCGAAGGTCGTGTGCAGCGTCCCGCCGCCCAAGGACGGTGACTGCGGCTTGGATGTCGGGTCGCGTAACACGTTCAGGCTTGCCCGCCCCTTTACGCCGGCTGGTGCAGTGGCTCGTCGGAGTGCTCGCGGATGTACGCGGTCAGGACCTCCATCACGGTGGGGTGGTCACTGGGAGAGTCGCGGGCGATGCGCTCCAAAGAGTAGATGCCGCCGATGGTCACATCGACTGTGGTGGAGCCAAGCTGTTCGATCGCCTTGGTATAGCGATCGGTCACCTGCCCTTGCTCGGTCAGTTCATAAGTACGCCGCTGCCATTGATCGGCCCGTTCCGAGTTACGCTGCAACAGGTTGAAGTTCAGGGCAGTGAAGATCAGCGCCCCGGCGGCGAAAAGCCCCGCGCTAAGTGTCAGCAGCCGACCTCGCGCGTCGTCACGCGCCGTCTCCTGTAGCACTCCCGTGACGTGACCGACGTCGTGGGCGGCGAGCCAATCTGCAGCTGGCACAAACATCACCAGGCGATGACGACTGCCAGCACGGCAACGGCGAGCACGCCCGCCAACCAACGGATGCCCCGCGGCCAGGCCGCCCAGCGCTTAAGCACGTGCAAGACGTTAGGGGAAATACGCCTGTGTCCGCTAGGTTGCGGACGGCTCAGCATCGGTCCGCGCGCCAGTATTAACGAGGGGTCAGGGTTACGGGCCGATGCTGCCAGCGCTCGCAAGGTCGCTGTCACTGGCGTCGGCGGATCCCGTGTCGCTGGCGTCGGCCGAGCCGGTGGCCGTGTTCGAGGCGCCGGAACTTCCCGCCCCCGGGCTGGCAGGCCCCGGGCTGGCGCCGGATGACTCCGATGTGCCCGGGGTCGATGAAGTGGCGCCAGTGGTCCCGGCGCCAGTCGAGCCCGGCGTCGCCGTACCGTTCCCGCCGGCGGGAACGGTTCCCGGGTAATAGACCATTGACGGATCAGCGCCATTCTTCACCACCGCGGCCGCATTGTTGAACAGCGCTACGTCGGCAGTATTGCGTGGGGCGACGCCGGGGTTTCCCGCGGTGGAAATGTTGCAGTTGGCCGCGGCCGCAGTCCAATTCTGGGCATTGAGCGCCGCCGAGAGCTGCGGCCATTGCGAGGCGAAGGCCGGGCCGAGTGCCCAGCACATGCTCATCCCGGCGAGCTGCGCGTCAGCCGGCCAGGACTCGAAGTTGGGGAACGACCGGAGGAAGGTGGCCTCATTGCTGGCAAGCTTCGAGCTCACCAGAGTGTCGATCGCTGGGTCAGAGAGCCGCAGGTCGTTCCGTGACGCGCAGGCCTGGTATCCTGCTTGCCCCAACGTGACGCCGTTGTTCTTCAAGTCTGTCCATGCCGCGGTGATCTCGGCCTGCGTCGCGGCAGCGCCGGTAGCAGCGTGCTGGAAAGGCAGCACAATCGCGAGGCTGACCGGGTCGATCAAATTGCCGACCCCGGTTGTCACCAGCCCTTTCACGTCGACGTACATCCAGTACACACGGCCCTCGAGCGGGCCGGTGAACGAGCTGAACACATTCTTAACGCCTTGGTACATGAGATCCCCTTGTATGATCCGTCGCTAACTTCGTCGGCTAGCACCTCAGCTACCCCCGGTTGCGCTCTGCCCGGTACCCAGTGCCGACCCCGACGCTGACGGCACACTGGTCGCGCCTGATGCCGGGCCTGGTGCTGGGACTGGCGGCGGCGCCTGCGTGCTCACGGTGGCCGGCGCACCATTGGCCGCTGGCTGCCCAGCCGCCGTGCCGCCCGTGCTCGCGCCGGGCGAGGCCGCCGTCCCCTGGCCGTCGGCTGGGACGGTCCCAGTCGCCGACGGCGGGTCGTTGGGGGGCAGCACTGGCAGCGGCTCGCAAAACATCGCGATCAGCGAAACCCCTGGCACGGAGATGGTGGTCACCTGGCTTGTCGACGTTATTTCCGCCGTGCCCAGCCCGAACGGCCCGAATGTGACGCCGCTGCTGACCAGGCTGGCGGCATCGTCGCTGCTCCACGTGCCGGAGATCGACAAGTTCCTGGCCAGCACGATCGCGACTGGCAAAGCGTACGGCTGGTTGACCGGATCGGCGGGCTCGCCCACATACCAGCCGCGCTCGATGCCGGGAACGTACCAGCCGGGATCGGCGATGAGGCTGCCCTGCCACCACGGGGAGCGGTTCACCGTGGCCACAGTGTGCTCCACCGACATCGTGACCGATACCGTCTCGGACGTGGCGACCGGCGGCCGGAACACCAGGCCCGATGAAAATGCGCGCGCTACAGCCAGGTACGGCGGCCCGGCCTGGACACTATTGGCCGGCTCGACCGCTACCGCGGAACCCGCCGGGAGATCCAGTGCCGGTACGTCAATCCTGGCCTGGTCGGCTGCTGGAATCCTGGCCTGGTCGGCTGCTGGCAGAGCGGCAGCCGGAGCCATCACGGAGAGTTGCGGCAGTTCGCGCAGTTGCCAGATCCTCGGATAGGGCGGGGGCGTCGACGGCGGCTGCGCCCCGCCGCCTTGCGGCTGGGTTCCCGTCTGAGTGACCTGCTGGCTGTCGAAGGTATTCCAGTCGGTCGAACCTGGAAGGGGCCAGTCCGACGGTACCGTCGAGATCGGCAGGACTCCGGGTCCGACGTTGGCCGCGGCTGAGCTGATTTCCTCCGCGACTCGCGTGGCCTCGGGAGTTCCCGGATTGGCGTACGGCGCGGCGAACTGGGTGATGGTCTGAAGAATCGCGCTCATCGACACCAGCGTGACCGTTGAACCCAGCAGCGTGGCGTCCGGGATATCGACCTGGAGTGGTGAGTCCACGACCGTCTCCAGCCAGCTGGTCAGCTGGGCTGGGTTCACCATGAGCTGCCCGCTGGGGCCTGGCTCGGTGAGCCCGTCGGACGTTGCGACCGGCACGCCGCCAGGGACGAAGACCAGGCTGGTCTGGCCGCCGACCTGCGGCTGATAGATGCTGAGAAGGGCCTGCTGGAACTGTTGCCCCAGGATCGCGAAGCTGTCGGTGAGGGACATGCCGGGCTCCTGGGTCAAGCGCCCGGCGAAGAGGTCTGGCCGGCCGGAGTGGGCGCGGTGATGACCGTTGGCGCTGATCCGCTGCCCGCGGGAAACCCCGGTATCGCGGTCGGCCCGCTCGGTGCCTGCCCCGGTGCCGCGGAGCCCGCGGCGGGGGAGCCGGCCGGCGTGCCTGCCGCAGACGATGAGCCGCTGCCGGACTGCCCCGCGCTGGTGCTGGACTTGTCGAGGCCGGGGTCATCCATCGGCGGGCTAGCCGGCACGATCTCACCTACCCAGCCAAGGATCTGGCTTCCCTGGATGGTCAGCGTCCCGCCGGCCGAGCCTCCGCTGAACGAGAAGCTCCCAGCGCTCTGGGCGCCCGAAGATCCCTGGCCCGAGTCCTGCGACTCGCTGTGCGAAACCTGACCCCCGACGAACAGGTAGCCGGCCGAGACACTCTGACTGTCTGCACTGCTCTGAGCGCTGCTTTGCTGCTGGCGGTTGGCCTGGGCGAGCGCGGTGCCAGCTTGTCCCCAGTTCTCCGCCTGAATGGACACGTTGCGCACGACGAGGCACGCGGTGGGGATCAAGGGCATGAGTTGCTGCTGATTCGAGACCTGGCCGGCAATGGTCCCGTCGCTGATACTGTTCTGCTTCGCGTTGACCAGGTACCAGCCGCCCATGTGGAAGAGGTCACTGACCAGCCACGGCCGTTCGATGCGGCAGAGGCCCCATTCGAAGCTGATGGTCACGTTCGTCGTCTCGTCGTCGAATGTCTGCACGCTGCTGCTGCCTGCCGCTCCACCTTGCGCTGACGAGCCCTCGGAATGCGAAGCCCCGCCGCCGATCACGATGCCCATGAACATCGCGCCGCCGGAGCCACTGACCGATGACGACTGCCCGTTGTACCAGTTGTTGGCGAAGCTGCTTGACTGGTTCGCGGACTGTGCTAGCCAGGCACTCGACGTTGCCGTGAGCTTTTCGAAGCCCATGCTGTCGTCGGTGCTGTCGTACCAGTTCGTCGGGATGATCATCGAGTAGTTGACTTCGCTGGGCAGGCCGGCGATTCCCAGGTTCCACGCGTCGAACAACTGACGCGCCTGCGTGACCATTGCCGCCTGCGTGTCGATCCCCACGCTGCTGACTGTGGCCAGTGCTTGCTCGATGTCCGCTGCGCCCTGTGCCATCCAGGTCTCATATGCCTGGTCGACGGCCGTCTGATCAACCGCGGAGGTCTGCGGCCAGGCCGAGCCCAGTATCGGGTCGGCCATCGCGTAGGCCTGATCGGTCGCGTAGTTGGCCTTGGCCTGCGCCCATGCCATCTGATTCGCTAGGTAAGCCTGGTAACCAGGCGTTTGGCCGACCATGTTGCCATTGCTGTCATAGGTGTACAGCTTCTGCAGGGCCGCTTGGACTGCCTGCTCTACCTGCGCCGACGGCGGGGGCGCGGGCAGCGGCTGCATACCGCTGATGATCGAGCCGTACGCGAAGCTCAGCGACCGCGATGTCGGGTACGGCTGCAAGACACCGTTCCCTGTTACCTCATAGAGCTCGTCGACCAGCAGTGACGTCTGGAAGGCCGCCTCTATCGAGGCCTGTAGCTGGCTGTTGAGCTGGGGCGCTGACGACGCCGTTCCGCCGGAGGCTCCGGAAGCGGCCGGCGTCGTAGTTGAGGAGGCACTCGGGGCCTGGTACTTGCCCGTGATGCTCGCCATCGTGTCACCGCCGGCCGGAGTCCACGGGTTTGCATAGGTCGTGGGGTCAATCGGCAGCCCAGTCGACATCTGCATATACAGAACCTGGCCGGTGGGATTCCCCTTGCTGTCCACGGGTTGCTGCCCAAGCACCCGCCCTGCCAGGGTGTCCAGCATGGCCAGCAAGGCCTGGCCGATCCCCCCGCTTACCTGTAGCTGACCTTCAATCGCAGCCTGAGACACGGCAGCCTCCCCCGCTCTCCCGGACGATCGGATCTCGTCCTGTGTTTACTCTCCGGAGTTGAAAGTTACCGTCTGATACGTCACGGAGTGAGAAATTGTCAAGACCTGTGGACGGAGAGAATGACGGCTGGCGGGTGCAGGAGAATGGCAGTGGCCGGCGCCGGATCGGCGCCGGCGGTGATGTGAGCGCTGGCCAGGACGGCCGCGCCGAGCCTTGCTGGAGGCGTCCGTGCAGCACATTCTGGCCCTGTCGCGCACTGCGGTGATCGTCCGGCACTGGTTCGAGATCGACCTNNGTGGCCGTGGACCGGCCGTTGTGGCGCGCCGACCTGTTTGATCGTCATACCGACGCGCCGGGGACGTTCGGGGTCGCGCACTACCATCCGCGGTTCGCCGGTGATGAGCCGTGCGCGCGGGTCTGGGATCCAAAGCTGACAGCTGATCCGTGGAGCTGGCTCGGGGACCAAGTCGCTTCGCTGGGCGCGGCGGGCGGAACCGGGCCGTGGCCCGTTGACCCGGCCGATGGCCCGGAGCTCAGCCGGCTCTCGGCCGGGATCGTGTCGCTGGCCCGGCCGTTCGGACCTGAACGCTGCCGGTCCGCGGCCCAGTGCTATGAGCTGACCCGGGACGCGGCTGAATCGGTGCGGCTGATGATCGAGTACCTGCGGCGGCCGGACCTGCTCGACGGGGAGTGGGTGGCGCCATGGCGAGGGACGGGCGTGCCGGATGCGGCTTCGTCTGAGCAGGAGACGGCGTCGTCCGGCGCGCGGGATGGCGCGCCGTCCGGTTCGTGATCAGGTGCTGGCCTGGGACGGGGTGTGGCGCTGGTCGGGGACAATGCGGTCCCGGTGGTGCAGGGCCAGTCCCCGGGCATAGCGGCGGGCCACGTCGGACATCGGCGTGCCGGTGTCGCTGGCGCCCACACCGAAGACCGTGCCCGGGTAGTCCAGCGGCCCCATGATGGCGCGGATGCGGTCCCAGTCTCCCGGTGGCACGAGTTCGGCGGGCTGCCCGCCGGCGAACCAGCCCATCGGTACCGCCACCCCGGACGGGACGACGGTATTGACGAAGACCACCGCATTGAACTCGACCTCGGCGCCGGATTCGATGCGGGCGCCGTTGAACACCATCGCGCCGGTGGCGATCCGGGAGCCGCCCTCGATCACGCATCCGGTCAGGTGAGCGTGCGGGCCGATCAGCGCGTCGTCACCGACGCGGGTTTCCTGGCCCGGCACGCCCCGGATGATCGTGTTCTCCATGATCACGCAGTTCGCCCCGATCTGCACGGGGCCGCCCTCGGCAGTGATCACGGCGCCGAACAGCACCCGGCTGTGCGGGCCGACGGTGACATCTCCGGCCAGCACCGCGGTCGGCGCGATATAGGCCGACTCTGACACCTGCGGGCTCTTCAGCCGGTGCTCCACGAACACCGCGCCACGCCCCACCACCGGCGACGGAGCCGGATATTCGTCCACACTCACATTCATCACCTCAGACCGCTTGCTGCCGAGCTTACCGATACCGGGTCATCGACGCATCAGTCTGACGACGCCGGCTTGGCGGCGCTTCCGGGTTCAGGCGGTGGGCGAGGGCGGTGTGGCGGCGGCCGGCGCTCTTGGTCCGGACGGCGGCGGCCAGGGCGCGGCGGGAACCGGCCAGGACGACCAGCTTCTTGGCCCGGGTAATCCCGGTGTAGAGCAGGTTGCGCTGCAGCATCATCCATGAGCTGGTGGTGAGCGGAATGACCACGGCCGGGTACTCGCTGCCCTGGGAGCGGTGGATGGTGACCGCGTAGGCGTGGGCCAGCTCGTCCAGTTCGTCGAACCCGTAGTCGACCTGCTCGTCCTCGTCGGTGCGCACGGCCAGGGTGTGATCTTCTAGCGACATCGCGGTGACCACGCCCACCGTGCCGTTGAAGACGCCGGCGGCGCCCTTGTCGTAGTTGTTGCGCAGCTGAGTGACCTTGTCGCCGATCCGGAACACCCGGCCGCCGTACCGCCGTTCCGGCGCGCCGTCGCGGAACGGGGTCAGGGCGTCTTGCAACAGCAGGTTGAGGTTGCCGGCTCCGGCCGGGCCGCGGTGCATCGGGCACAGCACCTGCACGTCGCGGCGCGGGTCCAGGCCGAACCTGGCCGGGATCCGCCGGGCCACGATGTCGACCACGAGGCCGGCGGTGGCTTCGGTGTCCTCGCAGCCGAACCAGAAGAAGTCGCCGAAGCCGGACAGGGCGGGCAGCTGCCCGGCGTTGACCCGGTGGGCGTTGACCACGATGCCGGACTGCTGCGCCTGCCGGAAGATCTTGGTCAGCCGCACCACCGGCAGCGACCCGGCGGCGAGCAGGTCCCGCAGCACCTCCCCGGCGCCGACCGAGGGCAGCTGGTCCACGTCCCCGACCAGCAGCAGGTGCGCTCCCGGCGCGACCGCCTTGACCAGCTTGTTGGCCAGGATCACGTCCACCATCGAGGTCTCGTCCACCACCACCAGGTCCGCGTCCAGCGGCTTGGCGGCGTCGAACGAGGGCTCGCCGCCGGGCCGCAGCTGCAGCAGCCGGTGGATGGTGGCCGCCTCGTGGCCGGCCAGTTCGGCGAGCCGCTTAGCCGCCCGGCCAGTCGGCGCGGCCAGCACGATCCTGGCGCCCTTGGCCCGGGCCAGCTCCACCACCGACCGCACGGTGAACGACTTCCCGCAGCCTGGTCCGCCGGTCAGCACCGCGACCCTTGAGGTTAGGGCCAGGCGGACGGCCTGGGCCTGTTCCGGGGCGAGCTGGGCGGCGGTCCGGCGGGCAAGCCACCCCAGCGCCTTGTCCCAGTCGGTGGCCGCGAACGCGCTGAGCCGGTCGGCCCGCGCGGCGTGCAGGCGGAGTAGGGCGTGAGCCAGGGATCGTTCCGCCTGATGGAAGGGCGGCAGGTAGACGGCGGGGACCTGCGGTGCGGACGGGACCGGCGCGGACCGGGCCGGCGCGGACGGGACCGAAGCGGGGACCGTCTCGCGGATTACTCCCTCGGCGGCGGCCAGCTCGTCCAGGGCCGGGGTGACCAGCGCGGCCGGCACGTCGAGGATCTTGGCGGCGTCGGCGACCAGGTTGGGCGCGGGCAGGTAGCAGTGCCCGTCGTCGGCCGCCTCGGACAGGGTGTAGGCCAGGCCCGCCTTGATCCGCTCCGGGCTGTCGGCGGCGATGCCGACCGCGGCGGCGATCGTGTCCGCGGTCTTGAACCCGATCCCCCACACGTCCGCGGCCAGCCGGTACGGCTCGGACCGCACCACCGGCACCGACGCGTCGCCGTATTTCTTGTAGATCCGCACCGCCAGCGACGTCGACACCCCGACGCCCTGCAGGAAGATCATCACCTCCTTGATCGCCTTCTGCTCGGCCCAGGCGGCGGCGATCATCGCGGTGCGCTTGGGGCCCAGCCCGCCGACCTCGATCAGCCGGGCCGGCTCGTCGTCGATGACGTGCATGATGTCCACGCCGAAGTGCGCCACCATCCGCTCGGCCATCACCGGGCCGATGCCCTTGATCAGGCCCGAGCCCAGGTACTTCTGGATCCCCGCGGCCGTGGCGGGCAGCACCGTCGCGTAGGAGTGCACCTCGAACTGCCGGCCGTACTTCGGGTGGGACGACCACCGGCCGCGCAGCCGCAAGAACTCGCCCACCTGCGCGCCGAGCAGCGGCCCGACCGCCGTGATCAGGTCCGCGCCCCGTTCGGGCGCGATCCGGGCGATCGTGTACCCGGTCTCGGGGTTAGCGAACGTGACCCGCTCCAGCACCCCGTCCAAGACCGCGCCGCCACCCTGGCCTCCCACCACCGCTGGCATAAAGACAATCTTCTACCCGAACCACCCCGGCCGGTGGCCGGCGTCCGGAACCTTCCCGACCGGCCGCAAACGGATGCTGACGACCACCCACGCACGCCTGACAGGTTCCTGCTAGCTGAGGTGGTCAGATACGGGGCCGGTCCGGAAGATGGGCCAGCCGACCTCGGTACGCCAGGCCGCCTCGTCGGGGGTGTCCTCGCGACCGGTCAGGTAGTACTCACGGATCGGGCCGTCCACGGCCAGCTCCCGGCGGGCCACGTGCGCGGCCAGCGCGCCGTAGGCCCGGTCGATGCCCTGGTCCGGACCGGGGTGGACGATGATGGCCAGCTCGGCGGCCGGCACGACTACCGGCTCCACCCGGCCGACCGGCCGGGCTTCCCCGTCGCAGGGAATGAACACGGTGGCCTGCCCGCGCTCGTCGGTGAACAGCTCGGCCGCGTAGATCCCGCCCGGCGGGCCGGCGGCGGCCAGCCCCTGCGCGCCGATGGTGGCGCGCAGCTCGCCGATCGCGCCCGGCAGCCAGGCGCTGGCGTCAGCCACGTCGATGACCGCGGTGATGGCGGCCGCGCGGGCCTGCGCCACGCTGCGGTGGCTGATGTCGGCGTCGGGCGCGCCGCCCGGGCGGCCGAGCAGCTCCTGCAGCTCGGTCACCGCCTTGCGGGTGCGGGCCAGGCTGTCCTGCAGCCGGCCGAGGTGCCCGGCGATCAGCTCGTTGCGGGCCGGGAGGTCGGGCGCGGCCAGGATGCCGCGGATCTCCTCGACCGGCATGTCCAGCGCCCGGAACCGCCGGATGACCTGCGCCAGCGGGATCTGGTCGGCGCCGTAGCGGCGGTGCCCGGTGAAGCGGTCCACGTCCGCGGGCTCGAGCAGGCCGACGCTGTGGTAGTAGCGCAGGGTCTTGACGCTCATGTGCGTCGCCCGGGAGAAGTCCCCGATCGGCAGCGAGGTAGCCATGGCTCCAGTGTCATGCCTCCCCCAGGGGGAGAAACAAGCGGGTGGCGCGGCCTTGATCCTCCCCGGCGTTTACGCCTGCGCAATCAAATGCCGGAAGGGTTCGCGCGGATGAACCACATTCCCTGCCGGTACGTATTGAAACTAAGGTACCCGTCCTTTTCTGACAGGGATCGAATAAGATACTCGCCGGAAAGGACGGGGATCAAGTGACCGGGACCAAGGATCCTAAAAGGTATTCGCCGGAGTTTAAGGAAAAAGCCGCCATAACGGTGACCGACCTCTCCAAGCCGGACGCGGTGGCGGGCTGGCCGGACGGGATCCAGCGCGCGGATCCGGGACGGCCCGGCGAGCCCGCGCGGAGGACCTGGCTCCCCGGGTGGAGCAGGGTCCGGGACAACCCCGGAGCCGCGACCGCGACCGGAGCGATCGCCCTGTGGGGCACCGCGGCCCTGACCGCCGTCCTGGTCATGGTCATCGGCGGGCGCACCATCACCCACCTGGCCGCTCACACCAGCCACGGCCCGGCCGCGGGCGCACTGGCGAGCCCGAGCCGCACGGCATCTCCCACCGTCCCGGCCCGAAGCTCATCAGCCAGCCCGCCATCACCCAGCCGCCTGGCCCCCGCAGGCATGCTTACGCCCGCAGCGGCCACCGGAACCTCTACCCCATCCGGGGCCCCCACCGTGCCCGCGACCCCTGTCGCACCGCGGCCTAAGACGTCACCAACGGGTTCACCTACGCCCTCAGAACCGGCTTCCCCGCCGCCATCACAGACACCGGCACCGGTGCACTCGGCGACTCCGACACCGGCGCCTACACCCTCAAATTCACCGTCTCCGTCTCCGTCTCCGTCACCCTCGCCGTCGCCCACTCCCTCGCCTTCGCCGTCTTCGTCGTCTCCGACACCGAGACCCACGCGGTCACATTCGCCCTCGCCGCCGCCCACGACTCCGACACCGAGGCCCACGCGGTCACATTCACCCGTGCCGTCTCCGTCACCCACGACTCCGGGGCTCTCATTCACACAGTGAACACAGCCTCGCGAGCAGTCGCGGTGTGTGCAGTACACCCCACAGGCTGCGGAGCATCCCGGCTGCGGAGCATCCCGGCTGGGTGTCAGCCGGGGCCCGGATCGTGTTACATCCGGCGAACGGGTCTTGTCACATCCGGCCATAGGTCCGGCGGGAAACGCCGCTGTGACGGAGTATCCAATCGGCATTGCGGTGGAGACCCGGATGGTTACGAACGGTGCGGACGGACCACCGGGCAGAAGCGTCATAGACGCGATGCCCGGTGCCAAGCAACGACCGCCTGGTCGCGATGCCTTCAGCGAGCGGGATGTCACTATTTTTCAGTTTCTGCGCAAAGCTCTTGGCGCCCTTGCCCATGTGGATCGCTTGTATTCCGGTGGCGGCGAGTACCTCTGCCGTCTGCATGAGCTGGATCAGCCCAGGAGAGTACTCGCGGAAGCGAAAGTCGTAGGCGGTGAACCAGCCGACCAGGAGGTGCTCGGTGCGCAGGCCGAATTGGGCGGCCACCGGCTGGTCGCCCGCGTACAGGACCGACAGCAGGCCGCCGAGATAGTCGCTATCAGCGGCGAGGAGGGCATCGAGGAGTCCGACGACCCAGCGCCGCTCGAAGCGGTCGACGTGGCTCGTCCGGCGGTACTGATCCGACTTCCAGCCGATGAGCGTGCGCAGCACGCTGGCATCGCGTGAATCAGTCACGATGCGGACATCGCCGACTTCGCGCCCGAGCTTGCGGGTCTTGCGGGCGAGTTCCTTGCAGAAGCGTGGCGACTCGGTCTGGAGCTTTGCATAGTAAGCATCAAAGCCGTCGGTAAGATCCATTACTGGTGAGAGCGCCGTAGCTGCGTGGTAGGACTTAAACGGCTGCTGGTCGACGATCAGATTATCGAACTGCCAGGCTGATAGCCGGCATCCCTGCAGAAGCTCCCGCGCATCCCATTCGGCTCCCCGCGCATGGACGATGCCTTGGCATGGGGACAGCCAGCCGCAGATCGGCACACCCACGCCGAACCGTCGCCGTTCAAACGGAAAGAATCCCATTATAGACTGATTTTTCGTTAGCACGGCAATTTGGGCGTCGGGCCGGAAGCGACCGACAACCGTTGCGAACTCGGGTGACAGAAAAGGATTGAGCAGAGACGGCGTGGCCCGCTGCATGGAGTGCCACGCGGCAATCTCAGCTGAGCCCAGATCGCTTGGGTCGATAAGCTTTACATGCATGGGATCTGATTCATCTCGTTGAAGCATAGCGAGTCCTAGATCGTAACCTGGTTCGGCTTTTGCCGGCTGGAGATCGCTTTCACCTTCGGCCCCACCCTCCCGCGGAGTGCACGCAAGACGGTGATTTCCTCGGTGGCCCGAAGGAGCTGGCCGTAGAGCCGGGGAGGAAGGCGGGGCAGCAGCGGCGATCGGCGCCCATCGAGAAGCATAGAGAAGTGGTTAATCTCGAGGTCGATGTAGCGAGGCAGGTCCTCGAACCATTGGGCGCTGAAGCGAGCATCACTTTGGGGTTGCCTGAGCGCGGCTTTGCGCTGCCGTTCATATGACTGGAGGGCTAGCTCCATGTTGCTGTGCTGGTGCAGGTTTTCGGCGAGGGCGAGCGCGTCCTCGATGGCCAGTTTCGTTCCCCATCCGATGTTGAAGTGGGTGGTATGGGCCGTATCCCCGGCCAATACAATCTGGCCATCATGCCAGCGCTGATTGATGATAGTACGAAAGTTCGACCATCGGACGTCCGTACCGTCAAGACGCTGCCCGACCAGCCGATGGCCATCCAGGTGGGGCGCGAAGATTTTCTCGAGCAGGGCGAGGCTGCCATCGGGCGGCATTGTTTCGAAACCCAGGCCTCGCCACGTTTCCGGCGAACATTCCACGATAAACGTGCTCAAATCGGCATCGATACCGTAGGCGTAGGCCCACAGCCAACCGCAGTCTGTGCGGACGAAGGCGTACGTGAAGGATTCGAACACCTTGTCCGTTCCCAGCCAGATGTATTTATTCCTGCCTAGGTCCACCTCGGTGTCAAACCCAGCTTCAAGCCTGGTCTGGCTGTTCACGCCGTCGCAGGCCACGATGAGATCGGACTCCGGCAGCTGCGACAGGGCCGTCACCTCGTGACCGAGCTTGATATGCACACCCAGGTCTTGTATACGATTTACCAAGATATCCAGCAGACGCTGCCGGTTGATGCTGTAGCCACCGTGCTTGTTGATGCCGTAGCCACCGTGCTTGGAGCGCACCGCCTGCTTACCCTGGACATCGACGACCTGACTGCCCCATCGGGACGCAGCCCTTTCGATGGCCCGCGCTGAGGAGTGGTCGCTGCGGTAGAGCTCCGCCATAAGGTCACCACCGAACGTCACTCCCCAGCCATAGCTCAAGTCGGGCCCGCTGCGTTCAAAGATTGTGATGTCGTTTCCGGGATCACTCAGCTTCATCAGCAGCGCAAAATACAGGCCGGTCGGCCCGCCACCCACGCACGCGATCCTCACCGTGTCTCCCTTGCCCGACAGACCTCCACTGCCATTCACTATTAGAGTTCCCGGGCCATCCCATGATGCATGGGATACGTCCTTTTTTAATCTGAGTTTCCGGCGTGTCGGGTGGCATCATGTGCTGATGGGTGCAGATGCGGATTTTGCGGGCGGATGGGCCCCCAGGCAGGGGCCGCCAGGCCGGGCTCGCTCCTGAACTCGTAGAGCTCAGGTCGTGACGTCGGCTGGCTGCCGGAGTATGACCAGGGCATGCGGTATGCACAACGGGGCGGGTACACGCCCGCCGAGCAGCAGCGGCGCGAGGGGCTGCGGCTGGAACTGCGGAAAGGCCCGCTGGCGTACGGGTTCGGAGCCTCATCTGACATGGTGACGATGGTGGAGCTCCCGCGGTCGATCGTGGCCAGGCAGCGATGAGCGCCTCGAAGCCGTAACGGTCCCGGAACGCTCCGCGCGTAGGGTTGGCTCATTCCAGTCCCCTCGGCTAGGGGCAGTATGACGAGCAAGATCTTGACAATCTGGCGGGCGGCACCGGTCGCGGCGGTCGCGTTCGGCGTGGTCACGCTCGGCCTGGATCTAGCTGTTGTGCCACTCGACATCCTCACGCATCACACCGGGCCCGGCGGGCCGGTGGCCGACGGGCTGAGCACGGCCGCGGTCGTGGTCCCCGCGGTGGCAGTGGGCACCCTGCTCGCCGCCCGCCGCCCCCGCAATCCGATCGGATGGGTCCTGCTCACGATCCTTCTCCTCGGCGTCAGCCCCACCAACCAGTACGCCGTCCTGGACTACCGGATGCATCACGGCACACTGCCCCTGGGCTGGGCAGTGGTGGTGCTCGGAGACGGCTGGCCGCTGTTCCTGCCCCTCATCGCCATCCTTCTGTGGCTGTTCCCGGACGGACGACTGCCGCCGGGACGCTGGCACCGTATGGCCGTGGCTCTGGTCACTGCCGGGGTGCTGCTCGGGCTGGCCGCCTCGGCTCCTGGCGTCGTGGCTGTCGCCGGGCACGATATCCGCATCGCCGCCAACGGCAGCCTCACCACCGAGCAAGGCGGGGCCTGGGCGGTTCTCCAGACCGCAGTGGCCGTCGGGACCATAGCGGCCTTGCTCGCCTGGCTTGTCGTGCAGGTACCCAGCTACCGGCGATCGGCTGATCAGCGCCGCCAGCAGCTCAAGTGGCTCTACAGCGGCAGCACCGTTTTCCTGGTCTCCGTGCTGCTTGGCATCTTCATTGTCCCGCTGGCCCTGGGGGATGGCGCCGGATCTGGGCCGCCGGTGGTCAACGATCTGTTCAACCTCGGGGCGGCGGCCCTGCCGGTTTGCATCGGCGTGGCGGTGCTGAAGTACCGGCTGTATGCGATCGACCGCATCATCAGCCGGGTGATCTCCTACGCCATCATCACGGCCGTGCTCGCCGGTGTGTTCGCCGGGCTGGTGATCCTGGCCACCGAGGTGCTCCCCTTCAAGGCACCGGTAGCAGTGGCGGCCTCCACGCTGACCGCCGCGGCGCTGTTCAACCCGCTGCGCGGCCGGGTGCAACGGGCCGTCGATCGGCGGTTCAACCGGGCCCGCTACAACGCCGAGGCGGTCGTAGCCGCCTTCACCACGCGGCTGCGTCAGACCGTCGATCTCGCCACGGTGCAGGACGATCTCGTCGCTACGGCCCATCAAGCCTTCCAGCCCGCTCACATCTCCGTGTGGCTCCCGCCCGGGATTAGCGTCGAGCCGCTCCGGCGCGGCACTGATCTCCACACGGATCACGCATTACGCATGGGCGACGGCCTGTGACTAGGAACGGTAAGACTATGACCGCCTGGCGCTGCCAGCAGCCGCGGCGGTAGTGATCGAGAAGTGGTTGACCCGGAAGGTCTCGTTCACGCCGCCGGTGCTGCAGATCTCCCAGCCGTACCCGATCGCCCACAGGCCGCTGCTGCGCGGCAGGTAGCCGTGGGCCACCAGCCAGCTGAGCATGGGCAGGATGTCCACCCGGCCGGCCTGCTCGCTGGAGGGCAGCTTCCAGACCAGCTCCGAGCCGAACTGGCACAGGTTCCAGGTCTGCACCGGAACGCCGCCGGACCCGCCGAACGAAGCGGTGGCCTCGAACGGGCAGGGACCGTTATGGGCGAAGTCGTGCTGGATCATGACCTCACCGCTCCAGGCGCTGGAGGTGCCCGACCCCAGCCAGATGTCGTAGGCGGCCCAGGCGCTGGTGGAACTCGTCGCGTTCATCGTCTCGCTGAACGAGGAGTAGATGGAGGAGAAGGCCGACAGCGGGGTCGAGGTGTTGTCGCTCTGCCCGTAGCTCGTGCTGACGCTCGGGTAGGACACCACCGAGGTGTGCCCGGCGGGAATGCTGGCGACCACGTGCCAGCTCCCGGGGGCGGTCACGGAAAGCGCCTGCTTCCAGCCGGTGATGGGGCTCCACACGTTGTTGCCGACGTAGGTGCTCGAGGTGGTCCCGGTGATCTGCGGGTAGCCATACGGGCCACAGGTCCCCTGCAACGCGCGGGTCGTACAGACGGTAGGCACCGGTGGTTTGGGCATAGCGCTGCCGCACCCAACAGCAAGAATGGCCACCAGCGCCAGCGCCGCGATCTTCAGGGAGGTCATATAGCCAATTATGGTATTCGTCGTGATTTGGTCAGGTTAGGGCGAGAAGTCCGAGAGCTATGCCGCCGAACGCCTTGCCCGTCCGCTGAGTCAAGAGTAAAACAAACCGGCTCTTCGTATCACCATCAATTGCTGCGGGCTCCTGTAGGGGTGAAGCGTCGGGTCTTGATTATCGTGCAGAATCTTCCGGTACCGTTCGATCGACGAGTATGGCTCGAGTGCCAGGCTCTGGTTTCGGCCGGCTACCGGGTTGCCGTCGTTTGCCCCAAGGGCAGCGGTGACCCTGGCTACGAGGTCGTCGAGGGGGTCGAACTCTACAAGTACCGGCCGTATGCGCCGGGGGGAAGTAATCTTAGCTTCGTTGCCGAGTATGCCTACTCGTTTCTCGCGACGACCTGGATGGCGCTGAAGGCCAGGCGCTCAGGCCGTTTCGCGGTGATCCAGGCCTGTAATCCGCCCGATATCTTCTGGCCCCTCGCCATGGCTTTCCGGGCCCTGGAGGGGACCCGGTTCGTGTTTGATCATCATGACCTGTGCCCGGAACTTTATGAATCTCGCTTTCCCGAAGGCCCGAAGCTGCCCTATGCGGGTTTGCGGGCCCTGGAACGCAGGACCCACCGGGCGGCGGACCATGTGATCTCCACCAATGATTCCTACCGGAAGATCGCGATGGCCCGGAGCGGCAAGCGGGCCACGGACGTGACGGTGGTCCGGACCGGACCGGACCCGCAGCGGCTGCGGCGCGGCCAGGCCTGCCCGGAGCTGCGCCGGGGCCGCCGGTTCCTCGCGGCCTACATCGGCGTCATGGGTCCGCAAGACGGAGTCGACATCGTGGTGCGAGCAGCCGGCATCGTGGTTCATGAGCTCGGGCGCACGGACATCGCCTTCACGTTGATCGGCTCGGGCGACTGCTTTGACGAGCTGGTGGCATTGCGCGATGAGCTCGGCCTGGCCGGTCACGTGGAGTTCACCGGGCGGGCACCGGACGAGCTCGTCTCGCGCATCCTGTCCACCGCGGACGTGGGCCTTTCGCCCGATCCGAAGAACCCGCTCAATGACGTCTCCACGATGAACAAGACCTTGGAATACATGGCCTTCGAGCTTCCCGTGGTGGCATTTGACCTGCGCGAGACGCGGATCTCGGCGGGCGACGCCGCACTGTACGTCAAGCCCAACGACGTCCACGACTATGCCGTGGCCATCGCCGGGGCCATGGACGATGAGCCAGGGCGAGCCCGGCTGGGCAAGCTGGGGCGGATCCGGGTCGAGCAGGAGCTGGCCTGGTGCCACCAGGAGCGCGCCTATCTGGGCGTTTACGCGCGGCTGACGGCCGGCGTTACGGCGCTTGGGAACTTTGATGGTTGACCATTCCCCTGACCGTGCTGACGAGGTCAGGCAGTTGTTTAACACCCGCGCCGCGGCGTGGTCCGCCTTCTACGCTCCAGGGGGAAATTTCACCGGACGGCTGGCCCTTTTCAATACGCTCATCACCAAGCACGTTCCGGCCGGGGGCCGGATGCTCGATCTCGGCTGCGGCAGCGGCGAAATAGCCCGGGCTGGCGCGGCCGCCGGGCTCCGGGTAACGGGATGCGACATCTCGGAGTTGATGCTGCGCTCGGCGATCTCCCGGGACCCGCAGCGGGAAGTTGAATGGGTGCAACTTGACACGCAATGGCGTCGGTTGCCCTTTGCTACCGGCAGTTTCGATGCCGTGGTGGCCGCGAGCGTCCTGGAGTACGTGGATGAGCCGTCCGTGGTCCTGAGCGAGTGCGCCCGCATCCTGCGTCCCGGTGGGCTCCTAGCCTGCACCGTCCCCGATCCCAGGCATCCGGTTCGGTGGCTGGAGTCGGTCGTCAGCCCCTGCGGGCGGGTGCCTGCCGTCGGCGTCGCCGCCCGCCGCTGGCCCCGTCTGGAGAACCACCTGACCTACCTGCAGACCTCGCGACAGCGACATATGGCCAGGTGGTGGCGCGCCGCCGCGCGGCAGGCGGGTCTGTCCCCGGTTCCGCGCCCGGTGCAGGCGGGCGGGTATTCACGGCTTCGGCTTTTGACCTTCAAGCGGCCCCGATGAGGCCAGGGAGAGTTCGTGACGGTGCGGCGTGATCGGCGAAGGACACGATGAAGCAGATAGCTCAGAATTACAAGTCGGGGGAACTTACCGTCCTGGACGTGCCGGCCCCGGCGTGCCGTCCAGGGGGCGTCCTGGTGCAGTCGCTGTTCTCGCTGATCTCCACCGGCACGGAGATGATGAAGCTGGCTGAGGCCAAGATGTCGATGGTGGGAAAGGCGCGAGCCCGGCCGGACCAGGTGCGTAAGGTCCTGGACACCGTCTCGCAGCAAGGTGCGGCCGCCACGTATAAGAAGGTAATGAGCAGGCTGGATTCCTACACTCCGCTGGGCTATTCGCTCTGCGGCGTGGTGGTCGAGGTGGGGAAGGGGGCCGAGGAATTCGAGGTCGGTCAGCTCGTCGCCGCGGCTGGTAATGAGTATGCCCTGCACGCCGAATACAACTGGCTGCCCGTTAATCTCTGCGCACCGGTTCCGCGCGGTGTCTCGCCCGAGCACGCCGCCTTCGCCACCGTCGGTTCGATCGCGATGCACGGCGTCCGGCGCGCGGAGGTCCAGCTGGGAGAGGTGGCCTGCGTCATCGGCCTCGGCCTGGTGGGCCAGCTCGTGGTGCGTCTGCTGGTCGCCTCGGGCGTCCGGGTCATCGGCCTGGATGTGATCGAGCAGCGCGGCCGGCTGGCCGAGCAGGCCGGAGCGGTGCTGTGCGCGGCCCCGAAGGATGAGGGCCTGAATGCCGCCCGGCATGCGGTGGACGAGATCTCGGGCGGGCGCGGGGTCGACCATGTCTTCCTGGCCGCCGGCGGATCGTCCAACGAACCGGTCGAGCTCGCCGCCCGCCTGGCCCGGGATCGCGCCCGCGTCGTGGACATCGGCAAGACCCGCCTGGACCTGCCCTGGAACGCCTATTACGAGAAGGAACTCGACGTCCGGTTCTCCAGGTCCTACGGGCCCGGGCGGTATGACGAACGGTACGAGCTTGAGGGCATCGACTACCCGGTCGGGTACGTCCGCTGGACCGAGCGGCGCAACCTGGAATGCTTCCTTGACCTCGTCGCCCGCAAGGAAATCGAGGTCGAAACGCTCGTCTCTGGTGTCTTCCCGCTGCAGGACGCGAGCACCGTCTATGCCGACCTGGCCTCGGGCTCGCTCAAGGCGGTGGGCGTCCTGCTCGAGTACCCGGCCACGCCCCCGGACAGCCTGCCGCGAGCTGACAGCCTGGTCCGAGCCGGGACGATCAGGACCGGCCGGGGGGCGGCGGCCCGGGGAAAAAGCGGCGGGCGCCTCGCGATCGGGTTCATCGGCGCCGGCAACTATGCCTCGTCGATGCTGTTGCCGCACCTAGCGCGACTGGATAAGGCGCACCTGGCGCACGTCGCGACCAGCCGGTCGCTGTCCGCCGTCAACGCGCAGCGGCGTTTCGGGTTCACCACGGCGTCGACCAACGCCGACGCCGTGTTCGAGGACGCGAGCCTGGACGCGATCTTCATCGTGACCCGTCATCATGCGCACGCGGACATGGTCTGCCGGGCCCTGGCGACCGGCAAGGCCGTCTTCGTGGAAAAACCGCTGGCCCTGACCCGCGAGGAACTCGGCCGTATCGTCGAGACCATCGCCACGACGGGCAACGACCGGCTGATGGTGGGATTCAACCGGCGCTTCGCGCCGCTGCTCACCCAGATGAGGTCGCAGTTCGGGCCGGCGGACTCGAGTTCGGCGATGCGCTACCTGGTCAACGCGGGATCGCTGGCCGCCGACAGCTGGTACCGGAACGACGCCCTGGAAGGATCGCGGTTCGCCGGCGAGGGCGGTCATTTCATCGACACCCTGAGCTGGTGGGCGGCCAGCCTGCCGGCCGAGGCTTACGCCGTCAGGGGACCGGAGAAGGACGACGTGCAGGTCACGGTGCGGTTCCGGAACGGCTCGAGCGGCACCATCAGCTACCTCACCGGCGGGAACCCGCGCTATCAGAAGGAGACGCTCGACGTTAACGCCGGCGGCTGCAGCGCGCGGCTGGACAATTTCAGGAAGGCGACGGTCTGGAGCGGGCGGCGGCAGCACGCCGCGCGGTCACGAGCCGGACAGGACAAGGGCCAGCGAGCTGAGCTGACCCAGTTCGTCGAGGCCATCCTGACCGATGCGCCGATGCCCATCGGCGCCGAGTCCCTCGTCGCCACCACCCAGGCGACGATCGCGGTGGAGATGAGCCTGCTGAGCGGCCGCGCGGAGCGAGTGTGAGCGCCACCTCGCCCGCCCGGCTCGGCTGGTGCGCGCGCCGGATCGCCCGGATGTCGCCGGCCGAGGTCGGGTGGCGGGCACGCGACCAGGTCCTGCAGGCGGCCTGGTCCAGGCGGCAGGTGCGGCGAGACCAGCTGCTGCGGGTCGGGAAGCCGCCGACGGGTGAGCGCAGGTTCAGTGCCGTCTTGCCGCGGGAAGCCGCGGCCCAGGTTTCCGCGGACGCCAAGGCCGCCGTTCTGGCCAGCGCGGACCGGCTGCTGGGGGGCGAGTGGGAGATCCTCGGCATCATCCGGACCGACATGGTGCGGCCCGACTGGTTCCGTGATCCGGCGACCGGTCGCCGGTCCGTTCCCGGCCGTTACGCCTTCCGGATTGATCACCGCTCCGAAGCGCAGGTCGGCAACGTCAAGCAGGTGTGGGAGATCTCGCGCCTGCAGCATCTCACGCTGCTGGCGACCGCCTGGTTTCTCACCCACGACGAGAAGTACGCGAACCGGGTCGCCGATCACCTCCGCTCGTGGTGGCAGGAAAACCCGTTCCTGTCCGGTGTGCACTGGACGAGCGGCATCGAGCTCGGCGTCCGCATGATCAGCCTGGCCTGGATCCGGCGGCTGCTGGACGACTGGCCCGGCGTGGGCGGGGAGTTCGAGGGTAACGACATCACCCTGCAGCAGATTCACTGGCATCAGCAGTACCTCGCGTCGTTCCGGAGCCGCGGCTCATCGGCTAACAACCACGTGATCGCCGAGGCGGCCGGGCAGCTCGTGGCCAGCTGCGCCTTCCCGTGGTTCCCGGCCACCGAGCGCTGGCGGCGACAGGCCGCGCGGGTGCTGGAACAAGAGCTCATCCGCAACACCTTCCCGTCAGGTATCGGCCGCGAGCTGGCCTCGGACTACCACTGTTTCGTCGCCGAACTCGGGTTCCTCGCCGCCGTTGAGGCCGAGGCGGCAGGTCACCCGCTCGGTCCCGGCACGTGGCAGCGGCTGTGCGCGATGGCGGACAGCGCCGCGGCCCTGGTCGATGAGCGGTTGCGCCCCCCGCGCCAGGGCGATTCGGACGAAGGCCGGGTGCTGCTGGTCGACGCGCCGGCGGCCAGTTCCTGGCCGTCGCTGCTGGCGCTGGCCCAGACGCTGGTCGGCCCGCTCGACTGGTGGCCGACCCCGCCCGCCGACGCGCGCAGCCTGCTGGTCTCCTCGCTGGTGCCCGCGAGGCGTCCCATCGGCGGCCGGCCCGGCCGGCGACCGTCGCGGTTTGCCGACGCGGGACTGACGTTGCTGCGCACGGCAGGCCAGGACGAGATCTGGTGCCGGTGCGACGGCGGTCCGCACGGATACCTCAGCATCGCCGCGCACGCCCACGCCGACGCCTTGTCGGTGGAGGTCCGCTACGCGGGCGTGGACATCCTCGCCGATCCCGGCACCTACTGCTATCACGGCGAGCGGGCGTGGCGTTCGTATTTCCGGTCCACCATCGCGCACAACACGGCCGAGCTTGACGGCCGCAGCCAGTCCAGCGAAGGCGGCCCGTTCATGTGGGTGCGGCACGCGCGCACCCGGGAGATCGAGGTCATCGACGACGGCGACATCGCCAGATGGACCGCTGAGCATGACGGCTATTCCTCGCTCGACCCGCCGGCCTGGCACCGGCGCTCGGTGCTGCTGGACCGGGCGTCGCGCAGCATCGACATCGTCGACCAGATCGAGGGCGGCCCGCACGACCTCCGGCTGGCCTTCCACCTCGGCCCCAAGGTGGAAGCGGACCTGTCCGGGTGCGGCGCGGCGTTGCGCTGGCCGGCCGCGGCCGCACCTGGCGCGGCGCCGGCGGCGGCCGCCCCTGGCGTGGCCCGGCTGGAACTGCCGACGGGCCTGGACTGGACCCTGCACCGCGGGGAAACCGATCCCATCCTCGGCTGGTACTCCGGCGGCCTGGGACAGCGCATACCCGCCATCTCTCTGATCGGCTGCGGGCGCTCTGCCCCGGGCGTTCCGATGACCACCCGGCTGGAGTTCTTCGACGTCGCCAAGACGGAACGGCCCGCCGTTTTGCGGTCAGCTGTATCACGGCGCTGCTCAGAAGTTCTCGTGGCAGAGGCGTCGGCCAAGCGCAAGGAGACTCGATGAGCGAGCAGGCGCTGGACTCCAGGAGGTCCGCACAGATTCTGCGGCGCCACAAGATTCTGGTGGGCCTTGCGGTGATCCTCGGTACCCTCGCTGGCAGCGCTTACGCAGCGCTCAACCCGCCGATGCTCACGAGCACCGCGCTGGTCATACTCCCGCAATCCGCGCAAGCTCAGCAGGGCGCGGCGGTCATCGTCGACGGCACGGCCGATCCCTATACGCTGACCCAGCAAGTAATTATGACCAGCAATAGGGTGCTTCTTGACGCCGCGCCCCATGTCCGCCCCGCCATGTCGGTCAATGAACTCCGCCGCGACATCTCGGTGGGCATCCTGACCCCCTACGTCATGTCGGTAAGCGCACAAGGCAGGGTGGCCGCCGACGCTGAGACAACGGCCAATGCCGTCGCGCGCAGCTACATCAGCCTGGTCGGTTCGGCCAGCAGCCCGGTCGGGCGGGTGCCGGCCCAATTGCTGGAGCCGGCCACCAGCGCGACCGGGGCGCCGCTGCGGCCGCTCCTGATTGACGTCCTGGCCGGCGCGCTAGCAGGACTGCTGATCGGGGTCATCATCGTCCTGGCGATCGGCCGCAACGACCGGCGGCTGCGGGAGCGTGACGAGATCGCAGACTCGATCGGCGTTCCCGTCCTGGCCTCGGTTTCCGTCGCTGACCCATCCGACGCGGCGGGCTGGATGAAACTTCTGACGGACTACACCCCCGGGGCCGTCGACGCCTGGCAGTTGCGCAAGGCGCTGCGCCAGCTGGCCCTCACCGGCATGAATCCCTCAGATCCCCTGGCCGACCGTTTCTCGCTCGCGGTGCTCTCGCTGTCGACCGACAGAAAAGCTCTCGCGCTCGGCCCGCAGCTAGCTGCTTTGGCGGCCTCGGTGGGAATTTCCACCGCCCTGGTCATCGGCCCTGGCCAAGACGCGAACACCGCGGCCACGCTGCGCGCCGCCTGTGCCGCGGGCTTCGGGTCTTTCGGGGCCGTGCCGCCGAAGCGATCCAGGCACCTGCGGGTCGCCGTGCGGGATGACCCGCACCTCGACGAGGTGCCGGCCGCCACCTTGACCGTCGTGGTGGCCGTCGTCGACGGCAAGGCCCCGCGCGTCGCGGACACGATGCGCACCACGACAGCGGTGCTTGGCGTCTCGGCGAGCGCAGCGACAGCTGAGCAACTGGCCCGCATCGCGGTCAGCGCGGCCGTCGACGGTCGTGAGATCGCCGGAATCCTGGTCGCGGATCCCGACCCGGCGGATCGCACCACTGGCCGGGCACCACAGGTGGCCCGGCCTGGGCTACGGAGAATGCCGACACGCATGACCGGCACGACGACGGAGATAGGGCATTGACCGACGAATACCAGACGGTCACGCCGTCACACAATGGGACCAGTACTTCGGCGGGGAGCTTCGAAGGGACCAGTACTTCGGCTGGGAGATTCGGAGCCTACGAGGACTCCGCAGAAGCCGAGGATCAGCCGGCCGATTACGAGCCTAACCTGGTCAGCCTGGGATTCCTCACGGCCGCGCTGCGGCGCGGCCGGCGGCTCTGGTGCGCCGCGGCCGTCGCCGGGTTGCTCATCGGGTCGATCGGCTATGTGGCGACCCGCGATCCCTACCAGGCGTCGACCACGCTCCTGCTGACCCTGGACCCCAGCGACAATGTCACCGCGCAGGCGTCGAACGACGAGTACCAGGCGGACAACCAGGCCATGGCGCAAAGCCGCACCGTGGCCGGACTGGCGGTCCGCAAGCTGGGGCTGCGCCAGAGCATCAGCAGCTTCCTGTCGTCCTACTCAGCCACGTCGGTCAGCGACCGGGTGCTCGTCATCACGGACAGCGCATCATCGAGCGAGCAGGCGCTGCTCCGGGCCAATGCCATCGCGACGGCATACCTGCAATTCCGCGCGGCCGAACTACTGGAGGAACAGAAGCTGACCCTCTCCTCGCTCGAGGCGCAGATCGGGCAGGCCAAGCAAGACATCAGCTCGCTGAGCCAGCAGATCAACCGGCTGCCCGCCAACCCGGCCTCAGCCACGCAGCAGTCCCAGCTCAGTAGCCTGCAGGCCGAACGCAGCCAGGCGAACAGCACGCTGACCGGCCTTAAGCAAGCTGTGGTGAGCTACCAGACGAATACCCAGCCCGCGACCGCGGCGGAGGCGAAGGGCTCGGTGGTGCTGAACAGCGCCGTCCCGTTGCCGTACTCGCCGCTGAAGCAGCTGCTGCTTTACGCCCTCATCGGCGGGTTCATCGGCCTGGTCCTGGCCCTGGCGGTCGTCGTGATCCGGGCGCTGGTGTCCGACCGGCTACGTCAGCGTGCCGACATCGCGCAAGCGCTCGGCGCCCCGGTGAAGCTCAGCGTCGGCCGGGTGCGGCTGAGCCGGCGGCGGCGCGGCGGCGACGGGCTGGCCGCGGCCCGCGACCCCGACGTCCGGCGGATCACCGCGTATCTGGACCGAGCGGTGCCGAGAAACCCCAGGCGCCCCGCCACCCTGGCGGTCGTCCCGGTCGACGACCCGCGGACCGCCGCTCTGTCCCTGGTGTCACTGGCCCTGTCCCGGGCCCGGCAGGGCGAGCAGGTGGTGCTGGCCGACCTCGTCGGCGGCGCCCCCGCAGCCAGGCTGCTGGGCATCGCCGAACCCGGGGTAAGCATCGTGAACGGGCACAACAACCGCCTGATCATAGCGGTCCCGGACGGCGATGACGTGCTACCGCCCGGCGGGCCGATCGGCCGCGCGCCGACCCAGGGCTCGCCCTTCACTGAGACCGTGGCCTCCGCCTGCGGCCGGGCGAACCTGCTGCTCACCCTGACCACCCTCGACGCCTCCGTCGGCGGCGACCACCTGGCGACCTGGGCCACGGATGCCGTCGCAATACTGACCGCCGGCCGTTCGTCGTGGACGACGATCAGCGCGGTGGGCGAGATGGTGCGGATGTCCGGGACCCGCCTGGAGTCCGCGGTACTGATCGGCACCGATGAGGACGACCAGAGCATCGGCGTGACATACCCGACGGATGACCATGACATCGGAGTTCCGGGACAGGCTCGGCATGTCGATCCGGGACCTGGCCGCCCTCGCGACTATGACCGAGAACACGAGCCGAAGAACGGCTAAGGCCGTATCACCGCTGCCGGTCCGGTGTTCATATGACCGGTTCGCAAAGCGAGCCGGCAGCAACAGACGCGAGGTGAGTTTTGAACAATCCGCTGCGCACCCAGAGCGGGCCAGTGCTCGAGGCGTGCGGTTCGTGCCTGCGGTCGGGAATTCTTCTCGATCGTGATGGCACGATTATCGTGGACCACGGGTACGTCGGCTCGGTGGACCGGGTCGAATTTATCGACGGATCACCAGAAGCAATTGCCAGTTTCAACCGGGCCGGTATCCCGGTCGCGGTGGTGACGAATCAGGCTGGTGTGGCCCGGGGGTTTTACGACATAGGCGATGTCGCGCAGGTGCACCGATATATCACAGCGTGCCTGGCTGCGCATGAGGCGCACGTTGACCTGTTCCTGTACTGCCCGTATCACCCGGAGGGCGTGGTCGACGGCTTTGCCCGGACCAGCGAGGACCGGAAGCCAAAGCCGGGTATGGCGCGGGCCGCGGCGGCTGCGCTGAACCTGGATCTGGCGGCTTCGTGGGTGGTGGGCGACCGGCCGGAAGACGTCGGCCTGGCGGAGGCGGTCGGTGCGTCGGCCATCTACCTGGGACCCGAATGCTACGCCCAGCCGGATATCTGGTCGTTCCCGAGCCTGGCCGCCGCGGCGCCGTTCATCTTGGAGCGGATGGCCGCATGAGCGCCGTCCATGATCTTCAGCTCCTGACGTCACCCCCGGAAACTGATCCGCCGAAGTTTCCGGCCGCACCGTACCTGAATGCGGCGAGGTATTTCAGCGCGTACGCGGAGGAGACCGCGCGCGCCGCGAGCTCGGTAGAAGAAGCCGCGATCGCGCGCGCCGCCGCGATCCTTCTGGATGCCTACCAGAGCGGGGCCACGGTGTTCTCGTGCGGCAACGGCGGCTCGGCCGCGATCGCGAACCACCTGCAGTGTGATCACATGAAGGGCGTCCGGACCGCGACCGATCTTTCCCCCCGCGTCACGAGCCTCAGCGTGAACATCGAACTGCTGACCGCGATCGCCAACGACCTGACCTACGCGGACGTGTTCACCTATCAGCTTCAGTCGCAGTCGCGGCCTGGTGACGCGCTCATCGCCGTCTCCTCGTCGGGCCGTTCGGCCAACATCGTCCGGGCGCTGGAATGGGCGCGCGACCATGGCCTGCGCACGATCGCGCTGACCGGCTTCGACGGGGGCGAGGCCAGGAGGGTCGCCGAGGTCGCCATTCATGTCCACGGCACGAACTACGGCGTGATCGAGGACCTGCACCAGGCGGTCATGCACGCCCTGGCCCAGTACATCCGCCAGTCGCGGATGACCTCCGCTGCGATCTCTTCGAACGTGTTCTGACGTGAAAGCAGGAACCGAGGCGGACCGCATGCGGGTAGCGATCAATCTGCTGACCGAAAACCCTGACCACCCCTCCGGGGCCCACTGGTTCTGGACGCGAGTGATCCCCGAGATGGCCAAGCGGCTCCAGACCGGCGAGGAACTGCACCTGCTGGTGAGCCCGAAATCGCGGCATCTCTACCAGGGATACGGCCCGGACGTGTTCTACCTCACCTATCCGTGGTCAAACGAGCGACGAACGCCGCGCACGCTCAGCGAGCACCTCTACTCGCCGATACGACTGCCGTTCCGCCGAATTGATGTTTTCAATACCCTGATGGCGCCCGTGGTGAACTTTTCGTGGTCGCTGGTGATTCACATGAAGACGATGCACGCTTTCACCACACCCGACGCGATATCGCCGCTGCCCCGGCTGTACCGCCAGCTGAACTATCCGCGTTCGGTCCGGGCCGCCGAGGCGGTCATCATCAACTCCGAGAGCCTGCGCTCGGAGATCCAGCGTTACCTGACGGTCGAGCCAGGCAAGCTCAAGCTGGTGTACGAGGCGGTCGACCACGACCTGTTCAAACCGGGTAACGCCGATGCGGCCCGGGCGCACCTTAGCCTCCGCTACGGCGTGACCAAGCCGTTCGTGCTGTTCGTTTCGACGCTGTGGCCGTACAAGAATTGCGAGGGACTGCTGCGGGCCTGGGCGTTGTCCCGTTTTGAACTGGGCAATCGTCAGCTGGTGATCGTCGGCGGCGGCCAGGACGAGAAGTACGTCGCCTCGCTGCACCTGCTCGCCGATCAACTCGGGATCGCCAAAGATGTCGTCTTTACCGGCAAGGTTCCGCTCGAAGAAACCGTCCGTTTCTACCAGGCGGCTGACGTGTTCGTGTACCCGTCGGTCAACGAGACCTTCGGGCTCCCGATCCTGGAGGCCATGGCCTGCGGCTGCCCGGTCGTGACGTCGGACGTCAGTGCCATGCCGGAGACGGCGGGCGGGGCTGCGGTGCTGGCCGACGCGGCGGCGCCGGCGTCCATCGGCAGGGCCATCGTCGAGGCGGCCGGGCCGGGCCGGGACCGGCTGCGGGACCTCGGCTTCCGGCGGGCCGCCCAATTTACCTGGACAGCAACGGCCGCGGCGACACTGGATGTGTACCGCGACGTTGCGGAACGGCGGAGGTATCAGCACACATGAAGGTACTCGTTACCGGCGGCGCGGGATTCATCGGATCGCACACGTCCGACCGGCTGCTCGCGCTCGGGCATGACGTCGTGGTGCTCGACGCGCTGACCCCGCCCGTGCACCGCGACGGACGGCCCGCCTACCTCAGCCCGGGAGCGGACTTCGTCCGCGGCGACACCCGCGACCGGGATCGCCTGACCAGCCTGCTCCGCCGCGTCGACGCCGTCTATCACTTCGCCGCCTATCAGGATTACCTGCCCGACTTCTCGCGTTTCTCCGACGTCAACGTGGTCTCGACGGCCCTGCTTTACGAAATCATCGTGGCCGAGCGCCTTGACCTCGCGCGCGTCGTGGTGGCGTCATCGCAATCCGCGATGGGTGAAGGCTTCTACTGGTGCCGGGCCGATGGCGAGCAGCTGCCGGGAATGCGTCCCGAGCAGGCTCTGGCCCAGGGCCAGTGGGACATCGGCTGCCCGGTCTGCGGCGGCCCGCTGGAGATGGGTATCACGCCCGAGCGGGTTTGTAACCCGCAGAATGCTTACGGCATATCCAAGCTGGGCCAGGAGATGGTCGCCATCAACCTCGGCCGCCGGTACGGCATTCCCACCGTCGCCCTGCGCTACAGCATCGTCCAGGGCCCGCGGCAGTCGGTCTACAACGCATACTCCGGCGCGTGCCGCATCTTCTGCCTGAGTTACCTGCAGGGCACGGCGCCGATTCTCTACGAGGACGGCGGGGCGATCCGGGACTACGTCAACATCGACGATGTCGTCGACGCCAATGTGCTGGTGCTGGCCGACGACCGCGCCGCCGGGCGGGTCTTCAACGTCGGCGGCGGCACCGCGGTAACGACCAGGGAATTCGCCGATATCGTGCGGCAGCACTACGGGTCGGCCCAGCCGGCCGTGGTCACCGGTGAGTACCGGTTTGGCGACACCCGGCACATTTTCTCCGACATCAGTGCCCTGACGGCGCTGGGGTGGCAACCGCGGCGGACGCCGGCCGATTCTGTCGCGGCGTACGCCGGCTGGCTCACCGGCATAGGAGGCCTGGACGGTGTCCTGGCCGAGGCGAATGCGCAAATGCGCGCCCTCGGCGTCGTCCGGAGGGCGGAACGGTGAAGGCCTTCCTGCTCGCGGCCGGCCTGGGCAGCCGGCTGAGACCGCTCACCGACAGCATCCCGAAGTGCATGGTGCCCATCGGGGGCAGGCCCCTGCTGGATATCTGGCTGGATGCGTTCGACCGGGCCGGCGTCAGCGAGGTCATGGTCAACCTCCATCACCTGCCCGGTGTGGTGCGCCGCCACCTGGCCGACCGGACCGGGCCGCCGGTCGTGCGCACGTTCTTCGAACCCCGGCTGCTGGGCAGCGCCGGCACGCTCGCCGCCAACCGGCGGTGGGTGGCCGAAGAACAGTTCTTCCTCGCCTGCTACGCCGACAACCTCACCGACTTCGACCTGAGCGCGCTGATCGACGAGCACCGGGAGCACGACGCCCGCGCCACGCTGGCGGTGTTCCACTCGCCGCGGCCGTCGGCCGGCGGTGTGGTGGAGGTGGACGCCGACGGGGTCATGGTGGGGTTCACGGAGAAACCGGAACGGCCCGTCGGTGACCTGACCAACGCCGGCCTGTACGCCTTCCATCCGAGCGTGCTCGACGAGATAAACCCGGTGCCGCCCCAGGACATCGGCTACCACCTGCTGCCCCGGCTGACGGGCCGGGCCCGGGCGGTACTGGTCGAGGGATACTTCCGCGACATCGGGACCGCTGACGCCTACCGGCAAGCCTGTGAGGAGTGGCCCGTGCGGGCCGGACGATGATTATCACCCAGACCCCGTTGCGTATCGGCCTGCTCGGCGGCGGCACCGACCTGCCCGGCTACTACCGGGAGCACGGCGGCCGGGTCCTGAACTGCGCGATCGACAAGTACATCTACGTCATCGTGAAGCAGCGCTTCGACGACGACATCTACGTCAACTACTCCAAGAAGGAGATCGTCTCCCGCGTCGAGGACCTGGAGCACGAGCTGGTCCGCGAGGCCATGTGGATGACCGGCGTGACCAAGGGCGTCGAGATCACCACGCTGGCCGACATCCCGTCCGCAGGCGGCTCCGGTCTCGGGTCTTCGTCCGCGGTCACCGTCGGCCTGCTGCACGCGCTGTTCGCCTACCAGGGCAGGCAAGTATCCGCGGAACAGCTGGCCGAGCGGGCCTGCGAGATCGAGATCGAACGATGCGGAAAGCCCATCGGGAAGCAGGACCAGTACATTACGGCCCTCGGCGGAATCCGGGACATCCGCTTCGGGCCCGGCGACAAGGTGGCGACCGAGGAAGTTGTGCTGTCTGCCGCCGAGCGCCGCGGGTTGCAGCGGCAGATCATGCTCTTCTATACCGGCACGACCCGGAACGCGGATTCGATCCTGGCCGAGCAGAACGCGAACATCGCGACCACCCGCCCCCTGCTTGACCTCCTCCGTGACCTCGCCGGTTTCGCCGTCGACCGGCTCCGCGCCGGTGACGTGGACGTGATCGGGCCGGCCATGCGCGAGAGCTGGGAAGCCAAGCGGAAGCTCGCGTCGGGGGTATCCAATGACCGGATCGACCGTGCGGTGTCCCGGGCGCTCGACGCCGGCGCGCTGGGCGCCAAGCTGACCGGCGCCGGGGGTGGCGGCTTCGTGCTCGTTATCTGCCCGGTCGAGCGGCAGCACGGCGTGCGGGAAAATCTGGCGGACCTGACCGAGCTGCCGGTCAAGCTGGACAGTCTTGGCTCGCGTGTCGTGTTCAACGTGCTGCGTGATATTTGGGGGTGAGACATCGGCCCGGTGCCGCGGACGGGCGAGGCAGGCCCTCGCGCGTGAGGCGACGGCTATTGGCGGCCACGGTGGCGGTGGCGCTGGCGTTCGGGGTGGTGACCGCGCGGCTATTCGTGTGGCCTGCGCAAGGAATGCCGGCCGGGGTCAGCGCGATCGTGATGCTGGCCGGCCCGGGTAACCGCCTGCCCGTGGCGCTGCGGCTGGCCCGGCAGCACCGGGCGCCGGTGCTGGTGGTCTCGCGCGGCTGGCAGGGCTACGGAGGTCCCTGCCCAGCCGCGACAGCGGGCGTGAAGCTCATCTGCTTTGACCCGGACCCCGGCACCACCCGCGGCGAAGCGGAGTTCGTCGGCCAGCTCGCCGCGCGATACCACTGGACATCGGTCGTCCTGGTGGCGACCAGAGGGCAGGATACTCGCGCCCGCATCATCATGGGGCGCTGTTTCAGCGGCTCCATTTACGCGGTCACCGCAGCACTGCCGTGGGACAACTGGCCGTACCAGATCGCCTACCAGTGGGCGGCGCTGGCCAAGGCGCTGGTCCAGTACCGGGCTTGCTGACCACTGTCCGCCGGTATGTATCACGCCCGCGTCGCCGCGGATCTCCTTATCGCAAGACCTTCGTGGCGACGCGCCCCGAACCCCAGGCTGGGAGGAAGATGGCAGTCGAGATAGCGCAAGGGCCCGGCTGGTGGTCGTAGCGCCGCGGAGGATCCTGACGGCAGTGTCCTGGGGTCTGGTGCGCCAGGCGAGCCGCCGCCTGTCCTGGGGTGTCGCGGATCAGGCCATGTCCAGCCTGACGAACTTCCTCCTGAGCATTTACGTCGTCCGCACGCTGGGCGCCATGCAATTCGGCGCCTTCAGCCTGGCCTATGTGACGTACGGGTTCGCGATCAACGCGTCGCGGGGGCTGGCCATCGACCCTATCTTGATCAGGTTCAGCGGCACGGACCTGCCGACCTGGCGCCGCGCCGCGGCCAGCTGCGCGGGCACGGCGCTGGCCATGGGCTTGGTCACCGGAACCTGCGCGCTGGCGGCAGGACTGCTGCTCGGCGGCACCACCGGGCGGGCCTTTCTCGCCCTCGGCCTGACGCTGCCTGGACTGTTGCTGCAGGACAGCTGGCGGTACGCGTTTTTCGCGCTGGGACGCGGCCACCACGCGTTCATCAACGACACGGTCTGGGCGGTGATCCTGTTTCCCTCGCTGGCGTTGCTGCACGCGAGCGGCCACGGGGACGTGTTCTCGTTCGTCCTCGCCTGGGGCGGGGCGGCGGTCGTCGGGGCCGCCATCTTCTCGCTGCAGGCACGGGTCCTGCCCAGCCTGGCGGGCGTGTGGGAATGGCTGTGGCGGCACCGAGATATCGGGCCCCGCTATCTGGCGGTGAACAGTGGCGGCAACGCCGCCGAGCAGCTGCGGACCTACGCTGTCTCCTACATTCTGGGCATCGCCGCGGTCGGCTATATCCAGGCGGCCCGCACGCTGATGGGTCCCTTTATGGTGATCTTCTTCGGGATGAGCCTGATCGCGATTCCGGAGGCGGCCCAGCTCCTGCGCCGGTCGCCGCGGCATCTGCCGGTCTTCTGCGCGGCCGTCAGCGCCGGGCTCACCCTGCTGGGACTGGCGTGGGGAGTGGCGCTGCTGGTGGCACTGCCCCGGGGGCTCGGGCACCTGATGCTGGGCAACATCTGGCGACCGGTCTACCCGCTGGTGCTGCCAGCGACCATTTACGTCATGAGCACCTGCGCCACTATCGGCGCGGGCATGGGCATGCTAGCGCTGGGTGCCGCGCGCCGCAGCCTGCGCGCCACCATCATCACCGGGGTCCTCATCGTCGCCTGCGCCCTCATCGGAGCCCTGACCGGAGGCACCCTCGGCACGATGCGTTTTACCGCCGCCGGATCGTGGGCCGGCACGCTGGTTTCCTGGTGGCAGCTGCGGCAGGCGCTGCTCGAGTCGGACACCGTCCCCGTACCCGCCTGGTTGTGGCCAGGCCGATCGGGCCACTCGAAGGGTCGTAAGCTGAAGTCCGTCATCGTATTCCGGCGCCGTCCCCGGGTCGCGTCGCTGAGCCCGGCGCAGGCCCGGGATCGCTCGATCCGGCGCCGGGTCGGTGCCGCGTGGGCGCTGCTCTACTTCAACACCCTGACCTTCGTCCCCGGGTCCATCCTGCCCATCCCGTCCTTCGTCGGAACGGGGCTCGCGCAGGGGGCCCTGCCGCTGGCGCTGCTGGTGGCACTGACCGTGAACCCCAAGGTCAGGCTGCGCCCGAACGTGTTTCTCTGCGTCGTGTCCCTGCTCTTGGTGGATACGGCGATCGTCTGCACGTCAGCACGGGACCTGGGCACCGTGTACCTGAGCTTCCGGCTCGCCGAGTTTGTGGCCGTGCTCTGGCTGCTGACGCCGTGGTGGGGCCGAGACGACATGCTGCTGCTTTGGTGTCATCTTCGCTGCCTGCTCGTGGCGCTCGGGTCGGTGCTGGTCGGCCTGCTGATCGTCCCGGGTCACGCCCTCGCCGCCCAGGACAACGTCTCCGCGGAAGGCAGGCTCTCCGGGGTGATCTGGCCCATGGTGCCCACCCAGGTGGCCCAGTACGCAGCGGTGGCGGCTGGGGTGATGGTGGTGCTCTGGCTCGGCCGCCTGCTGAGCGGGCGTGCCACCCTGGCAGGCAGCACGGTCGCCGCGGCTATCCTCCTGCTCACCCACACCAGGACCGCGCTGGCGGCCGTGGTGGCGGGCATCGTAGTTGCTGGCCTGAGCCTGTTCACCGTCAACGCGCGGGTGCGGAAGTTCTTCGCCGTGGCCGCGGCCGCCACCTCTATCGGGATCATTTCGGCGGCCGGCGTGCTGACCACCTGGCTGGCCCGCGGCGAGAACGCACAAGGGCTGGCCAGCTTGAGCGGCCGGACGAATTTCTGGGCCCTCGTGCTCGACGAGCCGCGGACCAGATTCCAGGAGATCTTCGGATTCGGCTTGTCCAGCGCAGGCATCAAGGGCCTCCCCATCGACAGCAACTGGCTGGCCTCGTATCAGATGGAAGGGCTCTTCGGGGTAGTTGTCTGCGCCGTGATGCTGGCGTGGCTGTTCGCGAACGCCTTCTTCCAGCCCCACGGCGTACGACGCGCCCTCGCGCTGTTCCTCCTGACGTACTGCACGCTGGCCTCATACACCGAGGTTGGCTTCACCGACGCCTCCACGTACCTCCTTTATCTCACGGTGGTCGCGTCGCTGCTCATCGTGCCGGGCCAGCGCCAGGCGATCTCCGCGCCGTCGACGTCCCCCGCGGGGGCCGGGATGACTAACCGGAGGGAAAAGATTCGGGCAGGCGCATGGAGCGAGCGCTGAGAGGCCGACGATCGCGATAAGGAGAGGAAGGGGCAGGGAGAGGAAGGGGCCGACGGTGCTGGATGTCCTCGGTGCACACGGAAGGCGCGGCTTTCAGGTCCGCTGAATAACTTGCCCTATTCCAACCTGGATGGCTTCTCTATGAACGGCATGTCTACCAGCTCTGACCTACTCCGTTGACGGTAAATGCGTTGCCGTCTATAGCCAAGCACTTGATGCAAGAGCGGGATCTTGCGGTGCATAATCGGCAAGATCAGGCGAGCCCTGAGGCCGTTCCCCAGAGAATAAGATCCCAGCGTCGATATGAGGGTGGCATTCTTGAGAACTGGCAGGGGCACGACACATCGCACCCGGTCGAGTGCGCCTTCTCGGTAGAAGAACCGCCAGTCGTCAGCGACTACCCGCACGGGTGGCGCGCATTTGATCATGCGCTCGCACGCCTCCCGGGTGATTATGTAGGCGCTGGCACTCGCCAGCGACTCGTTAATATCGACGGGCAGTGCGAGCAGTCGTCCGGAGGGGAGCTTGATCGCGCCTTCTCGGCTCATCCGGCACGGCTCACGGCCGGCGTAGCTGAGCAGCGCCACTTCCGCGCCGACGAGCTGGCCGGCCACCGCATCGGCCAGGTTCTCGAGGTCAGCGGGCAACTCGATGTCGTCCTCTAGCACCAGTGCTTCATCAAGCCCGGCCGCAATTATTTTCCGGTAGGCGGTCTGGTGACTCAAGGCGGCCCCGACCGTGCCTGCCACCAGCCGGACCGTGGTGAAGAAGGAAGGATCGACGATGGCCGGATCGTCCAGGTCCAGATCACGCCCGTCGACGGCCGTGATGAACTCGTAGTCCAGGTCGGTCTTCTTCAGCTCAGCCGTGATATGCGCCCGCCGATCGAGTGAACGAGCCAAGTTGATGACATACGCATACACGGTGGATCTTCGCTCCTTTACCTCTCCATGATTCAGATCGCCACACGGGACAAATTGGTGTGAAGCTACTTCATCACGTTTCCTGACCTGGTTCCTCACGCCAAACGCCGACATGCATATGAGCGCGGACCGGGTGGTCGTGATACGTCCCGTGATCCCCGGATCGGCACGAAGCTGGCCGATACGCCAGCTGGCGGCCCGCCGGCTGCGGATAGCAGTCGGCGAGCCGCCAGCACGGACGGCCAGGGCTAGGACTAGGGCTAGGTCCGGCTGGCCGCGTTGCCGGTAGACGCGGTGGTAGTGATGGTGAACTTGTTAAGGCTGAAGGTCTCGTTCACCCCGCCGGTGCTGCAGATCTCCCAGCCGTACCCGATCGCCCACAGGCCGCTGTTCTGCGGCAGGTAGCCGTGGGTCACCAGCCAGTTGAGCATGGGCAGGATGTCCACGCTGCCGGCCTGCTCGCTGGAGGGCAGCTTCCAGACCAGCTCCGCGCCGAACTGGCACAGGTTCCAGGTCTGCACCGGAACGCCGCCGGACCCGCCGAACGAAGCGGTGGCCTCGAAGGTGCAGGCACCGTTATTGGCGTAGTCCTGCTGGATCATGACCTCACCGCTCCAGGCGCTCGAGGTACCCGACCCCAGCCAGATGTCGTAGGCGGCCCAGGCGCTCGTCTTACTCGTCGCGTTCATCGTCTCGCTGAACGAGGAGTAGATGGAGGAGAAGGCCGACAGCGGGGTCGAGGTGTTGTTGGTCTGCCCGTAGTTCCCGCCGACGCTCGGGTAGGACACCACCGACGTGTTCTTGGCGGGAATGTTGGCGACCACGTGCCAGGTCCCGGGGGAGGTCACGGTAAGCGCCTGCTTCGTGCCGGTGATCGGGCTCCACACGTTGTTGTCGACGTAGGTGTTCGAGGTGGTGCCGTTGAGCGCCGGGTCGACATACGGGCCGCAGGTCCCCTTCAGCGCGCTGGTCGAGCAGGCGGCAGACGTTTGCGGAGTCGCCGCATGGCCGGTGAACGAGAGGGAGATCCCGATGACGGCAGCGATCACCCCGGCAATGAGCATGGTTATTAGAGTTCTTGGCCGCATATGCGTTCCTCACGCCGAAAATATGGCGATTTCAAGCGGTCGAAGCGACTCAGGCCGAGAAAGTCTCGGCTTCCTGAAGCATTGGCCCCCGCGAAAACTTCGCTTGATTTCCTGAATACGAAATATAACACAGAGACAGTAAATTAAGCTAATCGGCTAATGTTCTTCGATATTCCAGACTAGCAGGAATTTCTGTCCCTTTCGGGAGATATTTCTGGACAACACCGGGGTGTTTTCGGCGGTTCTGCGCGCCCCGCGGGAAATGTGAATTCGCGAAAATGCACCGAAAGGTCCGGTCCCCGCTCGATCGCGGGCCGGCGATCTTTGCGCCCTGGCCCTGGTGGCACGGATGCCTGAGCTCACCCCAGGGTGTTCTAAGGGCGTCCTAAGGGTGTCCTGCCGACGGCTGAACGGACGAACGGTCCGCGTGCGGCCTCCGCCAGGATTTCGGCTACTGCCGCGGACGAGCGGACGTTGCACGCGAGTTCGATGCCGGGTGCTCCGTGGCGCGGGTCACCTACCCAGCGGCCGGGTGCTGGCGGGGTCGCTGGGTCCGCCTTTTGCACTCCTTTCCCTTTCGCCTCACGTGTTCGCGTGAGCTTTCACGAAAGGAAGGTAATCCCCGGCAAAACCCCATTCGGACGTTAAATCCGGGTCGCCCGTTAAACCCGATTTATTGGACCAGCTGTGACCAAGTAGTTGTCGCGACTTTGCCGAGTCTCTGGTAAACCAGGAGATCTAGTTAGGCGTCTCCTAATGCGAGAGATCAAGGCGTACTGGGTGGGAGCGTGGGCGGCGTCACACATAGATGGCGCCACCAACGGGGGGGTATGCATGTCTGGTGGCGCCATCATTCGTGGTCTGCGCACCCGTCAGGCCACGAGGCGTATTTCTATTTGGACGACGGATTACTTGCGCAAAGCGGCTGTTGCCGACCTCGGCTGCGCTGCCGTCGGAGTTTTCGCAGCGGCCTTTCTTCGATTTGGCCATGACGTCACCAGAACCTACGTAGCGCTGAGTCTTGCGCTGCCGCTACTCTGGCTCGGTGCACTATGGCTCGCCGGGGCGTATGACGTCCGTTTTATCGGGATCGGCTCGGACGAATTTCGCAAGATCCTGAGCGCCGGCGTGAGCCTCATCGCCGTGGTGGCGATTTTCTCGTACGCGGTCAACACCGAATTGTCCCGCGGCTACCTGCTCATCGCCCTTCCCTGCATCACGCTGTTTAACTTGATAACCAGGTACGCGATGCGCAAACAGCTGCATAGAGTGCGAACGTCTGGCGGCTGCATGCACAGCGTGGTGGCGGTGGGCCATGAGTCGGCCGTGGCCGGCCTGATAACTGAGCTCCGCCGGGAGCCGTACCACGGGCTGACGGTAGTCGCTACCTGCCTGGCGCAGCCATCGAAATTCGCCGAGGTCGCCGGGGTGCCGGTGTGCGGGGGGCTCGACGACGTCGTGGACGCCGTGCGCAGCTTCGGCGCGAATACGGTCGCGGTGCTCGCATGCCCGGAAATGGACGGCATCAAGCTCAGGGGCCTCGCCTGGGAGCTCGAGAAGACCGGCACTGACCTGTGCGTCTCGCCCGCGTTGCTTGACGTGGCCGGTCCGCGGACGACGATCAGGCCGGCCGCGGGGCTGACCCTGCTGCACGTAGATCACCCCCAGCTGGCCGGCGCCCGGCTGGTCCTCAAAGGCCTGTTCGATCGATGCGCGGCCGCGGTGATACTGATCCTGCTCGCCCCGCTATTTGCCGTCCTCGCCACGGCCGTCCGGCTCTCCGATCGCGGGCCGGCGCTGTTTACCCAGGTAAGGGTGGGCAAGGACGGCCGCACGTTCAGGATCTACAAATTCCGCACCATGGTGGTCGACGCTGAGCAGCGCCGAGTGCAGCTGCTGATGAGTAATGAGACAGATGGTGTTCTGTTCAAGCTTCGGCGGGATCCCCGCGTCACCACGGTGGGAGCGCACCTGCGCCGCTGGTCGATCGATGAGCTGCCGCAGCTTATTAACGTCCTGCTCGGCGATATGTCGTTGGTCGGCCCACGCCCGGCTCTTCCGGATGAGACAGCAAAATATGCCGAGCATGTCCGTCGCCGGCTAGTCGTCAAACCGGGCCTAACTGGCCTATGGCAGGTAAATGGGCGATCAGATCTGTCTTGGGACGAATCGGTAAGACTCGACCTGAGGTACGTCGAAAACTGGTCGTTCGTTCTCGACCTGCAGATTATGTGGAAGACAATTTCGGCGCTCCTGCGCGGACTGGGAGCTTACTAATAGATATTCACGCGGCTATGACACTCTCGTCCGCACAAGGAATTGGGCTTATATAACTCTTGCTCTGAAGTCTCAGGACTGCGCTCTGCCGACAACCCCGTCACAGAGTCGTGAAGGAAATGACCGGTTCGCATTTACCTAGGAGGGTGGGATGAGGGTGAGTGAGCAAGACTTTGATACCCTGGATATCGCGGGACTGGTGCGCGGCGCCGCTGATGGGGATCGGCGGGCCTGGGAGCGCCTGGTTGATCAGTACGCCAGGCTCATATGGTCTATCACCGCGGAATTCAAGCTGATAGAAAGTGACGCAGCTGACGTCGCCCAGACCACATGGCTGCGCTTGCTCGAGCACATCGACCGGATCGAGTACCCCGCCCGGGTGGGATCGTGGCTAGCCGCGACAGCACGGAACGAGTGCCTGCGCAACCTGTCCACGCGCAAGAGGGTGGTCCCGACCCAGGTTGATGAGATCCTCACCGGCGTTGTCGCCGCTGAGCCAGAGGTTGATGAACGCATCCTCGCCGACGAGCGCGCTGAGGTCGTTCGTGACGCCTTGTCCAGCCTGCCGCGGCGCTGGCAGCGTCTCCTCGAACTGCTCATGGCCGACCCGCCGGCCTCCTACGCCGAGATATCCGATCAGCTCGGGCTGCCGATAGGCAGTATCGGTCCCACCCGAGGGCGATGCCTGGCTCAGTTGCGCGTGCTTCTGCAGGCCTCGTAAGCAAACGACTCGGCAGTAAGGCTCTCCACAGCGCCAGATACCAAGGACCAGCCACCGATGACCGTCAAACCAGCCCCCGCCAGCCCCGTCGCCGTCGCCGTCGAGCCGACCGAGCGCCCAATGCACGCGCTGACCACTTATCAGCTATCGCGCTACCGGCGCGAGCTCGAACACGCCCTCAAGGCCCTCCCCGAGCACGTCGCTGTCCGCGAGCTGCTCGGCGGGAAACTCGCCGAGGTCCTAGCCGAGCAGGAAGGCCGCCGCGGCTAGATCGGATAGGTCGTGGCCTCGGTGGTGTACCGGCGGCCTGACGGGGTGGTCCAGCGGAAGACCGCGGGGGTGATTTGCTCCACCTTCCAGCGGGGATCTTGTTTGAGCCGGTGCTCTCGGCGGCACTTGGGCCCCGTATTACACAGACACGACCTTCCGCCCGTCTCGTAAGGGATGTTGTGCTCGAAGTCACAGGTAACCGACGGGCGCCGGCAGGTCGGCCCGGTGCAGGTCGCGTGCCGGATCTGGGATAGGTGGCGGAGCTTGACGCCCGGGTCGTGGCCGCGGGCCTCGAACCGGTGGTCGCATGTGTCGACGGCGATCGGGTCAAGCACGATCAGCAGGTCCGGCCGCCCGGGGATACCGGTCCGCAGCCGCCAGACTCCGTAGCCGCCGGGCGGCCCTTCTTGGTCTGAGGCCGTGAAGGTGAATCCTGGCCGTGGTTCGCTGCCGGGGTCTCCGGGCGGATCATGATCGCCCGGCGACTTGGGTCTCTCGTGTCCCGCGGTGCGGTTGTGGTTTCTGGGTTCGGGCCGGGCGCAGCCGTGACCGACAGCGTGTCCTTGCTGGTCGGTGACGGTGACGCAGTAAGTGGTCTTGGGATTCCGGGCGGCGGCGTGGGCGAGGTCGCGGGCCAGCGCCGGGTCGACTGGTCCGATGCCGGGGATCTCGCCAGGCCGCTCGGCCAGCTCGAGCAGGGTGGTCAGCGGGGTGGTCAGGTTGATGCAGCCGACGTACCCGGACGGGACCACGCCGGTTCCTGGTGCCCGGGGCTCCGGTGGGGCCGACGGGCCCGGCCCGCCATCTCCTGGACCGCCCGGGCCGTCACCGCCGCCGCTGTCCGGGCCGTTACCGCCGTCCGGGCTGCCGCCGCTGTTCCCATTCTCAGGGCGGATTGGCCGCGAGTCTTTATCGAGCAAGATGTCGAGATAAGCCCGGGCACGGAGTTGGTCCATATCCCCCTCCAGGCCCGCCTCGCGCAACCGCATCGCCCACCAGGTAATGCGCTGGTCGGCGGCCAGGACGTCGGCGGGCGGCAGTTCCCGGCCTGCGAGCGACGCATTCCCGGAGTCTTCAGGCCACCGCTCCACCCGGGCATCCTTCTCGCCTTGCTCGCGCCGCTTTTTCGCCTTTTCGGGGGCGACCTCGACGACGGCACGGGCGATCGCGGCCCGAAGTCCGCTCGGGCTCAGCCTGCCCGCCCGGCCCAGCACTAGCGCTTCGGCCGCGCGGGCCTCGTCCGGGTCCAGGACGGTGGTGGCGCGGGAGATGACCTCGGCTTTGGACTGGCGCAGCACGCCGGACCGGAACGCCGCCTTGGTACCGGGGAGCTTTACCTCCAAATCCCAGGCCCGTTCTAGCATCGTTTCCGCGGCATTCCGGGTCTCGGCCAGGGCGTAGGACAACTCGGCGACGATGCTTTCGTCCCATGCTTCCGGCATCTGGGCCGGTCCCTGCGGAGCGCAGTCGCGGTCCGGGCGGCGCCGAATCAGTTCGGCGACCGCGGCGTGCTTGAGGGAGGCCGCGGTCGCCTCGACCCGGTCCAGGCCGCAGATCACGCCGAGCAATTCGTCGTCGGAGGATCCGGTGAATCGGTCGTCGTTCCCGGCGGCGTACTCGGCGTGGCCTAGCAGCCCCGAACCGCCGGGAGCGATATCCAGCGGCTGGCCAGTCGCGAATCCGCCGGCCGGACCGGTGTACGTGCCGGGGAACCGGTATGCGGAGCCGGGCTGCCCGGGGCCGCGGCGGCCCAGCATGGCGCCGATCGCCGCCAGCGCCCCGGTGGTACCCAGCCGCGCCGCGTTCGCGGCGGCTTCAGCCTGTTCCGCGGCCATCTCGCGGCATTCCGCCGCTATCGCGTCGAGGTCCGCCTCGGCGGGGAGCGCTGGGTCTTCCGGGTCGGGCTCTTCGTCATCCTCGGGCGGCTCCTCTTCCCTGGCCTGCCGGGAAGCCGCCCACTCCGCCCACTCCTGCTCGGTCAGCCAGTCATCGGAGCAAGGCACTTCCCGCCAGCCCTCACCAGGCACGTCCCGCGCGGAATCCGGCGCGCTGCCGCCATCCTGCCTAGAGTCGCGCGGCCCGCCAGCGCGCCGGGCAGGGTCATCCCGCCCGGGGTCTGGCGAGGCCGCTTCTGAGGTCACGCGCCACCGTCCGTTCCGAAGAGTAGACTTCTAATTCATCAAACATAATAGCGAATTTCGATGCCCGTTTCAAGTTAAACAGCCTTATCTGTGGCAATAATCGAACAAAAATACTGATGTTTTCGGTGTGACGGCAGATAGGTCCCGGGAGAGGATGCCAGCTGAGCGCGGGGCTTGGTTCTGGGAGAGGATGCCAGCTGGGCGCGGGGTCCGAGGAACCGGTCTTGAGGGCACGCGCCGCCGTCGGTTCGGGAGAGGGAGGCTTGGTCGTTAGGTAAGTTGCGAGAGTGGGTGCCACCGACTGACCCGAGCAGGAACGACAGGTGCCAGAGACCACTCCAGAAGAAGAACTCGACCGGCGGTTCCTGTCGGCCGTGCGCGACCTGCCGGCCGGGCGGGACCTGTCAGGCGACGGGACGGCCGCGGCAACAGACAGGACGGGCGGCCACAGGCTGACCGGTGAACAGGCCGTCGCGCTGTTCGACGCCCAGGCCGGCAGCCGACACCTGGACCTGGCGGCGCGGTACCTGCGCGCCGAGGGGCACGGCTTCTACACGATCGGTTCGGCCGGGCACGAGGCGGACGCGGCGGTCGGGGCGGCGCTGCGGCCGTCCGATCCCGCGTTGCTGCATTACCGTTCCGGCGCCTTCTACCTGGCCCGGGCCGCGCAGGTGCCAGGTTCCGAGCCGCTGCGGGACGTCCTGCTCGGGCTGGTCGGCGCCAGCGACGAGCCGATCGCCGGCGGCCGTCACAAGGTCTTCGGGCACCACGACCTGGCCGTCATCCCGCAGACGTCCACGATCGCGTCGCACCTGCCGCGGGCCGTCGGGATCGCGTTCTCGATCGGGCGGACCGCCAAGCTGGGCGTTCCGTCGCAGTGGCCGGCGGACGCCATCACGGTGGCGAGCTTCGGGGACGCCTCCGCGAGTCACTCCACCGCGACCGGCGCGATCAATGCCGCCTGCCGCACGGCCTATCAGGGGCTGCCGATGCCGCTGCTGCTGGTCTGCGAGGACAACGGCCTGGGGATCAGCGTCCGCACCCCGGACGGCTGGGTCGCCGCGGCCCACTCGGGGCGTCCGGCGCTCCGCTACTTCAGCGCGGACGGCAGCGACCCGGCGGCGTGCGTCGACACCGCGACCGAAGCCGCCGCCTACGTCCGCGCCAGCCGCTCCCCCGCGTTCTTGCACCTGCGACTCGTGCGTTTCCTGGGCCACGCAGGCAGCGACGCGGAGGTCAGCTACCGAAGCCAGGCCCAGATAGCGGCGGACTACGCCCGCGACCCGCTGCTCGGGACCGCACGCCTGATCGTGGCGGCCGGCCTGGTCAGCCCGGAGCAGGTCATCAGCCGGTACGAAGCGATCCGCGACCAGGTCCGGATGATCGCCGACGAGGCCGTGACGCACCGCCGCCTGGCCAGCCGCGCCGAAGTGACCGGCCCGCTCGCGCCGCGCCATCCCGATCAGGTCGCGCGCCGGGCCGCCACCGCTGGGCCGCCGTCCGCCCGCGAGGGCGCCTTCGGCGACAGGCGGCCGGAAACCGCCGGGCCGCCCTCGGCCCGCGCGGGCGCGCGGTTGCCGGAAACCGCCGGGCCGCTGACCCTGGCGGACACCATTAACCGCAGCCTCGCCGATGCGCTCGCGGCCTACCCCGAGCTGCTGGTGTTCGGCGAGGACGTCGGCCGCAAAGGCGGCGTCTACGGGGTGACCCGGGGTCTGGCCAGGCGGTTCGGCGTCGGCCGGGTCTTCGACACCCTGCTCGATGAGCAGGCGATCCTCGGGCTCGGCCTCGGCGCGGGCGTCAGCGGCCTGCTCCCGGTACCGGAAATCCAGTACCTCGCGTACCTCCATAACGCCGAGGACCAGCTCCGCGGCGAGGCGGCGAGCCTGCAGTTCTTCTCCTCCGGCCAGTACCGCAACCCGATGGTGGTGCGGGTGGCGGGTCTGGCGTACCAGAAGGGCTTCGGAGGACATTTTCATAACGACAATGCCGTCAGCGTCCTGCGCGACATTCCCGGCCTGGTGGTGGCCGTGCCGGCTCGCGCCAGCGACGCGGCGCCCATGCTACGCAGCTGCCTGGCCGCCGCGCAGGTCGACGGCACCGTCTGCGTCTTCCTGGAGCCGATCGCGCTCTACCACACCCGCGACCTGCACCAGCCGGGCGATGGCGCCTGGCTGTCGCCCTACTCCGGGCCGGAACGCTGGGCGCAGGAGCACGTACCGATCGGCCGCGGCCGCAGCTACGGCCGCGGCACCGACCTGACCCTGGTCACCTTCGGGAACGGGGTTCCGATGTCGCTGCGGGTGGCCCGGCGGCTCGCCGCGGCCGGGGCGGGCGTACGCGTCCTCGATCTGCGCTGGCTCGCCCCGCTGCCGACCGAGCAACTGCTTACCGAGGCCGAACTGACCGGCCGCGTCCTGATCGTCGACGAAACCCGCCGATCCGGCGGCGTGTCCGAGGGGGTCATCGCCGAGCTCACCGACGCCGGATACCGCGGAACGATAGCCAGGGTCACCTCGGCCGACAGCTTCATCCCGCTCGGCGACGCCGCCCAGCACGTGCTGTTGTCCGAAGCGGACATCGACGCGGCGGCCCGGCGGCTGCTGGGCTGGCCAGAGGACTGAGGCAGGCGGTTGGCTGGGGGCACGCGGTAGTGCCGTTCGGCATGATGATCTTGAATTTCAGTTGTCCCAGCGGACGGCGATCGGGCGCCCCTGGCCGGGCAGCGGCAGGGTCTCCGCTTCGGCTATGACCGCGTCGCGTTCGGCGGGCGAGAGCGGGCGCCAGGGCTGGACGGTCAGGACGGTGCCGGCGCGCCGCCACGTGCCGGCGATCTCTCCCGCGAGGAGGAGGGCGCCGGGCCAGACGCGCGGGGTCCACAGCGCGCGACGCTGGTCGGGGTCCGGGACCAGGAGGTCGCGGTCGGCGCCCTGCAGGAGGAAGTAGGCGTCGCCGCTCGGGAGCAGCCGCGCGGGGGCCGCGGGTCCCGGGGCGGCGCGGAAGGCCGCCTCGTCGTGGCTGAGGATCCAGGCGTCGCCGGCCGGTGTCTGCACCAGCGTCAGCGACGGGCCGAGCACCTCGAACGCCTCG
>PMST01000077.1 GCA_003168295.1 Actinomycetota bacterium
GGCCCGCATGGTGGAGGGCCGGCCGGAAGGCGGCTACACCGACGCGTTCGAGATCGTCTGCTGTGACTGCGGTGACCATCCCGACCTGGACTACTCCGAGGTCTCGCCCGAGCTTCGTCAGGTCCGCGGACCATACTTGATCGCGGACGGCATCGCCGCGTACAGAGCGCACGTCGGCCAGTACCACCCGTCGGCTTCGGCCGACAGCATGAGCCGGGCCCGGATTCCGGCCGACCAGGTATGAACGCCGAGTTTTTCGCGCTGGCGTTCCTCGCGGGGCTGAACCCGAAGCTGCTGGCCCTGGACCTGCTGCTGATCGAGAACCGGCGGCCGCGGGCGATGTTCTTGTGGCTGCTGAGCGGCGGCCTGACCGTGGGCGTGACGATCGGCCTGCTAGACGTCCTCGTCTTCCACATCGATGCCATCAACCACCAGGGCTCGGTCAGCGCGGGCGTCGACCTCGCCCTCGGGCTGCTCCTGCTCGCCGTCGGCGCGCTGGTCGCCACCGGCCGCCTGCACGGTCGGCGCAAGGCACCGGTGCCGGTCGGGGACCGGCAGCAGGAGAAGCCGGAGCAGCCGGAGGAGAAGAAGGAGAGCCTGGCGCAGCGGCTGCTGGCCCAGCCCCGGCTCGGGCTCGCCGTGCTCGTCGGCGCGGTGATCGGCATCCCGGGCGCGAGCTACCTCACCGCCCTGCACCACCTGGTCGCCGGGAAATACTCCACCACAACCCAGGTCATCGCCGTCTTCGTCTTCGTCGTCATCGCCTTCTGGCCGATCATCATCCCCTTCGCGTTCCTAGAACTGCGGCCCGAGACCACCGAGGCGCGGCTGAAGCGCGTCCAGGTCTGGCTGCTAAGCCACGCCAAGCAGCTCATGGTCACCATCGCCCTGCTCCTGGGCACCTACCTGACAATTAGCGCCCTGGTCCGGCTGGTCTGATTGCCGCTGACCGCTGGCCCGGCCTGCTGCCCGCCGCCGGTCCCTGCTGGCCGTCAGCCGCACCTTGCGCAGGCCCGCGCCCGGCCAGTAGCGATTCGGCCCTTTCACCCTCTTTGGGGGATGCTTCTACGGCCAGGAGGAGGTGTGATCGCGGTGCAAGTGAGTTAAAAGGACCGGAGCGTGGGTTCTGCTAGCGACGGCACGGGAGCTCCCTATGACGGCAACGCCAACCGACAGGCCGGCCGCCTCGGCGCGCCTTGGCACCAGCCGAGCGGACCCTCTACGTCGTCCCAGCTCCGGTGACCGCGGCGACACTCGCCACCCGGCACGCTCACGGACGTCGTGATGATCCGGCGCCAGTTCCGGCAACGGGCCCTGAGCGACATCGGGCGGGAGCTGGCGGACTCTGATCCGCGTCTTGGTGAGCTTTTCCTGTACTTCAACGAACTCACAAGCGGCGGAAAGATCCCGTGCACAGAGAAGATCAGGGGCAGGCCGCTCGGCCTGCTCCTCCGGATCGGGCGCCGGATGCGCCCGGCGCCCGCTGATTTCGATCGCATGGCCACCTGGTGGATGTGACGGATGCCGTCGGCCGCTGCGTCTACTGCCTGGCCATGGCGATGCGGATGACTTCGTCGGGGTCGATCAGGTGGTCGTGGTTGTCGTCACCGAGGTCGATCTGCACCAGGTCGATCTTCCCGTTGAACCTGCTCACGCCGTCGGTGTAATCGGAGCTGACGGGCATGCCGAAGTCTTCGCCGATGTCGGTCGTCTCGTCGGCGGAGAAGATCATCGGCTGGGTGGCCGGGACCCGCCCCTCGCCGACCTTGTCCCCGTCGTAGTAGAGCGTGACGTTGCCGCCTTTGCCGAGGCCGCCGCCGTCGTAGCCGAATTCCATCCGGATCTGATGCTCGCCCGCCGGGATAGGCCGGGTGGCTGCGGTGACGAACTCGGCCATGCCGAGCAGGTTGTAGACGAACCTGGCCGCGCCGTCCTTGGCGTACAGCGCCCAGCCGCCGAAGTGGCCGCCCTGGGCGATGATGACCCCGTCAGCCTTGTCCGGGGTCGTGACGTGCGCGGTGACCGAGAACGACTTGTTCTTGATGCTGACGACGCTGTTCTCGGACAGCCGCTTCATGCCCGGGAACAGCAACTGCGACTTGCCGGTGATCAGCTTCGGCCGGCCGGCCAGGTCGGGGTTCATCCGTTCCGCGGCGCGGTCATCGAGCGGCAGCACGCTGTACTTGACCGCCTCGATCAGCCACAGCCTTTGAAGTTCGCGCAGCTTATCGGGCATCTCGCGGGCGAGGTCGTGGGCCTGGGACCAGTCGGCGCTGCCGTCATAGAGCTCCCAGACGTCATCGTCGAACGCGGTCAGCTTGATCTGGCCAAGCTCCCAGGGGGTGCGGTGCTTGGTCACCGCGCTCCAGCCCTTGTAGTACAAGCCGCGGTTGCCGAGCACCTCGAAGTACTGCAAGTCATGACGCTCCGCCGCCTCGCCGTCGTTGAGGCTGTACATCATCGAGGTCCCCTCCATCGGGGACTGCTGGACGCCGTTGACGAAGGCGGGCTCGGGAATCCCGGCCGCCTCCAAGATGGTCGGGGCGACGTCAATGACATGGCAGAACTGGCTCCGGGTCCTGCCACCGTTGGTGACGCCGCGGGGCCAGTGCACGATGGTGCCGTTACGGGTGCCGCCCCAGTGCGAGGCGACCTGCTTGGTCCACTGGTAGGGCGCGTCCATGGCCCACGCCCAGCCCACCGCGTAGTGGTTGTAGGACGTGGGCGTCCCGAACTCCTCCAGCTTGGACTCCATGAACTCGGGCGTCTCCAGTTGCGCCCCGCCGTTGAAGTTCGCCATCTCGTTAAACGCGCCCTGAAGCGTGCCTTCGGCCGAGGCTCCGTTGTCCCCGATGATGTAGAAGACCAGGGTGTCGTCCAGGACATGCAGCTGCTCGAGCGCGTCGATGACCCGCCCGACGTGGTAGTCAGTGTGCTCAAGGAAGCCTGCGTACACTTCCATCTCCCGTTCCAGGACGGGCTTGATCTGATCGGGCATGTCATCCCAGGCGGGTATCTCGTCATGCCGTGCCGTCAGATCCGCGTCGGCGGCGACCACGCCGAGTTCCTTCTGCCGGGCCAGCATGATCTCGCGCTGCCTGTCCCAGCCGTGCGCGAACTTGCCCCGGTACTTCTCCGCCCATTCCTTCGGCACGTGGTGCGGCGCGTGGGTGGCACCGGGGGCCCAGTACATGAAGAACGGCTTGTCGGGCTCGAAACTCCGGTGCCGGTGCAGCCACGCGATGGCGTCATCGGCGAGGTCCTCGCCGCGGTGGTCTCGATCGCGGGTGTGTTGTGCCACTTGCCAAACGCCGCAGTCGCGTACCCGTAGTCCTTGAGAACCTCGGCCGCGAGCGCGCTGCTCTTAGGCATCTCACCCGCATACCCGTCCCAGTCGTTGGCCAGCTCGGCGATCTG
>PMST01000517.1 GCA_003168295.1 Actinomycetota bacterium
CGTGGGCCAAGCCCGCTTAACCTGTAGGTGGCCCTCCATCCAGACCCCGTTTGCCCAGCTCAGCCCCAAACGTGGAGACCACTCCCAGGTCAGAAGGGGTATGTGCCCTCTTTATGTCTCGGTTCGTGGAACGAATGTTATTGGCTGGTCTGTCTGGCAGCGTTCCGACTGTTGTCACCGACATCGGCGGCGGAGTCGATGAGGCACCGAAGAGCGACCGGGCGGCGCGGACGCCGGCTTCGTTTGGATTATCCCGTGCCGGTGCAGGTCTGGTTCTTAGCGGCGCCATTGCGATCCGGGAGATGCAGGGTTGCCCGATGGTCAACGAGTACTGACGGCGTCAATCTGAGGCTGCTTCTCACGCCTGGCTCAATGGAAAGCTACGCCGAGACAGTCCCTTTCGTTTCTTGATGTGACCGTGCCCAGGATCGAGTCCGCGCGCGTAGCCGATCTGTGCGCTCCGAGCCGATAGTTCAGCCGGCCTGTTGACGACCATAAGTGGTCGGTCTGCAGTAGCGCGGCGAGGTCGGCTGGATCTTTCCGGTTGGGGCGCCGGATGCTGGCGTGATCGCTTGCGGCCCGGCTTCCCGGCCGCGGTGCTGGCAGTGGCGGCAGTTACCGGCTGAGCGCGTTCTTGGCCACGAGCGCGGTGGCGGTGTCGATGATCGTCTGCTCAGTGGGACGGGGATGCCAGCCGAGCAGCGTGCGCGCTTTGCTGCTGTCGACAAGCCTTGTGCGGCCGAGTTCGTGGCGCAGCATCGCCATCTGTGGGCTCCGCCGTGCGAGCAGCTTGACGGCGAGGTCGGGCATGGCCCGCGTGCGGACTTTCCCGGCCGCGTCGGGAAGCCTCTCGCGCAGCAGGCGGGCGATGTCGCGGTACCAGATGAAGCTGCCGAGCCGAGGAAACGCTGGCCGGCGGCGGCTGGGCTCGTCATGGCGAGGATGTGCAGTTCGGCGATATCCCGGACGTCGACGACGTTCCATCCGACGTTCGGCACGGCGGGAACCTGGCCGGCCAGCAGGCGGCGGACGACCTCGGTCGTTCCCGCCCTCGGCGCCCCCAGCATGGGGCCCTGCATGAAAGTCGGGAGAACGGCGGACAGTTCGAGCCCGGTCTCCGCGGCGAGATCCCTACCGGACTGATCAGCCGGTCGCGAGGCCAAAGGCAAGCGGCACCGCCATGGACGATCTGCGCGCATCTCACTTATGCGGCTGGCCATTCTGCCAGTCAAATAATCGGCGTTATGCTGTCCTAAGGGCTACGGGCACCACTGCAACGTTCATCCTGCGGAGCAGGGACCGTCGGCCCAGCCCGACACTGGGCGGCGAGCTTAATCCGTTGCCCCAGCGGCAAGGGGCCCGGCCTGGCCGCTCATGCCATGTAGCTGGGCCAGGTCTGCCGGGCGCCTTGGCGTCGGCGCGGGAACGGCAATGCCCTGGCGTCGCGGGATCGCCCGGTCAGTGTCCAGCCGGACGTGCCCAGGTGAGCCGGCGCACGCTACATTCGGCAGGCCGGGCCTTGGCGTGGGTAAGACGACGGAGCCACCTGCGCACGCGGGAGACGGCTGCTGGGCCCGGGCAACGCTAGTAGCCGATGCCTGGGTGCAGGGGCATGGTCGCGTACCGGTCGCGTCCGGCAGAGGGGATGGGAGTACTGATGGAACAACTCAGCCTCGGCGTATGCGGGATCTCCCGCAAGGAGAACGAGCACCGGCTGCCGATCCACCCGCTGCATCTAGACCGGATCGAACCGGGCCTGCGGGCGCGGATCTTCCTTGAGCGCGGTTACGGCGAGCGGTTCGGCCTTGCCGACGCGCAGCTCGCCCCGATTGTGGGCGGCGTGTGTTCGCGGCAGCAGCTCATCGCGGACTGCGACGTGATTGTGCTGCCCAAGCCCACCGAACACGACGTCGCCGGACTGCGGGAGGGCCAGGTGCTGTGGGGCTGGCCGCACTGCGTCCAGGACTACGCCATCACCCAGCTGGGCATCGACCGCCGGCTGACCCTGATCGCATGGGAGGCAATGAACTACTGGACGGCTGACGGCAGCTTCGGCGTGCACGTTTTCCACATGAACAATGAACTCGCGGGCTACTGCTCGGTGCTGCAGTCCCTGCAGCTGCTGGGCATGACCGGGACGTACGGGCGGCGCGTCCGGGCCGCTGTGATCAGCTTCGGCGCGACCGCCCGCGGGGCAGTCAACGCGCTGACGGCACTCGGGATCCCCGACGTGACCGTGCTGACCCACCGTAACGTGGCTGCCGTCGCCTCGCCTATCCCGTCGGTCCGCATGGTTCATTTCGAGCCCGCGCCTGAAGACCCGGCACGGATCTTGGTACTGGCGCCAAGCGGTCCGGTGCCAATCGCGGAGTTCCTCTCCGGGCATGACATCGTCGTCAATTGCGTACTGCAGGACACTGACGCGCCGCTGATGTTTGTCACCCGTGACGAGCTGCGGTTGTTCGCACCTGGCAGCCTGTTCGTCGATGTGTCCTGCGACGAGGGCATGGGTTTTGAGTGGGCGCGGCCCACCTCATTCGGAGAGCCGATGTTCGCCGTAGGCGAGGCAATGCACTATTACGGAGTCGACCACAGCCCGTCCTACCTGTGGAACTCCGCCACCTGGGAGATCAGCGAGGCGCTGATCCCGCACCTGGGTACCGTGATGGACGGGCCCGGCGCCTGGGACCGCGACCAGACCATCGGCCGGGCGATCGAGATCCGCGACGGCGTGATCCGCAATCCCAAGATTCTTTCGTTCCAGCGGCGCTCCGCCGAGTTCCCGCACACCCGGATGTAAGGGCCCGGCGGAAACCAGGCCTGGACATGAGCCGCTTCCCGACCCCGGAGGCCCTGGTGTCCTGGGCCCGGCTCACCCCGGCCGTGCGCCAGTCCGGACCCCGCAAGGGCCGGGGGAAGAAGGGGCACGGCAACACCTACGGCAAGCGGATCGCGTTCTACGGGGTCGTGATCTACATGTACTGGAGCGAGCGCGATCACCCGGTAGCCCACTTCCATGCTTATCATGCTGGACGGCGCGTCTCAGTCTCTGCCGCCGGGGAGATGCTCGCTGGCAGCCTCGAACCCCGGGCCCTTCAGTTTGTCAGGGAATGGGCAGTCCTCCGGCAGGAGGAGATCATGGTGAACTGGGAACGCGCCCGGCGGAATGAGCCTCTGCTCGGTATCGAGCCGCTGGCGTAGCATTGAGAGCATGAGCGAGAACTAGTTGCCAGCCGTCGTGGGCGTCGCCGTGGTCGGTGACCGAGTGCTCCGCCTCCTGTTCAGCGACGGTACAGCCGGGGACGTCGACTTCTCGGCCGAGCGTTGGACGGGCGTTCTCGCGCCGCTAAACGATCCTGCCTACTTCGCCCGGGTTGGGGTCGATGCGGAGGCAGGAACCATCGTGTGGCCTGATGGCATCGACCTGGCGCCCGAGCCACTTTACGAGCAGGCGAAGGCTCATCCGCTCCTTGCCGCCTGAGGCGCTCGGTCTTGGCAGGAACTGAGCGAGGTCTTTCGCTCTAATCCGGGACCTGCCTGCGACGCCGCGCGGTGGAGTTGCCCCGACCCAGATAAAGCAAATTCGGCAGCCAGTCGAACCAAGCGGTGTCTTGTACTGTTCGGCCACGTTGTCAAGGTGTTCCGCCGCCGCGGACGCGGACGGTGGTGGCATCGCTGCTTGGCCCGAGCCGCGCGCCGCCGCGCCGGATCCCCCGGGCATCCACTTCCTCGGTGAGCTTGGTACCGGCACTCCGGCCGCGCATCGGAAGCGCGCGAGCCCGCACCGCAGTCTGGCTCCGGCGCTCAGCCTGGACCATCGGACGGGAACCAGGCCCGGGCCGCGCCGGGGCGAAATGCCGCTTGCCGGCTATCGCCAGCGCGGCTAACTTCCCCAGATCTGCGCGCCCGTAGCCGGGTGCCGGCGACGTAAGAAATTTTGGGCGCCGCTGACCAGGAGGTGTCCATTGGGCAGGCGTCCGCTCGTCGTGAGGGTGACACAGCGCAGAACGGAAGGAAGGCCCGTCGTAATGTACCCGTACTACGGATACCAGCTCTACCAGGACCAGCGGACCAAGAGCCGCGCCGAGATCCTCGCCGACGACGCACGGCTCGGACGCCAGGCAGCGGCGGTCTTTCGCGGCAGTCGCGCACTAGCCGCCAAGGCCAGCACACCGGGCATCATGGCCCTGAACGCGATCAGGGCCATAGCCGCTCAGGTCACGGCCCGCGCCGCATGATACTGACCGTGCCGGCTCACCGGCCTCGCGCAACCTCTCGCGGCGAGGCACGCGGGATTACCTACAACGGCGAGCAGTATCGGTCAGCGTAAGGAAGGTTCAGATGACTGATCCGCAGGTCGTTTCACGAGATGAGTGGCTGGCCGCCCGCAGGAAGCTGCTGGCGGAGGAGAAGGAATTCACCCGGCAGCGAGACGCGCTGAACACCGAGCGGCGCAAGCTGCCGATGGTCGAGATTGACAAGGAATACATCTTCCAGGGCCCGGACCGCCAGGCCAGCCTGCTCGACCTGTTCGAGGACCGCAGTCAGCTGCTGATCTACCACTTTATGTTCGACCCGGACTGGGATGAGGGCTGCGAGTCCTGCTCGTTCCTGGCCGACGGCATCGGCCACCCCGCCCACCTGGACGCCTGGGACACCACGCTGGCCATGGTCAGCCGGGCGCCGCTGGCCAAGCTCGAGGCGTTCCGGCAGCGGATGGGCTGGACCGTGCCCTGGTACTCCTCCTTCGGCAGCGATTTCAACTACGACTTCCACGTCACCCTCGACCCGGCCGTGGTCCCCGTCGAGTACAACTACCGAGACCTTGATGAGCTCGGGCCGGACTGGCACGGGTGGACCGGCGACCTGCACGGCATCAGCGCCTTCCTGCGCCGCGGCGACCGCGTCTTCCACACCTACTCCAGCTACGCTCGGGGCACCGACATGGTCAACAGCACCTACCAATGGCTCGACCTGACCGCCCGCGGCCGGCAGGAAGACCGGGAACAGCCACCCGGGCGCAGCGACGGTCCGCTGATGAGCTGGCTTCGCCACCACGACAGATACGGCGCGTAGCCGCCACTGACCGGGTCCCGGCACCGCGTGGCAGGCGACACCTTGCTGGTGCCAGAGCACAGACCGGCTGTTCTGTGACGCCCGGCTCGGCGAGCTTGCAGCTGACACCGTAGCTCGTATCGGCGTCTGTGCGCTCTGCCTATCCGTGGCATGTCGACGCGGTTACCCGCGGTGGCGATGGCCGACTTGGGTGCGGAGTTACTGCAGCTTTTCACCAAATGGCACCGGCAGTGGGATGTGCTAGCGTCCAGCGGAAACTCTGGGCACTAAATTCCCAGGTGTTAAGGCACACTCCCTCCGCAAGCGGACACGCGCATTTTCTGAAGAGCCGAACCTTGGGTCCCAGACGGGTACCGTTTCGCAGCCGATGAATCGGCTACTGTCGAGCCATGCCGCGTATCAGCGCGTTCTACGGGGTTGTGATCTACATGTACCGGAACGAGCCGATCACCCGGTGGTCCACTTCCATGCCTATCATGCCGGGCGGCGCGTCTCAGTCTCGACGGCCGGTGAAGGCGATCAGGCCAGGGCCCGATGGCTGAGGGCCGAGCGAATCGCAGCTGAGCACGGCCTGCCTCACGTCCGGCAAGATGCGCGATCGGCCCTCCACAGCGTCAAATGAGCTCGGCGAGGCAGGCGGCGGCCCGGACGGCGCCGTCGGTTTCGACGGGCCGGTAGCTTACCGGGCGCGCGATTTCCGCGGCTATCGCCGCGGCGAGCGTTTCCGGCTCGGCCTCCTCATAGTCCATGTACCGGCCGGCGCCGTACTGGGCCAGCCGGTGCCGGACATGGAAGTTCTGCTCGAAGTGATGGCGCAGCGGTACGTAGATGAAGGGGCGCTGGCTCGCGGTGAGTTCCATGGCGGTGGTCAGGCCGCCTTGCACCACCCCGAGATCGCATGCCGCGAGGTGCCGGTAAAGGTCATGCACGTACCCGTGCACCTCAAGACCGCCGTGAGACGGCAAACAGGCCGGATCGATCCGCGGGCCGGTCACCACGACCATCCGCAGCCCTGGCACGAGCCGCCGAGCTGCGGGGAAGGCGGCAATCACCCGGCGAAGCAGGTCAGTGCCCACGCCCGAACCGCCGACCGTGACCACGCAGACCTTCTCGTCGGCCCGATATCCCAGTTCGGCCCGGATTGCCTCGCGGTCGGCTAGGCCGACGGGCGAGATGCCCGAGATATATCCGGAGAACTGGTAGTTCTGCTCGACCCAGTCGCGGATCAACGGCAGCCCGTCGCCGAACGTGTCCGGCACCACGTCGGCGGCGTTGCCGACGAAAACTGACCGGTCCCGCAGGCTCGGGAAACGCGCGATCTGCTCGATCATCTCCGCGTTGTAGTCGGCGGTGAGGGCTCGTTCCCGGTCGCCGCCGTCCGGCATCGGCAGCCAGCCGACGAAGTCGGTCAGCCATGCGTAAGGCGCCCGCTTGAGCTCGGGGTTCTCGTGCAGGAAGTAGTCGACGTCCCAGCCTTCGTCCACGATCCACAGGTCGTACGGCTCGTCGGAGACGAGGTCGTGGTAGACCATGAAGTTCGCCACCAGGATCTCGTCCATGCGGCGGATGGCGTGGAACGCGTTCAGGTCGTGCTCGCCCGCCTCGGATTCGATGTGCGAGCTCTCGCTGGCCAGCCAGCGCGACGCCGGGTGCACCCGCTCGCCCCGCTCCTCGAGCACCAGCGAAACCGGGTGCTGGGCGAGCCAGTCGATCTGCAGCTCCGGGTGCCTGGCCCGCAGTTCGGCGGCGATAGCGAGGTCGCGGCGCACATGGCCAAGCCCGATCGGCGAGCTGACGTACAGCGCGCGCTTGCGGCGGTTCCGGGCCCTGGTCCAGGTCCGCGACGGCGGAACACCGTGGCGCACGGATTCGGCGAAATTCCGGATGAGCAGGTTCACCTGGACCGGGTCACGCAGCGTCGGGGCGTGCCCGCCGCCGTGGATCGTCACCATCTGCCCGCCGGTCCAGCGGGCCAGCGCCACGCCGGTGTCGTAGGGCACGATCCCGTCCTGGTCGCCGTGCACGATCAGGACCGGGCACTTTACCTGCCGGCAGATGGCCTCGGCCTCGGCGGCGGCGGGTTCCCCCACCGCCGGGACGGTCAGCAGCAGCGTCTCGGCGGTCGTGTCCAGGCCCCAGGCGACCCCGTCCTCGTGCGGCTTGGTCGAGTGCGGCTCGGTGAACACCTGCGACATGAAGAACTCGACCCAGCCGCGGTAGTCGGCCAGCCAGTAGTGCCGATTGGCCTTTCCCCAGCCCTCGTAGGCGTCCCTGGTCTCGTCGAAGCCGGGCGGCATCGGCCAGGGCAGCGCCCCTCCGATCGCGACCACCCCGGCCGCCCGTTCGGGATACCACGCGGCCAGCTGCAGCGCGTGCCGACCGCCCACGGACAGGCCGACGACCACGGCCCGGTCCACCCCGGTGGCGTCCAGCACGGCGATCGCGTCATCGACGTACTCACGGTCGCGGTAAGCCTCCGCGGTCCCAGGACGGTCGGCACGGCCATTGCCCCGGCCCTCGACGGTGATCACCTGGAAGTGGCGCGCCAGGTACGGCACCTGGGCCTTCCATTGCCGGGCGTGCACGATGGCCCAGGATGTGAGCAGCAGGATTGCCGGCTCGCCCGCGCCGAACACCTCGTAGCCGACATTGACGCCGCCCCGCTCGATGAAGCCCTCGGTGTCGGGATACCTCGCCCGCATGGCCGCCTCCTCTGAGGAATCGCCGTTTTCCGTAGTTCTATCAATTCCACTGCAGCCCGGTTGCGACGCCACTGCAACGCAGCCAGGGAACCTGAACGACACAAGCAAAGGCACAAGAAGCGAAGGAGAAGGCAGGCCGCTTGTCAATGTGCGCCTGACCGAGGGGGTCTGGTCGCCAGCAAATTGATCTCAGCAGCCATCGGGCTGACCCGCTCCGGGTGCTGGAGCGTCACCCGTTCATCGGCATGGGCAGCGAGGGGTGGATGAGCACCGCAATGGCGAAGAGCACTGTGGCGATGCCGATGAGCTGGGTGAGGCCCACGCCGTGCCGCCAGTTTTTCTCGGCCAGGAAGACCAGGGCGATGCCGGCCATCCAGGCCAGGTTCATCAGACCGACGGTGAACAGCACGGCCATTAGCGCCCAGCAGCAACCCAGGCAGTACAGGCCGTGCGACAGGCCCACTCGGACTGCGCCGGCCAGCCCGCGCCTGAAGTCGTGTGTCAAGAGGAAGCTCAGCGGGGTCCGGCAGGCCCGCAGGCAGGTCGTTTTCCACCGGCTGAACTGGTAGAGGCCCGCCAGGAGCAGCACGAGCCCGCCCGCCCGGTCCAGCCAGGCCGAATCATGTGTCACCTGCCGGAAACCGATCAGCACCGCCAGCGGGACCAGGCCAACCAGGGACCACACCACCAGATACGAGGCGCCGAAGGCGAAGGTCGGTGCCAGGCCCTCGCCGCGGCGGCGGGTGACCAGCCGGTGCATCAGGACGATCGGGGCCACGGCCGGGAATATCATCGCGATCATCATGGTCGTCCACATGGTCATGAAGACCGGGGCGGTCTTCTCGAACGGCATCGGGCCCGCCGCGGTAGCTACCCTCCGCGGTCCCCGCTGTTGCTACGGGCGTGCCGGTGGCCAAGGATAGTACTGCCTAGATGTGGAGGGCGGGCTCTATGCCGGAGATGCGGCTGGCGTACTTGCACCCGCTGCGGTGGCTGGGCCAGCGGGACCGCGGCTTCGCCGCGCTGCGCCGTGCCACCCGGGCAGCGATTATCATGCCGGCCATGTTCGCCTTGGGCGACAAGGTCATCGGCAACCCGCAGCTGGCTACATTCGCGGCGTTCGGGTCATTCGCGATGCTGCTCCTAGTCGACTTCGGCGGCCCGATGGCGGAACGGCTCCAGGCCCAGGCAGCACTCGCCGTGACCGGCGGGGTGTTCGTCTGCCTGGCCACGCTGGCTTCGCAGACCGCGTGGCTCGCGGCCGTCGCGATGGCGGTGGTGGGGTTCGGCGTGATCTTTGCTGGCGTGGTCAGCTCGGTGCTGGCCGGGGCGACCACGGCGCTGCTGCTGGCGTTCATCTTGCCGGTGTCGCTGGCCGCTCCGGCGTCGGCCGTGCCCGACCGGCTGGCCGGCTGGGGCATGGCCGCAGGCGCCGCGCTGGTTGCGACGGCGCTGCTCTGGCCCGCGCCAGCGCGCGACCGGCTGCGTGGTGCGGCGGCCGCCGCCTGCCGGGCGCTGGCCGCCCGGCTGCGTGCGGGGGTCGCGTACCTGCTCAGCGGGATGGACGGACAATTCGCGCTGGATCGCGATCATGCGGCTGCGCAGGCGGACCAGGCCGTTGAAGCGCTGCGCAGTACCTTCCTGGCGACGCCCTACCGTCCAACCGGGTTGAGCACTCCCGACAGGACGACCGTGCGCCTGGTCGACGAGCTGATCTGGCTGAACAGCATTATCATTCAGCCTGGGCTTCACCGCGACGGCGTCCACCGCGCAGCGCTGAGGGTCAAGGAGGCCGGGGCCGCGGTTCTGGACGGTGCCGCGGATCTCCTTGGCTCCAGGGGCGGGAGCGGCGACGAGCTCGACGCCGCGCTGACCGAACTGGCTGCTGCGTACGCGAAAATGCAGGAGGGCATGACGGCCGGCCTGCCGGACCGGTCCCTGCGGCCGGAGAGTGACCCGGCCGTGGGCGGCCCGCTGGCTGGGCCTGAGCCGCCGGTTAGCGACCCGGCTGCGAACGGGGGGCCGGTCAGCGAGTTCATCACCTCCCTCGACCCCGCCTTCCGTGCGGAGGAGCTGAGCTACGCGGTCTCGCTCATCGCGCGCAACGTCGAGCTGGCCGCGGCCGCCGAGCGACGGAGCTGGCGGGAGCGGTGGCTTGGCCGCCAGCCCGAGGGTGTGCCGGGGACGCTGTCCGCGGCGCGGGAACGGATCACCTCCTACCTCGAGCCGCACTCGGTCTGGTTGCACAACAGCTTGCGTGGTGCCGCCGGGCTGGGGCTGGCGGTGCTCGCCGCGAGACTGACCGGGGTCCAGCACGCGTTCTGGGTGGTCCTGGGCGCGCTGTCGGTGCTGCGCTCGAATGCGCTGAACACCGGGCAGGACGCCGTTCGCGCCATGCTCGGCACGGTAGCGGGTTTCATCGCAGGCGCGGCCCTGCTCGCGGGGATCGGCACGAACACCACGCTGCTGTGGTTCCTGCTGCCGCTGGCGGTCTTTCTCGCCGGGGTCGCTCCCGCGGTCATCTCGTTCGCTGGGGGGCAGGCGGCGTTCACGCTCACACTGGTGATCTTGTTCAACATCAACCAGCCGACCGGATGGCGCGTCGGCCTGGTACGGATCGAAGACATTGCCCTCGGGGTGGGCGTGAGCCTGGTCGTGGGTGTCCTGTTCTGGCCGCGGGGCGCGGTGCCTGCGCTCCGCCAGGCGCTGGCGGAGGCGTACACCGACGGCGCAGGCTACCTCGCCAGCGCGGTGCGATCCGGGATGTCACGCGGCGACCCAAGCAGTCCAGCACTCCCCGCTCTGGCCGGCGACGCTGCCCGGGCCGCTGCGGCATCGCGCCGGCTCGATGACGCGTTCCGCACGTACCTGGCCGAGCGCGGTGCGAAACAACTCCCGCTTGCCGACGTGGCCGGGCTGGTCACCGGGATTGCCGGACTGCGCCTGGAAGCTGACGCGGTACTGGATCTCTGGCGAGGCGACGACGGCCAAGCGGGCGGCGACGTGGCCGCTGCACGCCAGGAGATCCTGGGTACGGCTGAACGCATCACGGGCTGGTACGACGCTCTCGCGACCACCATCATGACCGGCGGTGAGCTACCCCAGCCGCTTGCTCCTGACACGGGCGCCGACGGTCGCCTTGTCCGGGCCCTACGCCGCGACCTGCTCGGTGACGACGGCAGAGCCAGCGCCACCGCGGTCCGGATGATCTGGACCGGCGATCACCTTGACGTCGTCCGCCGTCAGCAGGCGGCCATCACCGCACCGGCGCGCGCCACCGCCGGGCCGCCCGCAGGCGGCCGCATCATCCCGCCCCCTCCCAGGCGATTCCTGGCGCTACTCCGGTAATCCGGCTTGCCGAGGCGACTGCTACCGATACCAGCTGACGGCACCTGGCAATCGTGGGAGCCTGCCGGACTGCTGGCCCGGTGGTACCGGGTGACCAGCTTTGTCTGGCCCGGCAAATCTTCTACTACCACGGCCGCGGCAGGTGGTGGCCCGGAGGGAGACCTGTCCCCCTCCGGGGCAATTGGCTGCTGCAGTGACGACGGGACTGGAATCCGTCTTGTTCGGCCTAGGCGTCCTCGATGACTTCCGCGAATGCGATCACGACGCCTCCGGTGGCGTGCTCGACGGTGGCGGCGACAAGGGGGCCCGCCTCTGCGGCGGCGGTGCTGGCCGCCGCGTAGTCGGCGAAGTATAGGTCCAGCAGTCGGTACGCCGGGGTCGGGCTGCCGTCTTCCTTGGGCCAGACCTTCGACGTCTGCAAACGGGTCAGGCCGGGGAGCTTGCGCGCTAGCGCGATCTGGTCCGAGTAAGCCGTCTCGAAGGCGTCCGGGTCGGTGGGGTTGGAGTAGACGAAGCTGATCTTGGTCGGCCTGCCGTGCTCAGTCATGGATGACCTCCTGGTTGTTAGTCTCGGTTGATGAAAGCGAGCGGACCCAGGCCTGGACGATGATGCTTCACTCGCTGTCTGTCGACTGTAGTCAGAGGAATGGGCAGCGACCATGACCGATTCGCCGGGACATCTTGCCGATCGTCCAGCGAGGCCAGCCGAATTGCTCCGATCGCCGCAAGAGTTTGCCGATCCGCTTGAGGAAGCCGCGCTCGGCCTCGACGCAGATGGTCAGCCGCACGACTTGCTCTCGGAGCTGCTCCGCAGCGTCCGCCTGAGCGGAGAACGGATGGTCGCGTACGCTCCGCTGCGGACTTTCTCGATCGGCTTCGCCGATGCCGGCAGCCTGCACATCATCGAAGCGGGCGAACTCGCGCTCCGGATCGACGGAGACCCGCACGTCGAGCACGTAAGCTGCGGCGATGTCGTCCTGCTCCCGCGCGGCGACACGCACCACATCAGCGACGCAGGCAACCGCGCGGACGCGATCGCGCGGGCCGGCGCAGCCGGGAACGACGTACCCGAGCCGGCCCGCTGGCTCTGCGGAACATTCACGATCGGCGACCCGCAGGCAAGCCACCTGCTCGCGAGCCTCCCGGCCGTGATCATCCTGCGCGGCGACCGCGGCCCAGCGCTCGAAGGGCTCGAAGTGGCCCGCAGGATGCTCGTATTCGAGATGCAATCGCCCTCTCAAGGATCGGCGGTGATGGTCGCCCGCATCCTCGATCTGATCTTCATCCAGATTCTGCGCGCCTGGGCCGCTGGCACGGACGCCGAACCGAACTGGCTCGCCGGTGCGCTCGACCCGCAGACCGGTCTGGCCCTGAGCGCGATCCACCGAGACCCCGGCCACGACTGGACCGTCGAGGAGCTGGCCCGAGCGTGCAACCTTTCCCGGTCGGCGTTCGCCGCGCGGTTCGTCGCACGCGTCGGGAAGCCGCCAGCCACCTATCTCGTGCACGTACGCCTGGACGCCGCCACCGGCCTGCTGCGCGACACCTCCCTTCCGGTCACGGTCATCGCGAAGAAGGTCGGCTACACGTCGGAGGCGGCATTCAGCCGCGCGTTCAAGCACCGCTACGGCACGCCACCGGCTCGCTGGCGACGAGACA
>PMST01000362.1 GCA_003168295.1 Actinomycetota bacterium
GGTGAGCGGCGCCGGGAAGGGGCGCATGGCGTCGGCGGCGGTCAGGTCCTGGAACGGGTCGCCGGAAGCGGGGTGGTCGATGTCGGTGCCGCGGCGCAGCAGCTTGGTGGTGTAGATGGTGCCGTAGCTCAGTGCCCGTGACAGGGCGGTGGCGATGGCGACGGCGAGCATGACCGGCAGGGTGAGGGTGTAGTCGCCGGTCATTTCCACGACGCTGGCGACCGCGGTGAGGGGGGCCCGGGCCGCGGAGGCGAACACCGCGCCCATGGCGACGACGGCGTACAGGGCGGGCTGCCCGGCGGCCGGGCCGATCAGGTGGCCGGCGATCTCGCCGAAGGCCATGCCGGAGGTGGCNNAGGATGATCAGGAACCACAGGGCGTAGCTGCCGCCGACGGCCTTGTACAGGACCGGGTAGCCGACGCCGTACATCTGCGGGAGGGCGAGCAGCAGCAGCCCGAGCGCGATCCCGCCGGCCGCGGGCCGGGCCCATTCCGGGCGGTTCCCCCACACCTTGTCGCACAGGTCCTCGGTCGCGTAGAGGATCTTCGCGAACGCCAGCCCGATCAGCGCCGCGATCACCGCCAGGGCCGCGATGAGCAGGTAGCTGGACAGGTGGTGCACCGCGATGCCGGACGGCAGCCCGGACAGGAACGGCGCGCTGCCCGCGAACTGGCGGCTGAGCAGGTCCGCGATCATCGCGGACAGCATCACGGTGAAGATCGCCTCGACGGAGAACTCCCGCAAGATGATCTCGACCCCGAAGAATACCCCGGTGATCGGCGCGTTGAACGTGGCGGCGATCCCGCCGGCCGCGCCGCAGNNCCGCAGGCGACCAGGATCCGCAGCCGGCTCTCCGGCATCTTCACCCACTGGCCCAGGCTGGAGGCCAGCGCGGAGCCGATCTGCACGATCGGGCCCTCCCGGCCGACCGACCCGCCGACCCCGATGCAGATGGCGGAGGCGAGCGATTTGACCGCAGCGACCTGCGGCCGGATCCGGCCGCCGCCCTCGGCGACCGCGATCATCACCTCGGGCACCCCGTGCCCGCGGGCCTCCCGGGCGTACCGGTAGATCAGCGGGCCGTAGATCAGCCCGCCGATCACCGGGATCACCACGAAGAACCCCGGGCCGATTCCGGGAAAGTGCGCGCTGGGGACGCGGCCCTGCTGGCCGAACTGGGCATGGCCGGTGGCCAGCCAGGTGAAGAAGTAGATCAGGTACCGGAACGCGACCGCGCCCAGCCCCGACGCGGCCCCCACCACCAGCGCGACCGCGAACAGCCCGCCCCGCGAGGCCCGCAGCCACCCGCTCGCCCGGCCGGCCCACGGCACCGCTCCGGCCGTCCTGCCCGCCGCCCCGCCGGTCATGATCGTCCCGGTGTGCTGCCGGAGCGCGCTGGCTCCGATTTAATCCTGGCCGGGACCGTCGTCGGTGGCGCGGCGGGGGGATCGGCGGGCCACTGGCTGTCGGGGATCTCCCCGGCCGCCGCCGCGAACGCCGCCAGCGCGCTGGCCACGGCCGCCTGCTGCCGGGCCGCAAGCCTGCCCAGGATGCCGGCGATCAGCGCCCGCCTGCGGGCGGTCGCCTGATCCACGATCTCCCGGCCGGCGGCGGTGATGGACACCTGCACCGCGCGGCGGTCGGCGCGGGCGCGGTGCCGGCGGATCAGGCCCTTGCGCAGCAGCCGGTCGCACATCCGGCCCGCAGTGGACGGCGTGACATCCAGCGCCGCCGCCAGGCCGGTCATCCGCTGCGGCCCCCGGGAGGCGAGTACCACCAGCGCCCGGTACTGGGCGATGGTGGTGTCCTCCGCCGCGGCGCCCAGCGACTGGGTCGCCACCGCGACCAGGGTGCGGCTCGCGGTCAGCACCGCGTCCACCGCGGCCTCGTCCGCCACCTGCTCTGCCACGCCTGATGAACTCCCATCTATTTGCATACTGCAATGATTGCATGGCGACTTTATCAGCTACTGCACCTTAAGTCGGCATGGATGGGAGAGCGGGATACCTGCCCAGGTCAGGAGAGCGGGCGCAGCCGGCTGCACCGCCGAGCCGTGGTCCTGGGCGGGTGGCGATTTAGGTGGCCGCCGCGTGCCTGGCCGTGATACTGGGCCCGGGCCTGGATCATTAGATGGCGGGCAGAGCTGGCCAGACTGTTGCGGGACTCATCAACGACGCTCTATCCAGCAGAGATGCGCATTCCAGTGGGGCCGAGCGGGCCATGCTCTTTCTTCCAGCGTCCGGACGAAGCGGGCTAACTGCTTTTTTCAGCCTCGCCAGCCACGCGGTCAAGGCGCGGCTGATCGCCTCGGGCTGGTCCTCGGGCAGGAAGTGGGTACCGGCGCCGACGTTCACGATCTCCAGGCCCGCACTGTCGCGGCGGCACCAGTCCAGCTCGGCCGCGCCGACCACGGAGCCGGGCTCGCCGTGCAGCAGCAGCCGGGGCACCGGGCCGCGCAGCAGCACATCCTGGTTGCGCCGGACGGCCGCGTCCACGTCGGCGGGGTCACCGTTCACCGGGATCTGCTGGATCCAGCGCAACACCGGGAGCCGGTCCCGCGGGGTCGGGAACGGCTCCCGGTAGGCGTCGTGTTCAGCCGCGGTGAGCGGCCGGTTCATGCCGCCCGGCAGGACCTGCTCGATGAANNAGGCCGAGCACCGCACCCCAGTCGTGCCCGACCACCGTGACGTCGCGTAGCCCCAGCTGGTCAGCGAAGGCTTCCAGGTAGGCGGCGTGGTCGGCGAACCGGTAGCCGATAGCCGGCTTGCCCGACCGGCCCATGCCGATCAGGTCCACGGCCACGCACCGGGCCGATCCGGTCAGCCCGGGCAGCACTCGCCGCCACAGAAACGACCAGGTCGGGTTCCCGTGGAGGAACAGCACCGTGTCCCCCCCGCCGCCGGCCACGAAGGCCAGGTGCGACCCGAGCACCGGCACCTCGCCGAGCGACATCCCCGGCGGCGGCCAGGCTGCCTCTCCGGTCACGCCCGCGCTCTGTCGGTCACAGCCCCAGTCTGACACCGGCAACACCGGCCAGCCAGGACGCTGGCCGGGCTTCAGATCGAAGGATGCTCAAGCTGATCTCAGCTCTGCGACTCGCCAAAGCCAGGTAAGTGGCCTCAATTACCAGACGGTGCGGTTGCTAGGCACCCGGCGGTAGCGCCTTGACGATGACGGTGATAGCGAAGACGAGGTAGGCGGCGATGATCAGGGTGCCGCTGCGGCGGTTGATCCCGCGGCCGGCCAGGGCTAGGACGATGGTGGCGGCGGTGAGGACGCCGTACCAGATCGCCGTGCGCAGGGCACCGCCCAGACCGGGGCTGGCGATGATCACGGCGGGGATGAGCAGCCCGGCCAGGACGTTGAGGGTGTTGCTGTTGAACGCCTCGCTGAGGGTGGCCGCGGCGCGTCCCCGGCGGGCGAGGAAGACGGCGGCGACCGCGTTGGGCAGGCTGGTCACCGCGGCCAGGACGATAGCGCCGGTGATCACGCCGGGCACGGCCCAGCGGNNGGCCGCCCTTGGCGGGGTGGACGGCGTCGGCTAGTTCTTGTTCTTCCTCGGCGACGGCCCCGGCAAGCCAGGATCGCAGCCAGGGCGGCAGCGGCAGAGCCGAGCGGCCGGAGGGGTGCACGGCCGACACGTACACATACGGTGCCAGCACGGCCAGCGCCAGGACCAGGGCAGCAGCCGGGGTGATCGGGCCGGTCACGGCGGCGATGGCCACGGCGGCCATCCACAGTGCCACGGCGCCCTCGAAGATGACGACCCTGCGGTGCAGCGTGATGCCCCCGGCGACGACGGCACCCAGCCCGATCAGGGCGG
>PMST01000470.1 GCA_003168295.1 Actinomycetota bacterium
GTGCACTCGGTGAGCGGGTCCACGAACTCGGTGACGTGGCCGCTGGCCTCCCAGACCTCACGGGCCAGGATCACCGAGGAGTCCAGGCCCACGATGTCGTCGCGCTCGGTGACCATCGCACGCCACCATTCGCGCTTGATGTTGTTCTTCAGCTCGACGCCGAGCGGGCCGTAGTCCCAGGAAGCCCGCAGGCCGCCGTAGATCTCGCTGGACGGGTAGACGAACCCCCGTCGTTTGCTCAGGTTGACAATGGCGTCGAGACGGTCACTGCGCAAGGCCATCTTGTTGTCTCCATCCGGCTGGCGGTCGGCGGGCGCGGCGGGCGCGGTCCCCATGGTGATTCCGGCGCGGGCGCGTTGGCCAGCCTGGCCGACAGGGCCTGCCGCGACATCCGCGAACCGGAAACCCTAGCTTAGGAGCACCGGCCAGTGATCGCGAATTGAATTCACCCGGTGCGGATGGGTGAGGTCTGGTTACCCACTGGCCACCGCTTACCCACTGGCCACCGCGCTGGCCACCCAGTCCGCGTCGATATTGAGTGATATCCCGCCCACCGACACGGTCTGGTTGCCCTCGTACTGCTTGGACCGGTCCGCCACCGGCCACACCGAGGCGTTCAGGTAAGGCGATCCGGACATGTCGGTCGAGTTGTCCCAGAGCGCCAACCAGATGGCCTGCGGCTCGGCGAGCGCGTGCCCGGCGATCTCGGTCGTGCTCTGCAGGTCGGTGATCGCCGAGTCGGCGCTCGAGTACACGCCCGAGACGTAGCCCGTCGCCGTCAGCTGCCGGTCCCAGGCATCCAGGAAGGTCACGACCGCGGTCCGGCAGGCGGCGTTGGTGTGGTCGTACCCTTCCATGTCGTAGTAGATCGGCGTCCCGGCCCCCAGCCCGAACGAACTCGCGTTGGCGACCGCCTGGTTGGCGGCCGCGGTTCCCTGGGCCGCCGCCTGACTCGGGTCGATCTCCCCGCTGAAGCTGTCGCACGGCGCCTGCAGCCCGACGAAGGTGGGCATCAGCGACCAGCCCATCGCCTCGGCCTGCTCGATCCAGCTGGCGGACAGGTTGCCGTAGTCGCAGGCCATCATCTGGCCGCCGATGTAGATGGCGGTGACGGAGTACTGGGCCCGCCAGGCCTCCATCGTCGTCAGCGAGGGAGCGGTGCAGGTGTCGAAACCAGCCTGCGCGGAGCTCGTGGGGGCGGGGGTGGGAGTCGGAGTCGGGGTAGGCGTGGGAGTCGGGGTAGGAGTCGGGGTCGGGGCCGGGAAGGAGGGGGCCGGGAAGGAGGGGGCCGGGATCGGCCAGCCCGATTCCGTCCACTGTGCCTTCGGGCGGTCCAGCGGCGTGGACTGCGGCTTGATCTGGCGGATCGTGGCCAGCGCCTGCTCGACCAGGGCCGGGTCGGTGCCGTAGGTGGCGTCAACCGAGGGTGACGCGGCCGGCATGGCGACGGTGAACTCATGCAGGCTGGGATCCTGCACGATCGTTCCTGGGGCCAGGGAGGGGGCGGCGACCGGCTTACCCTCGATCAATGTCCGTCGGGCAGCCTCGAGTGGCGGGCTGGCCGCGGCCGGGCCCGCGATGCTGATCGTGTCCTCCCGGCCGATCAGGCCGGCCGGGCAATCCTGGTTTGCGCCAGGAGCGCCGACGTAAACGGCATTCTGGTCGTAACGAACGCATCGATTCGGGTCCTGATTCAGCCAGTACACCGGCCACTTGGCCGGGACGCTAACCTCGAGGCCGTCATAGGCGATGGTCTTCTCGCCTATCTTGTTGCTGGCCTTGCTGCTGGCCTTCCTGGCGCGGCCGGAGAACGCTTTGCCGCCTGGCGCGGCGGCGACGCCAAGGCCGGCGCTCGTTATGGCGGGTCTCGCGTCGGCGGTAAGGCTGACGCCGAGGATCCCGGACTGTTGCCCGAGCCCCGTTCCGATTGCCCCGAATGCCAATCCGCCCACGATGACGGCCACTACGGCGCGACGCATAAAATTCCCCCTGAATGACCCCGTTGACGACGGTTAACTTCAGCCCCGTAAGCGCGCTAAAGGTCGATTAGGACCATAAGTAGATCCCAGCACACCGGCAGCACCAATCGTTCCCCGTATCCGTAAGACTACGCACAGTTAACCAAAATGATGCCGATCTCGGGCGTGTCGTGACACGCCGTTGATGTCTGAGTGGTCATACCGACTGGTCATTTAGCCTGGTGAAACGCACTTTAACGGCGCGGTGTTTGAAGCCTGGGCACGGGTCATGAGCCCGGTCGGCGGACGCTCCGGCGTCGGTGACAACGGCCGGCAGCGTCATTGTTACGGCTGATATCTGGCGATTAGCCCCGCCCGGACCGAGTGGTTCAGCACCGGCCGATAAGGACATGAAATGGTAACGAAGAAGATATGAATTGATAACGAGGACCCGGAGTCGCTCGGGGGCGGGACGGGATTGGGCCGGGCCCCGCCGTACCTGCGATCACGGCTAGCGTAAATTTCGCAGGCGTGCCACAAGTGCCGACGATCGAAATCTGGCCAGAGCGTATCGAGAAAGACGAGTTCTGCATAGGCGGACTGCCAGAGCAGGAAGTTCGAAAGACGCTGCTCGCCGGATGACCTGACGAAAAGATCGACCTCTGGAATCTCGGGCTCGTCCAGATAGCGGGCGAACACCTTTTCGGTGATCTTCTCCGGACGGAGCTTACCCGCGGCCACTTCTGCGGCTATGGCGGCGGCGGCATCGACGATCTCGGCGCGGCCGCCGTAGTTCACGCAGAATTGCAGGGTCAGCACCGAATTTCCGGCCGAGAGCCGCTCGGCGTCCTCGAGTTCGCTGATTACGCTGCGCCAAAGCTTCGGCCGGCGGCCGGCCCAGCGAATGCGGACACCCATTTCATTCAGCAGGTCGCGGCGCCGGTGGATGACGTCGCGGTTGAAACCCATCAGGAAACGCACTTCGTCGGGCGAACGCCGCCAGTTCTCCGTCGAGAAGGCGTAGGCGGACAGGTAAGGGATGCCGAGCTCGATCGCCCCCATGATCACGTCGAGCAGCGAGGACTCGCCCACCTTGTGGCCCTCGGTTCTGGCCAGGCCCCGGTTGGCGGCCCAGCGTCCGTCGCCGTCCATCACCAGGGCCACGTGCCTGGGTACCAGCTCGCGAGGTAGGTCCGGTGGCTTGACCCCGCTGGGATGCGGATCGGGCGGGCGTACGCCGGCGGGACGGGGACCCATTTAAGACACGCTCCACATGACGCAGCGAACGGATCGAGTGCTCCAGGTGCCACTGAAGGTACGCGGCGACCAGCCCGCTGCACTCTACCTGGTGCCGCCGTTCGCTGTGATCTGCGTTTTCCCAGTCTCCGCTGAGCAAGGCAAGCATCAAGTCCACCGTCGGGGCCGCAGGCGAGGCGGCGCCGGGCGGACGGCAGGAAGCGCACACCATGCCACCGGCCGGGATGGCGAACGCCGGCAGCCGCCGGCCGCTCGCCGCCTGGGTATCACCGGCGCTCGCGCGCCCGCTTCCCGGCGCGCCGCAGCGGGCGCACTCCTGCAGGGCTGGCGCATATCCGGCCACCGCGAGCGAGCGCAGCAAGAAGGCGTCGAGGACCAGCCGCGGGTCGTGCTCTGCCTCGCCGAGGGCGCGCAACCCGCCGATCAGGAGCAGCAGCTGGCGCAGCGCCGGTTCCTTCTCCACCGCGGTGAACCGCTCGGCCGTCTCCAGCATCGCCACGCCCGCCGTGTACCGGGGGTAGTCGGCGGTCAGCGGCTGGCCGTAGGGCCGGATGACCTCGGCCTGGGTGATCACGTCGAGCGAACGCCCCACGTGCAGCATCAAGTCGACATGCGTGAACGGCTCGAGCCGGGCCCCGAACCTGGATTTGGTCCGGCGGACGCCCTTGGCCACGGCCCGGATCCGCCCGCTGGTACGGCCGAGGATGGTAATGATCCGGTCCGCCTCGCCCAGCTTCTGGGTCCGCAGCACGATCCCGTCATCCCGGTATAGCTGCACCTACTCATTCTCCCGCACGCCGGGACAAGCTATCCGCATCTGCGCGAGCACGGCGAGGCGGGGCCACGGTGATGACGTGGCCCCGCCGTGCTGCCGGCTGGGACTCACCCGCGGCGGGAACGGTTCACTGCGGAAAGAACGGCGCGCATTGAGGCCGTCACCGTGTTCGTGTCGATGCCGACACCCCAGAAGACCTGGTCGCCGATCTCGCACTCCACGTACGCCGCCGCCTGGGCATCGGTGCCTTCGGTGAGGGCGTGCTCGTTGTAGTCAAGCACCCGCGCGCTGACGCCCATGGTGGCGAGCGCATCGCAGAACGCGGAGATGGGGCCGTTGCCGACCCCCTCGACCCGCTGCGCGCGGCCGTTGACGGATACCTCGGCGGACAGAACTTGCTTGCCTTCGACGACCGTAGACGTCTGGTGCTCTAGCAGCGTCATGGACCCTTCACCGAGGTAGGTGGCGGAGAAGATCTCCCACATCTGGGTGGGAGAGACCTCACCGCCCTCGGCGTCGGTGTGCTCCTGAATGACCCGGGAGAACTCGATCTGCAGGCGGCGCGGGAGATCGAGCTGATGCTCGGCCTTCATCACGTAGGCGACGCCGCCCTTGCCCGACTGGGAGTTGACCCTGATGACCGCCTCGTAGGTGCGCCCCACGTCGTGCGGGTCGATCGCCAGGTACGGCACCGCCCAGGGGTACTCGGCGAACGGAACGCCGGCGTCGCGCGCCTCGGCTTCCAGCGCCTCGAAACCCTTCTTGACCGCGTCCTGATGCGATCCGGAGAACGCGGTGTAAACCAGGTCGCCCGCATAGGGATGACGCGGGTGAACGGGTAGCTGATTGCAGTACTCGACCGTGCGGCGGATCTCGTCGATGTCGGCGAAGCTGATCATGGGGTCGATGCCCTGGGTGAACAGGTTCAGCCCCAGCGTGACCAGGCATACGTTGCCGGTGCGCTCGCCGTTCCCGAAGAGGCACCCCTCGATCCGGTCGGCGCCGGCCAGGACGGCCAGTTCGGCGTCGGCGACCGCGGTGCCCCGGTCGTTGTGGGTGTGCACGGACACGCACACATGCTCACGGTTCGGCAGGTTGCGGCTCATCCACTCGATCTGATCGGCGTAGACGTTCGGGGTCGACCGCTCGACCGTGCACGGCAAGTTGAGGATGATCTCCCGGCCCGGTCCTGGCTGCCAGACCTCCATGACGCCCGCGCAGACGTCGAGGGAGAAGTCGAGCTCGGTGTCCATGAAGAGCTCCGGCGAGTACTCTTAGCCGAAGTCGGTGCCTGCCAGGAGTTCCTCGGCGTACTTCATCACGTGGCGGGTGCCCTCCACGGCGAGCGCCTTGCACTC
>PMST01000287.1 GCA_003168295.1 Actinomycetota bacterium
TCAAGTCCAGCTACCGCCAGGCCCACCCCCGAGCATAAAAACCGCTTCCGCCAACGAGAGGCCAGCCGGCATCGGTGATATGTGCGGGACCCGGGCAGCGTCAAGTATCCTTGGGGAGGTCTGCCGTAGGCACACCGAGCTGATGCGCACGCGGCGGGCTAAATCGCGTGCCCGCTTGCTGTCCGGGATGACAAGTTTCCCGGCGGGACGCGCCGCTCGGTCCGCCGGCCGTAAGGCCGGCCGCAGGCGCGTCATGTCACGGGCACCAGGAACCAACCGAGCAGCGCCGCGGCAACGAAACGCGGCGCACGAAGGAAAGGGGCCGGGCCAATGGCTCAGGTCGTCAGCATGAAGCAGCTCCTGGAGAGCGGCGTCCACTTCGGTCACCAGACCAGGCGCTGGAACCCGAAGATGAAGCGCTACATCTTCACCGAGCGCAACGGCATCTACATCATCGACCTACAGCAGTCCCTCGCCTACATCGACCGCGCGTACGAGTTCATCAAGGAGACCGTCNNGTGAACCAGCGCTGGCTGGGCGGCATGCTCACCAACTTCTCCACCGTCTACAAGCGGCTGCAGCGGCTCAAGGAGCTCGAGGAGATCGACTTCAACGACGTCGCCGCCTCCGGCATGACCAAGAAGGAACTCCTGCACCTGCGCCGCGAGCACGACAAGCTCGACAAGACGCTGGGCGGGATCAGGGACATGTCCCGGGTGCCGAGTGCGATCTGGGTGGTGGACACCAAGAAGGAGCACATCGCCATCAACGAGGCCCGCAAGCTGGGCATCCCGGTCGTCGCGATCCTCGACACCAACTGCGACCCGGACGAGGTCAACTTCCCGATCCCCGGGAACGATGACGCGATCCGCAGTGTTGCACTACTCACGAGGGTCGTTGCTGACGCCGTCGCGGAAGGCCTGATCGCCCGGGCCGGCGCGGCCGGCGGCGACGAGAAGCCCGCCGGTGGCGTGCCCGGCATCGAGGAGCCGCTGGCCGAGTGGGAGCGCGAGCTGCTGGTTGGCTCCGGGAACCCGACGGCCACCGCCGCCACCCTCGAGGCCGCCGATGAGGTGGCAGCTTCTGAGGAAGCGCCCACCCACGCGGCGGACGCGGAGGTCCCGGTTGACTCGGCGACCGTGAACGCGGCCGCGGCCGAAGGTGCCACCGAGGGCGAGATCGGTGCCGGGTCCGCGATCACCAGCGAATCCGCCGCCGCGGCCGACGAGGCCGACGACTTGGCGGGCGTCGCCGACGACCAGGCCGCGGGCACCGACGAAGCCGCCGCGGGCACCGAGTAGTAACCGCGGCACTGACGAAGTACCTGAGTGAGATGAGTGAGAGACGAGGACATGGCGAATACCACTGCCGCTGACGTGAAGCGGCTACGTGAGCAGACCGGCGCCGGCATGATGGACTGCAAGAACGCACTCGAGGAGGCCGGTGGCGACCTCGAGGCCGCGGTCGAGCTGCTCCGCCTCAAGGGCGCCAAGGACGTAAACAAGCGGGCCACCCGCACGGCGGCCAACGGCCTGGTGACGGCCGAACTCGACGGGACCACGGCGGGCGTGCTGGTCGAGCTGAACTGCGAGACCGACTTCGTCGCCAAGACGGACGTGTTCCAGCAGGTGGCCGCCGACATCGCCAAGGCCGCGGCCCGGGCAGGAGTCGGCGACCGGCTGACGCTGCTGACCGCGGAGGTCAGGCCGGGCACCACCGTCGAGAAGCTGATCGAAGAGGCCGGCGCCAGCCTGAAGGAGAAGCTGGAGCTCGGCCGGGTCGCTCGTTTCGAGGGCGGTTACGTGGCGAGCTACCTGCACCGCAGCGACGCGGCGCTGCCGCCGACCCTGGGCGTTCTGGTCCAGATCGACAACGACAACCCAGAAGTCGCCAAGGACCTCGCCCAGCAGGTGGCGGCGATGCGCCCGCTGTACGTCCGCCGCGGCGATGTGCCCGCGGACGTCGTGGAGAAGGAGCGCCGGATCGCGGAGCAGATCACTCGCGACGAGGGCAAGCCGGAGCAGGCCATCGGCAAGATCGTGGAGGGCAGGCTGAACTCCTACTTCAAGGACGTCGTGCTCACCGAGCAGGCGTTCGTGAAGGACCCGAAGACCACGATCAACCAGATCCTGAGCCGTAGTGGCGTCAGCGTGACCGCCTTCGCCAGGTTCCAGGTCGGCCAGGCCTAAATGCCCGACTCCGGGACACCGGGGCCCGGTTCCGCCGGAGTGCTTCATCCAAGCTGGCGCCGGGTGGTCCTGAAGCTGTCCGGCGGGCTGTTCGCGGGCGCTGAGCCCCTGGGCATCTCGCCGGACGTCGTGGCCCACCTGGCGGCGGAGATCATGGCCGCGGTGAAGGACGGAGTGCAGGTCGCCGCGGTGGTCGGCGGCGGCAACATGTTCCGCGGCGCGGCCCTGGCCGAACGGGGGATCGACCGGGCCCGCGCCGACTACATGGGCATGCTCAGCACGGTCATCAACTGCCTGGCCCTGCAGGATGTGCTGGAGAAGCTCGGCGTCGACACCCGGGTGCAGACGGCCATCACGATGGGCCAGGTCGCGGAGCCCTATATCCCGCGCCGGGCCATCAGGCACCTGGAAAAGGGCCGCGTCGTGATCTTCGGGGCCGGGCTCGGCGCACCGTTTTTCTCCACTGACACCGCCGCCGCCCAGCGGGCCCTGGAGATCGGCGCCGACGCCGTCCTCAAGGGCACCAAGGTGGACGGCGTGTACGACGCGGACCCGCACACCACTCCGGACGCGGTGCGCTTCGAGCGGCTGGACTACAGCGAGTTCCTTGCTCGCGGGCTGAAGGTGATGGACACCACGGCGGTCAGCCTGTGCATGGACAACGGGCTGCCGATTGTGGTATTCGCCCTGATGGGCGAGGGGAATGTGGTCCGGGCCATCCGCGGTGAGAAGGTCGGAACGCTGATCTGCCGCCGAGATCCGTAACAGCGGTAAACAGCAAGGACCCCGGGACAGCTAAGCTCGCATAGGCATGGCGAGCACAACGGAGCCGAACATGATCGATGACACGCTCCTCGAAGCCGAGGAGAAGATGGACAAGGCGGTCTCGGTCGCCAAAGAAGACTTCAGCATCATCCGCACCGGCCGCGCGCACCCGGGGATGTTCAGCAAGGTCACGGTCGACTACTACGGTAGCCCGACGCCGGTGAACCAGCTGGCCTCCTTTCACGTCCCTGAGCCGAGGATGGTCGTCATCCAGCCGTTCGACAAGAACTCGCTGGGGGCCATCGAGCGGGCCATCAGGAACAGTGACCTGGGCGTGAACCCGTCGAACGAAGGCACCGTGATCAGGATCGTGCTGCCGGAGCTGACCGAGGACCGCAGGCGCGAGTACATCAAGACCGCGCGGCACAAGGCNNNNTGCTCAAGCACAAGGAAGCCGAGCTCCTCGAGGTCTAGTTGGACACCGACCCGCCCGGACCGCAGCCAGCCCCCCAGGCCGACCCGGCAAAACCAGAAGCAAAACCAGCGGCAGAACCAGAAGCAAAACCAGCGGCAAAACCACCGGGCCGGGTCAGTACCGGCCGCAACCTCCCCGTCGCGATCGGCGTCGGCGCGGTCCTCGGCGGCCTGGTCGTGCTCACGCTGCTGACCGTCAAGGCGACGTTCCTGATCTACGTGGGGGTGGCTCTGGCCATCGCCCTGTCCGAGCTGGCCGGGGCGCTGGCCAAACGCGACATCAGGGTGCCGGTGATCCCGGTGGCGGCCGGCGGAGCGGCCATCTTGACCTGCCTGTACTGGCTGGGCGCGCAGGACGCGCTGGCGGCGCTGGCGCTGACCGTGCTCGCCATCTTCTTCTGGCGGCTGCCCGGCGGCGCGTCTGGCTACGTCAAGGACGTGATGGCCGGCGTCTTCGCCGTGATCTACCTGCCGTTCCTCGCCTCGTTCGTGGTCGCCATGCTGGTCCCGGCGGACGGACCGCGGCGGGTGCTGACCTTCGTGATCCTGACCGTCTGCAGTGACATCGGCGGGTACTTCGCCGGGATCACGCTCGGCCGCGGCGGCCGCCACCTGATGGCGCCCGCGATCAGCCCGAAGAAGACGTGGGAAGGCTTCGCCGGCTCAGTCGTCGCCTGCCTGATCGGCGGGGCGCTCTGCCTGCCGCTGCTGCTGCACGGCCATGCCTGGCAGGGAGTGATCACCGGGGCGGCCGCGGTACTCGCGGCGATCGGTGGCGACCTGGTCGAATCCATGATCAAGCGGGACCTGGACGTCAAGGACATGGGCACCCTGCTGCCCGGTCACGGCGGCGTCCTGGAGCGGCTCGACTCACTGCTCGCCGTCGCCCCCGTGGTCTGGCTTCTGCTGTTCGTATTCATCGGAGCTCATTAGTTTTATCCGCCCTTTCGCGGGGAGTTGCCTGGCCGGGTCTTAGATCGGTTTTGCTCGCGGTCTTCCTTTGGTTCCTGGTACTGCTAGGCGTCCACGTTCACTAGAAGCTCGCCGGGCCGTGATTCTCCTCCTAGGTCACGGCCCGGCGACCCCAGTCGGCCCGGGGACCCGTTAGGACGGTCCGACCACCCAGCTGCGCTGCTGCGCGGCGAGCCGCGTAACCAGGGCGGACGATCCGCGTTCCTTGGCCAGTTGCCGGTCCCGTTCCGAAATCGGGACGATCCAGAGCCAGCGGACGGGATCCCCGCCGAAGGTGAAACCCGACAGGTCAGGCGGCTGCGGCCCCGGCAGAACTCCGGGGGCGTCAAGCAGCAGCACAGCCTCCCCGGCACCGAGCGGGAACGTCGCGGGTTCGTGATACCAGCGGACGCTGTGGCCCGGCCCGAACCAGGTGACGGCGCGCCAGGGGTAGGTCGCCAGCCACAGGAACACCCGGGCCGCCTGCGCGGGGGGAAGGGTGGTGGCGAGCGCGAGCTCGATCCTGGCGTACCCGCTCGGGTCGTCCAGGACCTGCTCCACCACGGGCATCCGCTGGCAGCTCATGCCGACGGTGGACAGCACCGTGTAGGAACGGCGGGAGCTTGACGGCCGTTCGGTCACGCCGACCAGCGGCTGGCTGCCCGCCGAGGCGTCCCAGTAGTGCCCGCCGGGGCCGAGCCGGGGGAGCAGGTGGCCGAGCAGCGCCTGCTGGTACTGCCCCCAGCCTGAGGCCGAGGCCCGCCAGCGCCAGTAGGCCCGGGACCGCTCCAGCCGGACCGCGAGCCCTCCCATGGCGTCGTCGAGTGACCAGCCGAACGGTGTCTGGCCGATCACGTCGCTGCTGTAGCCGGGCATCCCGCGGTCCATGTCGGACCAGCCCGCGATGACCGCGATCGGCCGTCCCTGCTCGAAGATCGCCACCCCGTCGCCTTCTTCGAACCACAGGGCTTCCAGGGCGGCGGCCTGCAGCGGCGGGCGGCCGGCTGGATGCTTGGTCCGCCCGGCGGGCATCAGCGGCGCACGGCCGGCGTCGAGCCGCCCCTGGTCGGTGACCGGCGGCGCGGGCCGGTGGTTGGCGATCCAGGTGGCGGAAATCGCGGAGGTGTCGTCGTGCAGGTAGGCGGCCGTGGTCAGGCCGTCGTATTCGACGGTCACCTTGCGGCTCCCGTAGGGACTGACACTCTCCAGCAGCGTGACCGGTTGCCGCGGGCGGGTAGGCCCGCTGGCTTCCGGATGCGACAAAGCCATGGAAGGAAATGTACTGAGTTAAATACGGGAGCCAAAACTCCTCCCCGCCGCCAGGGCGGGATCGGCACCCGCCGGCCGCCCTATCCTGGTGGGGCAAGAGATTTTTTTAAGCCGAACGGAGCCTTGTGTCACCTCGTCGTCCCCCTGCTACCGGTCCCGTGGTCTCAGCCCCACCGCGGGTTCCGGTCGAGCTCACCCAGCCCGGCCCGCCCGGCCTGGCCGGGCTGGATAGCTCGGCGGGCCGGCGTCCAGCGAGCCGGCGGCCGCCGCGGCACCTGGCTGACCTGCCGCTGGCCGAGCGCCGCGCGGCCGTGACCGAGCTCGGCGAGCCGCCGTTCCGGGCCAGCCAGCTGTCCCGGCACTACTTCGGCCGGTACACCGACCGGCCGCAGGACATGACCGACCTGCCGCAGGCGTCTCGTGACGCGCTGGCGCAGGCCCTGCTGCCCCCGCTGCTGACCGCCGAACGCGAGCTTGCCTGCGACGACGGGACCACGCGCAAGACCCTGTGGCGGACCTTCGACGGGGCGCTGGTGGAGTCGGTGCTGATGCGTTACCCGGACCGGGTCACGATGTGCGTGTCGTCGCAGGCGGGCTGCGGGATGGCGTGCCCGTTCTGCGCGACCGGCCAGGCGGGCCTGACCCGCAACCTGTCCACGGCCGAGATCGTGGGCCAGGTGGTCGCGGGCGCGCGGGTGCTCGCGGCGGGACGGGTGCCAGGCGGGCCGGGCCGGATCTCCAACGTGGTGTTCATGGGCATGGGGGAGCCGCTGGCTAACTACGCGAGCGTGCTGGCGGCCATCCGCAGGCTGACCGATCCGGTGCCGGAAGGCATGGGCATCTCCCAGCGCTCGGTCACGGTCTCCACGGTGGGCCTGGTGCCGGCCATCAACCGGCTCGCCGCCGAGGGTCTCTCGGTCCGGCTGGCCGTGTCCCTGCACGCCCCGGATGACGAGCTGCGTGACACGCTGGTGCCGGTGAACCGACGCTGGCAGGTCGCCGAGGTGCTGGCCGCCGCGCGGGATTACACCGCCACCACCGGCCGCCGCTTCTCGGTCGAGTACGCCCTGATCAAGGACATCAACGACCAGGCCTGGCGGGCCGACCTGCTGGGTTCGCTGCTGGCCGACGATCTCGCGCACGTCAACCTGATCCCGCTCAACCCGACGCCCGGGTCGAAGTGGACCGCGTCCCGGCCCGCCGACCAACGCGAGTTCGTCCGCCGCCTGGAGACCCACGGCGTGCCGGTCACGGTGCGGGACACCCGCGGCCGCGAGATCGACGGTGCCTGCGGCCAGCTCGCCGCCTCGGCCCGCCCGTGACCTGGATGTGGCTGCTGCGGTGGCGGGCGGTGCACTGGGCTTGGGGTGCGGCGCAACGAGCCGGGGCGGTGACCGCGGATACCCCGGCCGGACGGCGATTCGCCGCGTTCGGCCGCGGGTCGATGGCGGCCTTCCCGCCTGGGGCCGTGTTCGGCGAGCGCTCGATCGCGATCGGCGACGATACCCTGATCGGCCCGTTCGCCAGCCTGTCGGCCGGGATGGTGCCCGGTCAGGATCTTGGCCCGGTGCCGGTGCTCCAGATCGGGGACCGCTGCGTGATCGGCCGGGGTAGCCACATCGTGGCCCATCATTCGCTGGTGATCGGGGACGACGTGTTCACCGGGCCGTATGTCTACGTCACCGACCAGAACCACGGGTACGCCGACCCGGATGTGCCGATCGGACGCCAGCTGCCGCACAACGCCGCGGTCCGCATCGGCTCGGGCAGCTGGCTGGGCGCCGGCGCGGTCGTCCTGCCTGGCGCGTGCATCGGCCGCAACGTCGTGATCGCGGCCGGCTCGGTGGTCCGCGGTACCGTTCCGGACCGGTGCGTGGCGGCAGGCGTCCCGGCCCGTGTCGTCCGCCGCTATCAGCCCGGCGAAGGCTGGTCGCCGACCGGGTCAGGCGTCGCCGTCGCCGAACTCGTCGAGGGCCTCGCGCAGTCGCCCGATCCGCCGCGCTAGCTGAGCGGTCACCTGCTCCGCGTCGGCGTCTTTGGTTACCGCGGGGAGCTGGCGCAGCGCGGCCATCGTCTCCTCGACCTCTTCCAGCCGCCCGGACACCTGAGTGAACTGCGGCCGCTCGCCCGGTGATCCGGCCGGACCGGCCTGCTTCAGGTACAGGTCGACGAAGATCGATACCTTCGACATGAGCACCCAGGGGTCGAACGGCTTGGCCAGGTAATCGACGGCGCCGGCGGCGTAGCCGCGGAACGCCTGCTCGGGTTGCCCGATTCCGGCGGTCAGGAAGATGATCGGCACGTCGCGTGTCTTGGCGTGCCGCTTGATCTGCGCCGCGGTCTCGAACCCGTCCATGCCCGGCATGACGATATCGAGCAGGACGACCGCGAAGTCGTCGTTGAGCAGCGCCTGCAGCGCCTGCTCACCGGATCGGACCGGCACCAGGATCTGGTTCAGCGGAGCCAGGATCGCGTCCAGCGCGACCAGGTTCTCCATCCGATCATCAACCAGAAGGATTCGGGCCTGCCGTGACACTGGCTCACTTCTCTTTCGCTGCCCGCAGATCCTCCCAGCCTGCCCCCAGCCGGCTTTGACTCCATCGTCTCACGTCCTGACCTGGCCGTCTTCCCCCGCCGACGATAGTTCCTGCCCGGCCGCTCAGGCGCTGCCGTCGCCCCGGCGTCCGCCCGCGGGTCGCGGCGCGCCCGGCCGGCTCGCCAGCGTCGGCGTGAAGGTCTCGCCGCGCAGCGCGCGTTCGACCAGGCCGACCGCGCGAGCGGTGGCGGCGAGCCGGGCACCCTCCTTGCGGTAGGCGGCCAGAACGGTGTCGATGGCGTGCGGCGGCAGCGCGTCGGCCAGCTCGATCCTGGCCGTGCGGTATCCCTCGCGCGCACCCTCGACGCACGCCTTGGCGTGGTACCTGGCCATGGCGGCCAGCGCCACCGGATAACGGCGCAGGACGCCGTGCAGTCGGTAATCGGGCGGCACGACGTCGAGCAGCCACCCGATGGCCGTGGACTCAAAGTCCTCGCTCCCAGGCGGGTGCACTCCAGCCGGCCACCCGGGCGGCATGTAGCTGGCCATATTCGGCATCCTACCCGGATTCGAACCTTTTTTCTACCCTCGGCCATTCCGGTTACGGGCGGCTCCCGGCGCTGGCGAGCTCCGCTACGGCGGCGACGGCTCGGTCGATCTCCGCCTCGGTGTTGTAGTAGTGCGGGGAGAAGCGGACGAGTGGGTGAATGCCGCGCTCTTCGGTGTCGAGCGGGTTGTGTTCGGCCACGGTGGTGCTGACGTTGATGTTGGCCCGGCCGAGTGCAGCCGCGACCTCATCCGCGCTGCGGCCCGCGATCCGCGCGGTGACGATAGCGCAACGCTGCGTGCCGAGGTCGTGAGTGGTCACGCCCGGGAGCTGTCCGAGGTCCTCCCGCAACCGTTCACCGAGGGTGCGGGTGCGGTCGCCAACAGCGTCAAGGCCCAGCTCAAGGGCCTGCCGCACCGCGGCCCCGAGGCCGATGATGTTGACGTAGCTGTTCTCCCAGGTTTCGAAGCGGCGGGCGCCGTCGGCCCAGGTAAAGCCGCGTCCGCCGTCCCATGTGGCGGAGCGGATCTCGGCCACGAACGGGTCGAGTCGCTCGAGGGCGGAATCACGGACCCAGAGAAAGCCGGTTCCGCGCGGTCCGCGGAGAAACTTCCGCCCGGTGCCGGTCAGCAGATCGCAGCCCACGTCGTTGACGTCGACGGGAAACTGGCCGACGGCCTGGGTGGCGTCCAGAAGGTACAGCGCGCCGGCCTCGCGGGCGATCCGCCCGACGGCGGCGGCCGGGTTGACCAAACCGCCGCTGGTCGGCACCCAGGTCAGCCCGATCAGCTTGGTCCGTTCGTCGACGAGCTTGGTCAATGCGCCGAGGTCGATCTGCCCGTCGTCATCGTCAGGCACGACCACGATCTCGGCGCCCGAGCGCCGGGCGACTTGCAGGTAGGCCAGCACGCTGCTGCCGTACTCGTCGCGACCGGTCAGGATCCGGTCACCCGGGCCCAGCGGGATCGAGTAGAAGGCGGCGTTCCACGCGTGGGTCGAGTTGTCGAACAGCGCGACCTCATCGCGTCGACCGCCCACCAGCTGCGCCAGCGCGGCGTACGTCACATCGATCTGTTCCTGCGCCTGCACAGCAGCCTCGTACCCGCCTATCTCGGCCTCCAGCCGCAGGTGAGTGGTCATCGCCTCCAGAGTTGACCGGGACATCAACGCTGCCCCGGCATTGTTCAGGTGGATCCGGTGCAAACACCCGGGCGTCTGCGCTCGCAGTTGATCAAGGTCCATACGCCAATGTTGACCGCGAGACACCGATGGCGGGGATCGTTCCGCTGAGGAAACCGGGCTTTGCTGTTCAGCCTGTTCAGGCTGGTCCGCGTGCGCGGAGTCGGCGGAGCATCCGGGCGTCCTGGAAGCCGACGGTGCGGGCGGCGGTCTCGACGGTGGCGCCGTGGCTGATCAGGTGCCCGGCCCGCTCCAGCCGTAGTAGCTGCTGGTAGCGCAGCGGGGTGACGCCCGTCGCCTCGGTGAACTTGCGGGTCAGGGTGCGCTCGCTGACGCCGCACGTGCGGGCGATCTCGGCGAGGGGCAGCGGGCCGGCGAACCGCGCCTCGATGTGATCCTGGGCGCGGTGCGCGGTGTCGCTGAGGTGGTTGCGGTGCCGCAGCATGGCGCTGGCCTGCTGCTCGTCTCCGTTGCGGCGGGCGTAGACGACCATCTCGCGGGCGACTCGCGCGGCGGTGGCCGGGCCGTCCCGGACGGCGATCAGGTGCAGGGCCAGGTCGATGCCGCTGGCGATCCCGGCCGAGGTGGCGACCCGGCCGTCGATGACGTAGAGCACGTCGCGGATGACCGTCGCGGCCGGGTAGCGCTGAGCGAGCTCGTCTTGGATGTCGTGGTGGGTGGTGCAGCGGCGGCCGTCGAGCAGACCTGCCCGGCCCAGGGCGTCGGCCCCGGCGCAGACGCTGGCGACCGTGCCGCCCCGGGCGTGATGGGCGGCGAGCGCGTTGAGCGTGGCGTCGGCGAGCGGGCCGGTGCCCGTGATCACGGGGCTGGCCCGCCAGCCGGGGACGATGATGAGGTCGTCTTCGGCGAGCGCTGGCCATTGCGTGGTGGCCCGTAGGGTGATGCCCTGGGCCGCGGGGACGTCTTCCTGCTCGGCGACATAGGCCAGCCGGTAGCCGCAACCGAGGTCGGCGGCGGTGCCGAACGCCTGCGCGGGCCCCGCTAGGTCCAGCAGGTGCAGCCCCGGGACGAGCAGGAAGACGACCTTAGTCACGATCTGGTCAGGATAGCTGGCCGGCTTACCTGACTGGCTCAGCTGTCACGGTGGCCTGGGACGCAGGCGCGGTGGCCTGGGACGCGGACGCGGCGAGCTGGCCGGTGACCTCAGCGATCGTGGCGATGGTCGCGAACCGCCCGGCGAGCGCGTACTCGGTCCGCTCGATGACCGCGCTGGCCGGCAGTGTGCGCGGGTCCGCGAGTAGCTGCCCGGCCGTCTGGCCTGGCGGGGCGTCGCGGTGCGCGATCGGGTTGGTGGCGGTGGCCTCGGTGACGAACGTGACCTGGTATCCGAGGTCGGATGCGACCCTCGCCGTGGTCTCGCAGCATTGCTCGGTCCGGATGCCGCAGACAATGACCTCGGTGATGCCCTGCTGGGTGAGCAGCTGCTGGAGGTTCGTCGTGGTAAACGCATTGTGCGAGGTCTTGGTGAGCTGCGGCTCAGCGGCGCGCGGCTTGAGCGGGTCGATGTAGCGGACGTGGCCGTGGGCAGGGTCGAATACGGTCCCCGATCCCGGCTCACAATGCAGCACCCACACGACGAGGTCGCCGTGCACCCGCGCGCCGTCGACGAGGCGGGCGACGTCGGTGGCGATGCCTGGGTTGGAGATAGCCGGCCACAGCGGCCCCTGCCGGAACGATTCCTGAACGTCGATAACCAGAAGAGCTCGAGTCATACTGACAAGCATCCGGCTTGGACGGACTCGCGCGTAAGGCCAGATCAAGTCCCGAACCGGACCGATCCGGTCACGCCCTGGCTCAGCCGGACTGGGGACGGCTCAGGTTAGAGGCCGAGGTAGATGCGAACGGCTTCTTCCAGGCTCATCAGCTCGCGTGGGTGGAGCCTTCCGCGCCGGTGCCGCAGCCGGGATTTGTCGATCGAATGCAGGTCTGTGGCGTTGACGAAGCTGACATCGTAGCCCGTGAGGCCCGATTCGCGGTCCAGAGGTATGTGGGTCTGGGCAGGTCCCTCAGTTCCGGTGACGACGGCCACCGTCACGGCGCTCAGGCGAGGGATCATCACGTTGATCGTTAGTATGACGACCGGATGATCGCCGACCCGGGGAAGGTGAGCGTCCCAGACGTCGCCTCTGAGCGGCTCCACCGGTTAGTCGGCGTCTGCTGCCACTACTCCTGCGGGCAGCGGAGCCGTCCCCCCGGCGTAGAACTCGTCGTAGGCCGCGGCGAGCTCCATCTCGCGGGCGCGCCGGTGGAGCATGCGCAGGCCCTCCCGTACCAGCTCTGATGGTCCTTCCAGGCCGAGGACGGCGGCGTCGTGTTCTACGAGTTCGCGAGCGAAGCCAGCGTCGATCCTTGCCTGCATGGTCACCGTTCCGCTCGCCGCTCGCCGGGCGGCGCGCGGGGGACCAGCGGGTACCTTCGCCTGCGTCCTGGCGAGTGCTTTCCCGCGCCCGGCGGCCGAGCCTACCCGGGAAGGTTCCTTAGCCATGTATTGAGTTTGTCATACAACTGCCAGCGTCAAACACGGCACTGGCTCTTCACCGGCGACACCTGGATCGCCTCGGTGGCTGTTGAGGGCGGGTCTGCGCATGTAGCGTGAGACAGACGCGGCGGCCCGGTTCACTGCCGATGGTGCGAGGTGATTGGCCAACGTGCAGTGAGGTGGTCGATGTGGTGGTCACGGGGCGCCTAGACCGTTTCCAGCGGAAGCACCCGTGGGCGGGCTTCCCGCTTGCGGTCGCCTACAAGTACTTCGACGATTTTGGTGCCTATCTGGCCGCGCTGCTCACCTACTACGGGTTCGTTTCGCTGTTTCCGTTGTTGCTACTGCTCTCGACGATCCTGGGCTTCGTGTTGTCGGGTGACCAGAGGCTGCAGCACGAGGTGCTCACGTCGGCGCTACACCAGTTCCCGGTCATCGGCGGGGATCTGGCCCGGCCGAGGCGCCTCGGCGGCGGCCCGGTCGGCCTCGTCGTGGGGATCGTCGGATCCCTCTACGGCGGGCTGGGAGTGGCGCAAGCTTTCCAGTACGCGAACAACACCATGTGGGGAGTGCCGCGCAACAACCGGCCGAACCCCTTCAAGGCCCGCGGCCGCAGCCTGTTCATGCTGGCCATCGCCGGGTTGGCCATGCTGGGTACGACCGTCTTGTCTATCGCGGGCGGCGGCGGAGCCGGGGTACTCGGGATAGCCGGAAGGTCCCTGGCGCTGGCGGCGTCTGTGGTGATCAACATCGCCGTGGCCATCTTCGCGTTCCGTTTTGCGCCGGCGCGGCGCCTGTCCGTACGCGACGTGGTGCCGGGTGCGATAGCCGCGGCGGTGATCTGGCAGTTGCTGCAATCCTTCGGGGTCATCTACGTCCGGCATGTGGTCGAGCGCGCCAGCGCCACGAACGCGGTATTCGCCCTCGTCCTCGGCCTGCTCGCGTTTCTTTACGTCACGGCCGTGGCCGTCCTGCTCTGCATGGAAATCAACGTCGTGCGCGTTATTCGCCTGCATCCCAGGTCGCTGCTCACGCCCTTCACCGACAACGTCACCCTGACGGCCGGCGACCGGCGTGCGTACTCTCATCAGGCTAAAGCGCAGCGCCTCAAGGGCTTCCAGCGCGTCGACGTCAACTTTGACCCTCCGGCACCTGAACCGGACCACGAAGATTGAGGTCGCCGGACGTGCCCCTCACCATCACTGCCTGAACCGCCGCCGTGCCGCGCGGCGGCTAGGTGGCGCTATGTTAGGGGTCATCAGTAGGCCCCTTCCGGTTCGGACGCGCCTGTACGTTCACCTGGAAGGAAAAGTTCATGACCAAGCGTCTGACCGGCCCGCCTCCGCATAGCCAGGATCCCTACACCAAGCTCACGTCACCACGTGGTATTCCGGTGGATCAGCTGGTTTCGGTTCTGCAGAAGGAGATTCGCCGCGGTAACGTCGACAACGCCGTGCTCGCCGCCTACGAGATGCTGTCGACCTCAGCTGATGTCGCGGAGCATCTGTGGCGCCGGCTGAAGATCATCGCGGTTGAAGACGTGGGCATGGGGGAACCGCTGGCGCCGCTTCTGCTGAACTGCCTGCACGAGAACTTCCTTGCCACTCCAGGCGGGGACACCATGATGGCCGTGCACGCGGTCCGCCTGCTGGCTAGCGCCAGGAAAGATCGGACCAGTTCAGAACACGCCGACCTGGTAGCGACCCAGGTGGAACGCGGCGAGCTCGTCGTCAGCGTTCCTGACTATGCCCTCTGCGTTCACACCAGGGCAGGTCAGGAGATGGGTCGCGGACTGACGCAGTGGTGGGAAAACGGAGCCCTGGTCAATAACGAGCTGGAGACGGCTGATCATTCATATCGAAACGAGCTGATCGAGATTCACCGCGCCGCCGAGAACGACGGAACTACTTGACCCGGTGGGTCAGCCCGCCCATGGGTTCGGCTGTCCCGGATCAATCTTTGCCTGCAGGGCGGATGCCGAGACCGAGGTGCCGCACACCTGCGCCGGCAGCGCATCATGGTCGGCGGCCCACTGTTGCCAGTCAGACAGGGACTTCCCCCCTATCACGGTGCTGTTGTGCGCGTCCCACCACGTGCTGAGCTCAGCCCCGCGGGAGCCGGCCCCGTTGCCGGACAGCGGCAGCACCTTCCCGTCGGAGTACCACGGCTGGCCGGTTTGCGGCTTGATGGTGCCGCTGCTCAGCCCGCACTGCACGAGCAGGGCAGGCGCGTCGCCGTAGCGCAGTCCAAGGGCGTGCGAATCGGTCGGCGACACCGTCGTCGGGGCCGATCCCGTTGGTGATCCCGTCGGCTGCGGCGTAGCCGATCCGGTACAGCCGGCCAGCACCGCAGTCATCAGCCCGGCCGCCAGGACGACCGCCGGGCTACGGAGTGCGGCGGTCACCCGCCCGATCCCGCCTTGTTCTCGGCGATGCCCTCTTGGAGGTTCATCGCTGTCTGGTACTGGGATTCGCGCTGGTAGAGCTGGTCCATGATGTCCGGGTGCGCGTCCTCCCAGCTGCTGAAGTCGCCCGCCGCCGTCGGGTTGGTCAGCGTGATCTGGCCGTTCACCAGCCACGACGAGGCGCTGGTGAGGTCGCGGGCCGGAACCGCGCCCGCGCTGATGAGAGCCTGCACCATCGGCACGTCGACCGTCGTCTCGCTGACGGCCAGATCACGCTCGTTGGCTTGCTGCGTGGTGACCGCGTGGTCGGTGGGCAGGTCCGTGCTGATGCCGAACAGGCTGGCCAGGGACTCGGCCTTCTCGGCGTAGTCGCCGACGACCGGAAGCCACGTCACCGCGTCCTTGGCGAAGTCAATCGTCGAGTCGACCTGCGCGGCCTGCTGGTCGGTCAGCGTAGCGGCGTTGAGCCGAACGTTCCCGGCCTCGACCATCAGGCGGGCGTACAGGGTCGCCATGCTCACATCGGGATCGCTCACGTCACTGGGTATTTTCCCCTGCGCGTACAGCGCGTAGTACTGGCTCATCGCCGTCGTCGTCGTCGCGGTGAGGATCTTCGCATCCGCGCCGTTCGCCATGATCTGCTGGAGGAACGTCGACAGCGGAGTCGTGCCGTCCGCGTCGCCGAGGATCTTGAGCACGTAGAGCTGGTGGGGCTCGCCGCCGTAGGGGACCACCGTGGAGGAGTAAGTGAAGGTGGTCGACTGCGCCAGGTCGAGGAGGTACCGCTGCGCGGTGTGCAAGAGCGCCTGCTGCACCGCTGGAGCCTCGGTTATGCCGTTGTTCCCGATCGGCGAGGGCGTGTTCAGGATGATGTTGAGCGCGGCCTGGGCCGAATACCTGGCGTCCGTGCCGTTGCCGCGCGGCGCCGAGGTAGCCGCGTCGAGGAAGGCACCGACGACATTCTGGTCCGGTGAGTTGATCAGGATCTGGCCCCAGGAGTCGTTCTCCGGAACGGATTTGCCCGGCGGATACAGCGTGAAGTAAGGGGCGTACCGGTCCTCGCCGTTCAGCGGGCCCTGCACGAACCGGCCGTCTATGCCTGGCAGGTCGCCGTTCACGGAGTTGAGCAGCATCTTCGCCAGGGCGCCGCCGTCCTCGCCGCCCATCACCTGCCAGGCCGCGTCCTTGTTCTGCGCGTCGGCCTGCATCATGACCTGCAGCGGGTCATAGTCCGCCAGCACGTCCGCGAGCTGATCGCGGTCCTGTGCCGAGTAGTTGCTGCCGTTGCCGATCGGGATTCTCAGCGTCCCGTTCTGCTCCTGTTCGTACACGTGGTCGGTAAGCTGCGCGAGCAGGCTCAGCCCGTCCGGGTTCTGCGGCGTCTTCGGCTCGCCGGTGCGCCACAGCGACCCGGGCGGACCGAACTTGACCAGCATGGCGGCTGACCAGGCGTCGGGTGCGTTGGCGATGGCCTGGACCGCCTCCGGTGACAGCCCGGCTTTGTCCGCCGCCACCAGCCCCTGCCCGAAGGTCGCCACGATCTTCTGGTCGTCCTCGGTGAGCACGGTGAACCTGTGCAGATAATCAGGCAGCGTGTCGCCGCTGTTCTCCAGTCCGTGCAAGGTCGAGGCCAGGCTCGCCACCGACGGTGCCGCGTCGTTATAGAAATCTTGCAGCCAGGGGGCGCCTGCCTTGCCGTCGCCGACGTGCTCCTGGATTTCCTGCTCGATGGCGGCGATCTTGGCCCGGGCGGCCGAGGGATTCGTGCTGGCCTGCGCCTCGGCGGCGGCTAGTGCCTTCGCCTCGACCGTGGAGTCGGCATTGTCCAGGGCCGGGCCGGACCAGGGGATGTTCACCATTCCGCTGCCGGTCAGGCTGACGCTCTGGGCCAGCCAGGCCTCGGCGAGCTGCGCCCGGGTCCGCATCTGGGTGGCGTCATCTACCGAACGGGACTGGGCTTGATGCAGCCCGGCCAGGCTAATCGGCGACCCGGCTCCGCTGCTCCAGTACTCGTTCATGATGTTCACGATCGTCGGCACGTTGGCCGCCAGCACGTCCCGCAGGTTTTCCAGCGCGCCCGCCGCCTGGCTGAGCCGTCCCGGGTCGACGCCGACCTCGTCGCTGCCGCTCATCAGAATCGCGGCGTGGAGACCCCGGCCTTCAGACCGGGGAGGAAACGCCGCTTCACCCCCTCTGAAATGTCAGCGCCATCCGATAAGTGTGTTCGCATGTCCCGGTACCGGCTCAACCCGACCCCCGCGCAGGAAGCGGTGCTACGG
>PMST01000393.1 GCA_003168295.1 Actinomycetota bacterium
ACTGGCAGGGCGATCACGACCACGACCACGAGCGCGCCCAGGGCCACCAGAGCACGGCGGGCTTCGACGAACCGGGCCCAGCGCAGCCCGAGCCCGGCCGCACCCGGGCCGGCTGGCCCGTCGCCGGCCAGGGCGGCACGTTCCTTGCGGGAGAGGACTTTGGCGCCCAGGAAACCGAGCATGGCCGGCAGGAAGGTGAGTGAGCTGACCATGGTGAGAGCCACCGCGATAGCCGCGGCGGCGGAGGGACCGTAGAGGAAGTTGACCCCGAGGGCGAACTGGCCGAGCAGGGCGATGCACACAGTGGCCCCGGCGAACAGGACGGTCCGCCCGGAGGTGTTAGCCGCTTCGGCGGCTGCTTCACGATAGGAGCGGCCAGCTTTGACCGCGCCGCGGTGGCGGCTGATGATGAACAGTCCGTAGTCGACGCCGACTCCGAGGCCGATCAAGACGGCAAGGTCGATGGACTGGCTGGCCACGTCGAAAGCGTGGGTGAGCAGCCGCACCAGGCAGAGCCCGATGACCAGGGCCACTGCCGTCCCCGCCAGGGGCAGCAGCGACGCCAGGACGGCACCGCCGAAGATGAGCAGCAGGATGATCAGCGCAGCGACGACCCCGACGGCGACCGAGGCGCCGAGAGTGGGACGTTCGGAATTGGTGATCGACTGGCCTTCGACCGACACGTGCACGTCGGGTCCGTCGGCCGATTCGGCGGTCGTGATGAGGTGGTCCGCGTCGGCCGTGGTGATGCTGGCTGACTGGGTATCCCAGGTGACCCTGGCGAACGCGATGGTGTCGTCCCGGCTGATCTGTCCCGCTCCGTCTGCGGCGTAGGGGCTGGCCACCGAGGCCACCCCCGGCACCTTGGCTACCTTGTCCAGGGCGGCGGTCACCGCAGCCCGAACTGGCGCCGAGTCGATGGCCGCGCCGGCGGTGGCCTGGATCACGACCTGATCTCCTTCACCGGCAGCGGCCGGGAAGTTCTGCGTCAGCAGGCTGACCGCAGCCTGGGAGTCGGTGTTCGGCAGGCTGAGGGCGGCAGTGAAGTTGCTCCCAGCCGCTCGGCTCACGCCGAGGAGCACGACGGCGGCCAGGAGCCAGATAACGACGACTCGTCGACGGTGATCGAAACACCAGCGGGCTAGTCGGGACACTTCATCTCCTTATTCCGGTGGCCTGGCCGGCGGCGGCGGGCAGCCCGCTCCGGCTCTCGAAGAGGTAGACACCGCCGGGTCGCGGGTTTGAACGGTGGCTGCCGTCCAGCCGCCGCCGTTCAGTTCTGGGNNCGAGGACGTGCTCCAGGAGACGGTGCTGGCCGCCTGGCAGGGTATCGGCGATTTCGCGGAACGGTCCTCGATCCGCACCTGGCTGTACCGCATTGCCACCAACCGCAGCTTGAACGCATTGCGCTCCGCTAGCCGGCGTCCCGTGATGGAGTCATCCCTGGTGTGGCCGAACCCCCCGGAGCCGGCCCGGGGCGATCACCGCAGAGAACCTGGTCCGCGAGTTCGGACAAGGAACCCGGGCGGTCGACGGGCCCGACCTGGAAATCGCGCCCGGCGAGATCTACGATTCCTGGGCCCCAACGGTGCGGGGAATGAGGGTCCTGCCAGCCACGGTGACCCACGTCAGCCCAGCTCCGGTCGCGGGGGCCATGCGGGAGGTGGACTTCGACTACGCCACGTGGTTCTGGCAGCTCGGCGCCGAAGGCGTCATCGTACGCCCCGACTTCCGCGTCATCGCGGCACTGAGGGCAGCCACTGGCATCGGCGCCGCTCTTGACGACCTAGCCGGCCAGCTCCTCCTGGCTGTCTGAAACTAGCCTCGCGCAGTTCTTCGTCGGCGGGGAACCGGACAATACCGACCCGAACACCGAAATCCCTTCTAGCAGTCTCGAGGCGTGGAGATCATGTCGGGGCGTCTGTGAGTTGCGTGGGCGGCGAGGCGGGCGGCCACCGCGAGTGGACCAGCCGGATGAACGCCTGGACCGCGGGATTGGCGGGTCCGGGATCGCGGTGGACGAAGGCCACGGGCTGCACGGCCTGGGGGTCGGCCAGGCGCAGCACGCTGGGCTCAGGGCCCGCCGACGTGGCCGCCTGCGCGACCCGGAGCGGCACGATCGCGACCCCGAGTCCCCGCAGGGCCAGCGCGGCCAGGTCCGCGGGGTTGCGCATCTCGCAGACGACCTGGCGCCGGATCCTGGCCCTGGTACACAGGGCGTCGACCTGTGCCCGGAGCCCGGAGTCCGGATGGCTTTCCAGGAAGCGGGAGCAGTCCGCGAGGGTACGCATGTCCACAGCCGGGACCCCGTGCATCCGATGGTGGGGACCTACCACGGCGACGAGCGGTTCCAGGGCCAGGACCTGGTGGTAGAGGCCGTCTGGGACCTGGTGGCGGAGCAGCCCGACAAAGGCGGCGTCGACGTGGCCTGCCGCGATCGCTGCGATGGTGGTCAGGCTGCCTTCGTCTGACACGACGACCTCGACGGCCGGGTAACCCTCTCGGAAGTCCTGGAGGAGGCCGAGCAGGTCGACCGGGCCGGGGCCGAACGGGATCGCGCCGATGCGCAGCTGGCCGGGCACGACGCCGCGCAGCGCGGCCACCGCAGCCAGGGCTTCCTCGGCATCGCGGACCAGGCGGCGGGCGTAGGGAAGGAAGACATGGCCGGCCTGGGTGAGCCGCACGCTGCGGCTGGTGCGGTGGAAGAGCGGGGCGCCGACTTCCCGCTCCAGCTGGGCGATCTGGTGACTCAGGCCTGACTGGGCGATATGGCAGCGGGCCGCCGCGCGGGTGAAGTTATGTTCCTCTTCCACGGTAACGGCGAACTGCAGCTGGCGAAGATCCATCTTGTTTTCCGATCGCTGCGTGCTCACATCAACGTTGGACAGAATACAGCTTCCCCTGTTAATCATCGTAATAGAGAAACTTTTTCAGGCTAGGCGAACCAGTCCGCCGCAGCCTTTGGGTGAGGTTGAAGATTGAGAATCCAGATCAATCCAGAAGAGGACACGTTCCTGCTCGACCACGTCGTGGACGGGTCGCCAGTCCTGCCCACCGTCATGCAGCTGGACCTGGTGGCTCGCACCCTGCGCGCCGTGGAGCAGGAGCAGGAGCAGTCCGCCGGGTTGCTGCTGCGGGACATCACGGTCGGCCCTGCGGTCCGCTTCGACCGGCCCGGCCCGCGTGACCTGGATCTGCTGTGTACCCCGGAACCGTCACGCGGCTCCGCGCCGCCGGCCTGGCGTTGCGAACTGCGCAGCCCGGGTCATGATGCGCCGCATCTCGTGGTGACCGCCGGGCACGCGGCCGGATCCGCGCCCTGGGCGCGATCGCGAGGCGAATGGGCGAACTGCCTGAGCTGCGGCCCCGATCTGGTGTACCCGCCGTTCTTCCACGGTCCCGCCTTCCAGGTCGTCGGCAGATTCGGCCGCGAGGACGGCGGCCTGCGTGCTGCCCTCGCGCCCGGCCTCCCGCCGCTGAGCTGGGGTTGCGGGCCGACCGTACTCCGGCCGCGCCTTCTGGAGCTGCTGCTCCAGTGCTGCGGCCTGCAGGAGCTGGCCGAGACCGGCCGGATGATGGTGCCGGCCGGCTTCGAGGCGGTGCACTGGCATCTGGCGTCGCTGACCGCCGATGACCGGACCAGTGCCATGGCCGTGGCCCGGCCCCGGCCAGGGCGGGAGAACTCCGGCCCCGTCTTCGACGGCCAGGTGGTGACTCCCGCCGGAACGGTACTGGTGACAGTCACCGGCTACCGCACCGCGGACCTGGGTCAGGCCGCCCACCGGCCGCACTCCGCCCGCCTCACCCGACGCCTGGACAGCCACCCCGAGCCGGGCCCGCACACCCGCCGAACCTGCGATTCCCGAGGAGTATCACGATGACCGCACCCGTCACCAGCCCTGCTGGCACCGCGCCTGCACCATGGCTGCCGCACCGCGGCTACCCCGACACGAACGCGTTCCGCGGCTTCTTCGCCCCGTCGCGGATCGAAGCCGATGTCTACGACCTCGAAGTCGACGGAGAGATCCCGCCCGAGCTGAACGGCGCGTTTTACCGGGCCGCCGCCGACACCCAGTTCCCGCCGCGGCGCCAGGACGACATCTACATCAACGGCGACGGCATGATCACCATGATCCGTTTCGGGCAGGGCCACGCCGACCTGCGCACCCGGTACGTCCGCACCCAGCGCTTCCAGCTGGAACGCGCGGCCCGGCGAGCTCTCTTCGGCGCCTACCGCAACCCGTTCACCAACGACCCGGCGGTGAACGGCATCGACGACGGCAACGCGAACACCTCGGTGGTCTGGCACGCCGGCCGGCTACTCGCCCTGAAAGAAGCGGCCCTGCCCTACGAGCTGGACCCGGTGACGCTGGAAACCCGCGGCGTGTTCAGCTTCGACGGCCAGCTTCCCGGGCGCACCTTCACCGCCCACCCCAAGATCGACCCGCTGACCGGCGAGATGATCGCCTTCTCCTACAACTCCAGCGGCCGGCCCGACCGGGACGTCAACGTGTTCGTGATCTCGCCCGCCGGACAGCTCACCCGGACCGAGACGTTCCAGGCACCGTACTCGTCGATGATGCACGACTGGCTGGTCACCCGGGACCACATGATCTTCACGTTCTCGCCGATGATCTCGGACTGGGAACGGATGAAGGACGAGCCGCAGTACTTCGTGTGGGACCCGCCGCAAGGCACCCACGTCGCGGTCATCCCGCGCGGTGAGGGCGTGACCGGGATCCGCTGGTTCCGCAGCGACCTGGTGATGGAGACGCACAGCCTGAACGCCTGGTCAGCAGGCGACACTGTGGTCGCCGACCATTTCGTGGCCCGCAGCGGCTGGTTCTCCCAGTTCCCGAAGACCACGCAGGGGCCGATGCGTGAGGCGCCGCCGTTCGCGCAGCGGTGGACCCTGAACGTCAGCCAGGGCTCCGCGCACTGGGCTGACAGCCACGCCACGTATGCCAGCGAGCCGCTGTTCGACCACCCGGGCGACATGCCGCGGGTCGACCCGCGGGTGCTGATGGACCGCAACCGGCACTCCTGGATCGGCTGCATGAACCCGGCGGCCGGGCCGATGCCGGAGTTCGGCCCGATGGGACCGCCATTCAACAGCCTGTTCCACCGCGACGACGACACCGGGAGACAGACCGGCTACTACGTCGGCGAGGACTCCGCCCCCGAAGAGCCGGTGTTCGTGCCCAAGGGCCCGGACGCCGCCGAAGGCGAGGGTTACCTGCTGGCCCTGGTCGGACGCCGCGCGCTGAACCGCAACGACATGATCATCCTGGACGC
>PMST01000595.1 GCA_003168295.1 Actinomycetota bacterium
AGCTACTTCCACGAGGTCGACAGGGGCGGTCACTTCGCCGCCTGGGAAGAGCCCGAGGTGTTCGCGACCGAGATCCAGGCCGCGTTCCGGTCCCTGCGCTAGGCCCCGCCTGCCCTGGGATTTCCGGGGGGACGGCGCGCCGAGCGTGAACCGTCCCCCCGGCACTACCCAGCCGCTGCGGAGAAGCGACCGAAGCGGCCAGCTGAGCCGCGATTACTCCTGATCGGTGGCCTGGTCCGGCCAGACGCCGATGTGGTCGGGCTCCTCGGCCAACTCGACCCGGTCCCTGATGCCGAGGCGCCTGGTCATCTCGCGCGGGAGCTGAACCCGGCCCGCCCGGTCCAGCGTCGCGTACTCCCGTGCGTGCTGCGTGGTCTGGCCGCGCTCGTCGGTGGCTGAGTGCCGTATCGTCTCGCTGCTCGTCTTGCCGTCCCTGATCGCGATCGTCCGGCGAACCTGCGACGACACGGCCGGGTCGTGGGTGACCACCAGCATCGTGACGCCGAGTTCGGTGTTGGCGGTCCGCAGGGCGGCGAACACGTCCTGGGCGGTCGAGGAGTCCAGCTCGCCGGTGGGTTCGTCGGCCAGCAGCAGCTTCGGCTGGTTGGCCAGCGCCGTGGCGATGGCGGCGCGCTGCTGCTCACCGCCGGACATCCGGTCCGGGGTCCGGTCGGCGCAGTGCGTGATGCCCAGGGTGTCGAGCAGGAGACTGGCGCGCCGCCGCCGCTCCCGGCCGCGGAGCGAGCTCAGCCGCATCGGCAGCAGCACGTTCTGCCGGGCGGTCATGTAGGGCAGCAGGTTCCGCGACGTCTGCTGCCAGATGAAGCCGGCCACGCTCCGCCGGTAGGCCAGCCGCTGCTGGGCGGTCATCGCGCCCAGGTTGTGGCCGGCCACCCACGCCGTCCCCGCTGTCGGCGCGTCCAGCCCGGCGAGGATGTTGACCAGCGTGGACTTGCCGCTGCCCGCCGCGCCGATCAGCGCNNTAGATCCGGACCAGCCGGTCACAGACGATCATCCCGTCCGCGCCGGTGGGAGCCACCTCGGTCATGTCGCGGGCCTCCTTTAATCAGCGATCCGCAGCGCCCTGGCACTGCCACGGTAATAAGTAATGAGGGTCTGAACGGACAGGACCACCAGCGCAGCCAGCACCAGTCCCGCCGCGGAAACGACGAGCGGGAACGCGGCCGGAGTCACCACGATGGCCGACCCGGTCCCGCTGAACGCCGCCAGGTCCAGCGACGGCCCGACCAGCGGCGCCAGCAGCCAGGCACACGCGACGCCGCCGACGGCGGCGGCCACGACCGGGGGAAGCGCCTCGGCCGCCAGCAGCAGCTGGGCCTGCCAGCGTCGCAGCCCCATCGTCGCCAGGCTCGCCAGCGTCAGCTCCCGGGTCTGGGCCGTGAGCACGAGCGACATCAGCAAGATCAGCACGCCGAAACCGGCCGCGGTGGCCAGCCCCTGGGTCAGGGCCGTCCGCGCCGCCTGGAGCACCGGCGCCGTGGTCAGCGTGGCCAGGGCCGTGGCGCGCAACGTCACCGACGCGTCCGGCTGCTCGCGGTGGACGAGCGCGGTCAGCCGCGCCGCATCCAGCGGCCCGGCGGCCAGCATGAGATCCGGACCGGGCGGGCTGGTGCCGAGTGGCTCCTGCGGCACGACTACGACGGCGTCCGTGGTCGCGCCGGGGACGCTGGCGATCCGTCCGGCCAGCCCGATCGTGATGGTGTTGGACCCCACGCTGACCTCGGCCGGCCCCGTGCCGCCGACAGCCGTGCCGAAAGCCTGGACGGCGGCCGGGGTGGCGACCGCGGGCAGGATTGTCGCCGCACTAGCGGACAGCGCGGCCACCGGGAAGCGCGCGCCGGGCGCCTGGTCGACGACGGCCGCGTACCGGGCCGGGTCGACCCACATTACGGACACCGCGAACCCGGAGGACAGTGACCCGGTGGCGGTGGCCGCGGTGGCGGTGGCCACGACGCCCGGCAGGGCCGAGATCTGCTGCTGCAGAGCCGGGGAGATCTCGTCGGTGGCCGGCACCGCGATGATGGCGTCGGCGGCCACCTGCTGCCAGGACGCGGCCACCTGGGCCTGGGTCACCGACGAGCTGATCATGTCCGGAAACGCCACCATGGCCAGCACCAGCACCAGCGCGAACGACGGCAAGACGGAGCCGGGCGGGGTGCGGGTGGCCCGCGCCAGGCCGACGAAGGCGACCACCCCACGCGACCGGCCCGCGATCCGGGCCAGCTCGCGGACGAGGGGAGGGTAGCAGCGCAGCACCACGACGGCCACGCCGACCGCCAGCAGCACCGGGGCCGCGCTGGTGTACAGGCCGCTGCTGCCGGAGCTCTGGCCCTGGTCCCTGAGCACGACGAGCCCGCCGGCGGCCACGGCGACCAGCAGCGTCTCGACGACGATCCGCCGGACCGCGCGGTTGCGGCCACCGGCCCCGCGCCGTGGCCGCTGCGCCACCGGCGACGCCACGCGCTGCGGGACCACGCTGATCAGCAGCGGGCCGGCCAGCGTCACGGCGATGGTGAGGCCGGCCAGCCACCAGCTCACCGCGTCGCCGTCGCCGGGGGTCAGGCCGATGGCCAGGACCGCGGCCGCCGCGCCGGCCACCGCCGCGACGATCACGCTGGCGCGCAGCACCAGCCAGCCGAGCTGNNAGCAGCACCACCACCGCCCCCAGGACGGCCAGGCTGACATACAGCAGCTCGAGCACGGGGGCGGCGGCGCCTTCCCCCGCGATGAACGGCGCCAGGACCGAGGGAATCTGGGAGGTGACCGCCGCCGTGATCGGGGTCCCGGCGGACACGAACGTCGTCCCGGAGGCGGCCATGCTGTCCAGGCTCGCATCCAGGTTGCTCGCCGCCGCCGCGTTGAGCCCACCGATCGCGGCCGCGTAGACCCAGGTCACCTGCATGTCGGTCGGGCCCAGCGCCGATTCGATCAGCGGCAGCCCAGAGGCGCCGATGAAGACCGCCCCGCTCCAGTACTGCTGCGCGGAGGAGCCCTGCGACAGCACCGGACTGGCCGCCGTGGCGCTCTGGGTCCAGAAAACGGCCGCCGGGTCGGCCGGCTGGATGATCCCGGTGACCACCAGTTCCACCGTCCCCGCGTCAAGCCGGGCGCCGACCCGCAGCCCGAGCCTGGCCGCGGTGCCGGTGGTCACCGCCACCTGCACCACGGTCCGCCGCCCGGCCGTCTCGCCGCCGCCCGGAAGCCGCCCGGCGACGACATGGCTGTACCGGGCCAGCGCCGTGCGGTAGGCCAGCTCAAGCTGCGGCGGCCCGTACCCGACGGCCTGGGCGGTCCGGCTGACCGGCACGTAGGCCGTGGTCAGGCCGGCCCAGAGGAGCGAGTTGCCGGCCACCGGCACATCGCCCGCCGCCAGCGTCGCCCGCAAGGATGCGCCGACCGCCGCGATGGCGCTGGCGTCTCCCCCCATGGACGTCGCCGCCACCGTCCCGACGACGGTCCGGTCGGCGAGCGGCGAAGCCGCGATCACCCGCTGCAGCGCCCCGGTGCGCAACGCCACGCTCTCCCGCGGGATCGCCAGGCTGGCCAGCACGGCGACGAACACCAGCAAGCCGAAGGCGGCCGTAGCGGCGGCCCCGGTCCCAGTCAGCGTCACCCACGCCGCGCGCAGCCGCCGCCCCAGCGTTCTCAACCGGCCTCCGCCCGCAACTGCGCCGCCGGGTCGGGCCGGCGCAGCATCGACAGGGCCGAGGCGGCGACCGGCACGGCCGCTGTGACCAGGGCCAAAGCCACGGCCGGACCGAACGGCACGACCACCAGCGCCCACGGCACCGGCGCCGCCGCCGCCGCGGTCAGGGTGATCGCGGGTACCAGCAGCTGGGCCAGGCCGATCCCGGCCAGCAGACCCGCGGCCGCGGCCGGCAGGCTGAGCGCGCCCTGTTCCAGGCACAGCTGACCGGCCTGGGCGTTCTTCCCCACCCCGAGCGCGGCGAACACCGCGCTCTGCGTCCGCCGGGACCGGACGCTGCCTGCGACGCTGATCGAAAACCCGCCCGCGCCGAGCAGCACCGCCGCCGCCCCGACGGCCAGCAGCGCCTGCCGGGGCGCCGTCAGCAGCGGGTTGTCGAGCAGGGCCGCCCGCTGGCTGACGCGGCCGGTGACCGACAAGCCGAGCCCGGCGGGCCACCGCGGCAGGAGGCCGTCCGCGGTGCGCAGCCACCAGCGGGTCACCGGCAGGGGCGTCACCTGCGGGGCGCCGAGCGTCACCTGGTCGGCGTCGAGCAGGTCGTTGACCGCCGGGAGGTCGGCGATCAGCGCCCGGTTCGGCCCGAAGACGGTCGGGAAGTCGGCCACCGACGCCACGATCCGGAAGAGAACCGTAGTGTGACTGACCGTTTCCGAGACGATCGATCCGACGCCGAGCCGGTTGGCCGACAGGTAACCGGCGGTGGCGATGGCCGGGACGACCTGGGCGGCCGGCCGCGCGATAATCGTGACCAGCCCGGTGGCGATCGCGGGATCGAAGTTGATCTCGCGCTGGACCTGCGCCGACGGATCGTGTCCGGCACTGAACGTAAACCGCGGTCCGCCTCCGGCGGCGCGCTTCCAGCCCTCGGCGGCTGGCTGTGCTCCGTTCGATGGCGGCGGCGTCCCGCCCGGGTTCGCCGTCGGCCCGGCCGGCACGTACTGCGAGAATCCCCCGCCCTGCCACGCCGCGAGGGCGGCACCGTGGCTGAACGGCGGACCGAACAGGCCGCCGGCCGTGTCGGCCACCGCGAGGGACCCGATGGACAGGCCGGCGACCGGGGCCGACTGCGGGTTCGCCGGGTCGTACGGCGGCAGGATATAGGTCAGCGTGAGCCCGACCAGCCGCAGCGGGTAGCTGGCTTGCCCCGGACCTGACAGCGTGACCACCAGGGCGTGCGTCCGGCCGTCGGCGGGCAGCAGCCCGGCGGCGGGTAGCTGGTAGATGGCGCCGCCGGCCTCGGCGACCCAGGCCGTGACGGTGGCTGAGCCGAGATCCCTGCCGGCCTCGGCTGCGCTCGTACCTGGCCCGGCCCCGAGGGACGCGAGGACCTTCAGCCGTTCCGGCTGACCGGGCAGCACCAGCCCGGGCGTCGGCCCTGGGGTGATGCGCGGCCACAGCGCGTTCGCCGGAAGCGACGACAGGTCGGGGCGGAGCAGGATCGTCTTACCGGCCGTGCTCGCGTCCAGCGCGACCAGCTGGCCTCCGTTGGCGATGCTGTAGAGGCTGGCCGACGTGGCGGCGGTGACACCCGGTGCCCGGGTGATCGTCCCGGTGGCGCCCAGCGGCAGCTGGTCCGCGGCGTCCACCCGTACATCCGAGCCCACCGCGAAGGCGGCCTGGTCCGCGGCCGACTGCCGCCAGCTGGCGTACCCGGCCAGCGCCAGCGTGGTGGTCGCGACGGCGACCACCACGAGCAGGGCCGGGCCCGCCTGGCGGATCGGCCGCCGGGCGATCTGCCAGCTCACCATGGCGGCGGCCAGCCGCCGTCCGCGGTCGGTGGCCTGGTCCGCCAGCCGGGCCAGCAGCGGCAGCCCGCGGAGCGGGATGATGGCCACCCCGGCCAGCGCGAGTACGGGGGCGAGGGCGACCACGGGATCGATCCCGAGCGATCCCGTGGCCGGATGCGCGACCGCCGAATAGCCGCGCAGTTCCCACACCGCGACCACGGCCAGCGCCACCAGGGCCAGATCGCCGCCCGCCCAGGCGATCCCCGCCAGCCGGGCCTGCCGGCCGAGGCGGAGCCTGGCCGCGTCGGGAGCCGGGGCGTGCAGCGCCGGCCAGGTCATCACCGCGGCGCACAGGACCAGCATGGCCAGGGCCGACAGCCAGGTCAGCGGGACGATGCCGCGGCCGGTATAACCGTCCAGGCGCAGGTCGGCCAGGCGGGCCAGCCCGCCGGTCAGGCGGGTGCCGGCCAGCACCCCCGCCAGGGCGGCCACGGCGCCCACCAGCACCGCCTCGGCCAGCACCGGCCGCACCACCTGCCACCTGGTGGCGCCACGCGCCCGCAGCAGTGCGGACTCCTCCTCGCGCAGGCCGGCCAGCAGCCGGGCGGCCAGCACCAGGGCGGCCGCGGCCACCAGCAGCAACAGCAGCGCGGCGATCGTGAACAGCGACCGGGTCAGCACGATGGTGCTGGCGATGCCGGCCAGGATCTGCGGCAGGCCCGAGGTCACGCTCAGCCCCTCGGGCAGCAGCTCCTCCAGTTGCGTCACCGCCGCGCCGGTGCCGGTGCTGACCGTCTCGATGTTCCCCCGGGCCAGGGCCGGCGCCTGCGGCAGCACCATCCACGAGGCCTGGCGCACGGTGAGCGCCGCGCCGAACGCGGCCGGGTTCACCACCGCCGGGCCGTAGCTGGTGGTCGAGCTCGAGGTGCTGACCCCGTTGTAGGTGGCGGAGTATCGCTGGACGGTCATCCCTGAGACCGGTAGCAGGTCGAGCGCCCAGTAAGGCGACGCCGGGTCATTGGCCCGGAACAGCCCGGTGACCTGCAGCGAGACCGCCGCCCCGCCGGAGGTGGGGGTGGCCGTCAGCGCCGAGCCGACGGTCAGGTGCAGCCGGCTGGCCACGGCGGCAGGCACCGCGGCGGGCACCGGTCCGCCGCGCCGCGGCGGACCGGGCCAGGTGCCGGCGGTCAGCGTCACCTGGCTGCTGATTCCGGCCAGCGACGCCAACTGGATCTGCGTGATGGCCGTGGGGTTGCCCGACGACGGGAGCTGGAGCGGGTCCGTCCACAGCGCGCTTTCGAGCTGGAACCCGACCCCCGGCCACGCCTGGCGCAGCGCGGCCCGGATCTGCTCCGAGTCGGCGGCGGCCTCGCGCGCGTTGACCGGGCCGTTGATCCCGAGCACCCGATCCTGCGGATCGGCCAGGAAGCCCTGGACGCCGAACGGGACCACGGCGCCGGCGAAGGTCCACAGCAGGGCCGCGAGCCCGGTGGCGAGCAGGACCGTGACCGCGACACAGGTCAGCAGCAACCACGAAACCCGGGCCCGGCGGAGCAGGAAGGCCACCCCCAGCCCACCCATGCGGCGCCCTACCTTCCCGGGGTACTGCTGACGGTGGCGACGGACCCATCCTGCAGCGAGATGACCTTGTCGGCCAGGTCGATCAGCGCCTCGTCATGGGTGGCCACCAGGGCGGTGATCCCCTCCGATCGCACCACGCTGAGCAGCAGCTCCATGATCTGCCGGCCGGTCTGGTGGTCGAGCTGGCTGGTCGGCTCGTCCGCGATCAGCAGGCCCGGCCGGCCGGCCAGCGCGCGGGCGATGGCCACCCGCTGCTGCTGGCCACCGGAAAGCTCACCCGGGCGGTGCTCGGCGTGGCTGGACATCCCGGTCAGCGCCAGCATGGCCGCCACCCGTTCCCGGCGCTCGCTCGGCCGGAGACCCTCGATGCGCAGCGGGATCCCCACGTTTTCCGCCGCGGATAGCATCGGCACCAGCCCGAAGGCCTGGAAGACGAAGGCGACCTGGTCCCGTCGCAGCGCCAGCCGCTGCCGCTCGGTCATCCGGTTCACCTCACGGCCGTCCACCCACACCCGGCCCGCCGTCGCCTCGTCCAGGCCGCCGATGATGTTCAGCAGCGTGGTCTTGCCGGAGCCGGATCGCCCGCGCAAGGCCACCAGCTGGCCACGCTCCACCGTGAACGAGACCCCGCGCAGCGCATGCACGGCCGTATGCCCGCTGCCGAAGGTCCGGCAGATGCCGTCCGCCGCCACCATGACCCGGGCCGGGCCGGTGTTACCTGGGCCGTGTGCCGGGTCCGGCTGGCCGGAGTTCATCCTCCTCCTTTTTACCTCAGCCGGCTGCTGGTCAAGCGGCCAGCAGCGGAACGAGCACCTGCGCGTCGGGGCTGCCCCAGCCCGTCACCGGGTCCCAGCCGGGACCGGCCTGGTAACCGCCCAGGCCGATCGGCGGCGTGTTCACGATGTTGCTACCGGTCGTGATGTCATGGAATGTCTGGGGGTAGCGGGAGCCGTGGGCGATGCGGTAGATGGCGGGGTTGACGAAGCCGAGGTCGTGATGGGCGTCCTGGTCGGCCAGCGCCATGAGTCCTCCCCACAGCGACGCGGCGGCGCCGGTGCCGGAGGCCGGCATGATCCACCTCTTGCCGCCGCCGGTGTAGACGAACCCCCAGCCGCCGCTCTGATCAGCCTCGCCCGCCACGTCGGGCACGCCCCGGGCCGCCGAGATCCCGTGGACGCCGTCCTGATAGGCAGGACGGGCGTACAGGTGGCTGAAGCCACCCCCCGATGCTCCGCTGGACAAGGCAAAGCCGGCCTGGCCGTTCCAGGCGGTCTCGCCAATGTAGAAGCCGGCCGACAGGTTCCCGTCGAGCGTCGTGCCGCCCGCGGCCAGCACCAGCGGGTCGGAGGCCGGAAGGCTGACCTCCTTGACCGCCGTGCCCCCGAAGTCAGCCTGGCTGAACCCGCCGTTGTCGCCGGAGCCGGCTATCACCGTGACATGGTGAGCCTCCGCTCCCAGCAGGACGGAGTGCAGCTGGGTCACCTGAGCCTTGGTGAAGTAATGCTCTCCCAGGCTGAAGCTGATCAATGCCACGTCGGTGCCGGAGACGGCCAGCCGCAATCCGGCGAGCAGGCCGGCGGTCGCGTTCGCGGCGCTGTCCGGGACGTTGGCGGGCAACAGGACCACCCGGAGAGCGGCGTCGGGCGCGACCGTGTGCACGATCTCGGTGTCCTGGACCTCCTCGTCCGCCGCCTGCCACGGCGAGCCCGCGCCGGCCAGGGTGGTCACGACCTGGATCCGCGCGGCGGGCAGCCGGAACATGCCGTCGAATGCCGCCAGATCCTGGCGTATGTCGCTGGCCGCGCTCACTCCAGGATGCTGGCCTGCCGTGGCGCCGGGGGGCGGGGCGATCGGGGTCATCGGGGCCGTNNCCGTCACCGTCTCGCCGCGGCCGTCGATCCCCTTGTCCAGCAAGGGCTGGATGCCGTACTCGACCCGGAACAGGGCCGGGGCATAGCAGGAGGCCGGGGCCAGCAGGCAGTCGGAAACCACGTCGGCCGGGGTAGCTGTGCCGCCCGCCGTGGCCGTGCCGTGCGTCGTTGCGCCCGAGCTTCCCGTGCATCCAGCCACCGAGGCCACGCCCAGCAGCAGTGCGGTGGTGACCAGGCACGCTCGCCAGGCGCCTTCGGGACGCCCGCGACGGCACTCACGCCCGCGACGGGACTCACACGTACGCACGGCCCGCACCGCCGCGATCAGCCTGAACCAGGACGCCCACGACGCGGCCGAGCGTACCTGATCCGGACCAGCGCCGGGCCCGCCTGAGCGCCGCCAGCAGACCGTAGCCGGCAGCCACCGCCAGGCATCCGGCGACGAGGGCGCCCGAGACCAGAGGAGCCTCCGAGACGGAGCCAGCCGAGAGCGGGGTCGCCCAGGACACGGTGAGGGCCGGAGCGATGGGCATCCCCCTGCCGGTCACGATGAGCCTCACGATGAGCGCGACCAGCGGCCCCGATGCGAGCAGGAAACAGCTCGCCGTCGCCTCCGGGGACAGCCGATCCCGGCCCGTGGCGCGGCGCCCGGTCAGCCGGCGCACGACCAGCAAAACGAGGCCGGCCGCCGCCATGGCCGCGTAGATCACCAGCACCATCAGCACGGGGCCGGCGCCGGGACCAGGACCCGAGCCGGGCACGGGTCCGCTGCTGAAGTGGCACACGAACGAGCACGGCCCGGTCGGCCCCTGGGGCGGAGCCGGGGCGGATCGCCGCACGAACCCGAAGATCCACACCAGCGCCGCTGCCACGCCGAAGCAGCTCGCCGTTACGCCCGGGGACAGCGGATCCCGGCGCGGGGCGCCGGGCCGGGTCAGCCGGCGAGTGGCCAGCAAAACCAGGCCGCCCGCCGCCGTGGCCGCGTAGACGACCAGCACCGTCGGAACGGGGCCGGGGCCGCCCGGGGCGGATCGCAGCATGTACGTGAAGATCCCCATCCCGGCCAGGCCTCCGATGCCGACGGTCGTCGCCAGCAGCGCGGCGAGCTTCCACGCGGCCATGGCCGCGCCGCCGGCCGTGACGGTCCGTCGGCGGTGCGCCTGGACCACGGCCCGGATCGGCCCGAAGCTGGAGATCGCCGCCTCCTGGGCCTCCAGCTCGGTCATCCCGATCGCTATCCCCGCCGCGGCGGTCTCGCGTAGGTGGTCCTCCGCCTCGGCCGCGATCAGCTCCGCCTCGGCCGCCGGAACCCGCAGCCCGGCGTACAACTCCTCCAGGTACCGGGCAATCAGGTCGGAGGCCGCCCCGCTCATGCCGGCCGCCCCGGCTCGGCCTGGGCCGGCCCGACGGCCGGCGGCCATACGGCTTGTGTCGCCCAGCCGAGCACCGCGTGCACCCCGCCGGCGAAGTTACGCCATTCGGTCTGCTGGGCGGCCAGCGCGGCCGCGCCCTGGTCGGTCAGCCCGTAGACGCGGCGGCGGCGGCCCTGCGCCTGGTCCCAGGTGCTGACCAGCAGGCCGGAGTCCTCCAGCCGGTGCAGGGCGGGATAGATGGTTCCCTCGGGCAGGTCGAACGTGCCCCCGCTGCGGTCGCGAAGCGCCGAGATGATCGCGTACCCGTGCGCGGGACCGGCCGAGAGTACCGACAGCAGCAGCAGGTCCAGGTTTCCCTTGAGTCGTTCACGGTCCATACCACGGAACACTATGCCTAGCATAACGAGGCGTCAACGGCATTGCCCCGGCATCACGAAATACGACATCGAGATCGATAAGGTAGGCCTATGTCCAGCAGTGATCCCGGGCCTGACCCACGTGGCCGGCCGCCCGGACTGCGTGGCCGGCCGCCGGGACTGCGCGGCCGGCACCACGAGTGCGAGGTGCTGGATCAGCTGCTGGCCCGTGCGCGGGCCGGCGACAGCCACGCCCTGGTGCTGCGCGGCGAGCCGGGCATCGGCAAGACCGCGCTGCTGAGCTACTTGCTGGCCCGCGCGTCCGGATGCCGTACCGCCCGGGCGGTCGGCGTCGAGGCCGAGATGGAACTCGCGTTCGCCGGGCTGCACCAGCTGTGTGCGCCGTTCCTCGATCGGCTCGATCGCCTTCCCGGACCGCAGCGCGACGCGCTCCGTACCGCGTTCGGTCTGCAGGTCGGCGACGCCCCCGACCGCTTCCTGGTCGGGCTGGCCCTGCTGAGCCTGCTATCCGACGTCGCCGAGGAGCGGCCGCTGGTGTGCGTGGTGGATGACGCGCAGTGGCTCGACCACGCCTCGGCGCAAGCGCTCGCGTTCGTCGCGCGCCGCCTGGCGGCCGAGTCCGTCGCCCTGGTCTTCGCGGTGCGCGAGCCTGCGGCCGAGCGTCACCTGGCCGGGCTGCCCGAGCTGATCGTGCCCGGGCTGGTCGAAAACGAGGCGCGCACCTTGCTGCTGTCCGTGATCACCGGTCCGATGGACGAACGAGTCCGCGACCGGATCGTGGCCGAAACCCGCGGAAACCCGCTCGCCCTGCTGGAACTGCCGCGTGGCCTGACGCCACAGGAGCTGGCGGGCGGGTTCGGGCTGCCCGACGCCGCGGCCCTGTCGGGCCGGATCGAGGACAGCTTCCGGCGGCGGCTGGAACCGCTCCCGCCGGCGACCCGGCTGCTGCTCACGGTGGCGGCGGCCGAGCCCATCGGCGATCCCGTGCTGATGTGGCGGGCCGCCGACCAGCTTGGCGTCGAGTCCGATGCGGCGTTGCCGGCGGTCGCGGCCGGACTGGTCGACTTCGCCGGGCAGGTGCGGTTCCGCCATCCGCTGGTGCGATCGGCCGTCTACCGGGCGGCGTCGCCCGAGGAGCGCCGGAACGTCCACCGGGCCCTGGCGGACGCCACCGATCCCGGTATCGATCCCGATCGCCGGGCGTGGCACCGCGCCCACGCGACATCCGGGCCGGACGAAGAGGTGGCCGACGAGCTCGAGCGCTCGGCCGTTCGGGCCCAGACGCGTGGTGGCCTGGCCGCGGCGGCTGCCTTCCTCGAAGAGGCCACCCGGCTGACGCCTGACCCGGCGCGCCGGGCCCAGCGCGCGCTTGCGGCCGCGCTGGCCAAGCATCTGGCCGGCGCACCCGACGCGGCGCTCGCCCTGCTGGCCATCGCGCAGGCGAGGCCGCTTGACGACTTGCAGCGCGCCCGGGTGGACATGCTGCGTGCGGAGATCGCGTTCGCCTCGCGGCGGGGTAGCGATGCTCCGCCGCTGTTGCTGAAGGCCGCGCGCCAGCTCGAGCCGCTGGACCCCGGGCTCGCTCGCGAGACCTACCTGGAGGCGTTCACGGCCGCGGTGCTGGCCGGCCGCCTGTCCCGTGGCGCGGACGTGGCGGAGGTGTCACGAGCGGCGCGCCTGGCGCCCGCGCCGCCGGCATCGCCCCGTGCGCCTGATTTTCTCCTCGACGGCCTGGCGCTGCTGGTCACGGAGGGCCGCGCGGCCGGCACGCCGCTGCTCAAACGGGCGCTGAGCGCTTTCCGCGGCCAGGACATCTCCGCCTCCGAAGGGCTGCGCTGGCTGTGGCTCGCCGGACGCGTGGCCGATGAGCTGTGGGATGACGAGAGCTGGGAGGTGCTCTGCACTCGTCATGTCACGCTCGCACGGCAGGCAGGTGCACTCACCGTGCTCCCGATCGCGCTGCGGTCCCGCATCTTCGTGCACGTGTTCGCGGGCGAGCTGGACGAGGGCGCAGCGCTGATGCAGGAGGTGCGCGCGGTCACCGAGGTGACCGGGACCCAGCTCGCGGCCTACGGTGCCGTCGCGCTCGCGGCCTGGCGAGGGCGCGAGGCCGAAGCCGCTGAGCTCATCAGGGCCACCATCGACGACGTCACGAGCCGTGGCGAGGGCATGGGGCTTTCCATCAGCTATCACGCCCGCGCCGTGCTCTGCAACGGCCTCGGCCGCTACGCCGAGGCCAGGGCCGCGGCCGAGCAGGCGGGCGAGCATGACGATCTGGGTATTTTTGAGTGGGCACAGGCCGAGCTGATCGAGGCGGCGTCCCGGAGCGGCGAGCCGGAGGTCGCGGCCGCCGCCCTGGACCGGCTCGCGGAGACGACGCGCACCGACCGGGTCCGACTGGGCGCTGGGTATAGAGGCCCGCTCGCGAGCGCTGCTGAGTGCGGACGACGCCGCGGAGGACCTCTACCGCGAGGCGATCGAGCGGCTCGGCCGCACCCGCATTCGCGTCGAGCTCGCCCGTGCTCACCTGCTCTACGGGGAATGGCTGCGCCGCCGCGGGCGTCGCATCGACGCGCGCCAGCAGCTGCGTACGGCCCACGAGATGTGCACCGCGATGGGCCTCGAGGCGTTCGCCGAGCGCACTCGCCGTGAGCTGCTGGGCACCGGGGAGACCGTCCGCGACCGCGGAGTCGAGACGCGCGAGGAGCTCACCGCCCAGGAGGCGCAGATCGCCCGGCTCGCCGGTGACGGGAAGACGAACCCGGAGATCGGCGCCGAGCTGTTCATCAGCTCGCGCACGGTCGAGTGGCACCTGCGCAAGGTGTACCCCAAGCTCGGCATCAGCTCCCGCCGACAGCTCCGGGAGGCGCTCGCTGACGCCGCGCGTGTACCGGCGCCGACCTAGCCGCATCCCTGTCCCGCCGCACAACTAGGTGGACCAACATCGACACGCAGTTCGAAGAGCTCACCATCGCCGCCTTCCACAGCGCGCTGCGGAACGGTGAGCTGACCGCCGCCGAACTCGTCGACTGGTACCTGGCCAGGATTCAGGCGCACAACATGGCCGGGGCAAAGCTCCAGGCTGTGGTGACAGTGAACCCCCGAGCGCGGGACGAGGCGTTCGCTCACGATGAGTCCTTCGCGGCGACCGGGCGGCTCTCAGGACCACTCCATGGTGTGCCCGTGCTGGTCAAGGACCAGGCCGAAACGGCTGGGCTGCGCACGACGTTCGGCTCGATCCTGTTCGACGCTTATGTGCCGGCCTCCGACGCGACCCTGGTCACGAAGCTCAGGGACGCGGGCGCGGTCATCTTGGCCAAGACGGCCATGTGCGACTTCGCAGCGGGCTGGTTCTCCTCCTCCTCGCTGACCGGCCACACCAAGAACCCCTACGACCCGGCGCGTGAGTCCGGCGGCTCCAGCGCCGGCACGGCCGCGGGAGTAGCCGCGAACTTCGGCCTCGTCGGGATCGGGGAGGACACCGGCGGGTCTATCCGGATCCCTGCTTCGTTCAACAACCTTTTCGGTTTGCGCGTCACCACCGGGCTGATCAGCCGCGCTGGATTCTCGCCCCTGGTGCACTTCCAGGACACCCCAGGCCCGATCGGGCGAACGGTCTCCGATATCGCGACGCTGCTCGATAGCATCGTCGGCTACGACCCGCAGGATCCCTTCACCGTGACGGCGTCGGCGGCCGCCGTCACCGGCGGCTACGCTCGCGCGCTCGATATCGACGTGCCGCTGGCCACCTGGCGGATCGGGGTGCTGGAGACGGGCTTTGGCGCCGACGAGGATCCCGACGCCGCGCCGGTCAACCGCGCGGTCCGGGCGGCGCTCGCCCAGCTCACCGAACTCGGCGTGGCCACGACCCCGGAACTGGTGATCGACGACCTCGCCGACTGGATCGCCAGCACCTCCGTCTATCTCCGGCAATCGAAGTCCGACATCGACGACTTCCTCGCGCGGCGACCCGACGCGCCCGTGTCGAGCTTCATGGAAATCTACGACAGCGGGCAGTTCCACCCGCTGAACGACCTGTTCCACGGGATCGCCGCAGGCCCGAGCACGACCGACGGCGACGCGGAGTACCTGCGGCTCCGGCTCAACCAAGACCACTTCCGGCGGCTGGTCCTGAACATCTTCGCCGTGCACCGGCTCGACTTCCTGATCTATCCCACGGTGCAGGTACTTCCGCCAGCGCGTGATCAACTCGGCGCCGAGAAGTACCGGGCCCTCAACTTTCCCACCAACACCGTCATCGGATCCCAAGCCGGGCTGCCAGCGCTCACCATTCCGGTCGGCTTCACCGAAGACGGCCTGCCCGTGGGAATGGAGCTGCTCGGCATTCCGCTGGGCGAGAGGAAGATGCTGCAGTTCGCCCGCGCCTGGGAGACCTTCAGGCGACCCCGGCGGGCGCCAGCGCTGAGGCCGTACGACGCGATCGAGCCGCAACGCTCGGGTGGGTGAGCCCATGGCAGTGCCGTTCCGCGGTTTCTCGGTGGTGCTAGCCGCCGCGGCGGTCATCGCTGCGGCCGCGGCGNNGCGGGCTCCGGGTCGGCGGGGCGGTCTGCGACGCCTCTCGTCGTCCCGGCGGGGGAGGGCGGCGGGGCGCTGTCCGCGACGCACATGCTGACTGTCCCGGCCGGCTGGACGGCCCGGGTGTGGGCGCGGGTGCCGGACGCGCGGATGGAGGCCTGGACGCCCGGAGGGGAACTGCTGGTCAGCGAGCCGGCCGACGGCAAGATCATGGAGCTGCGGCCGGACGCGGCGGGTACCGCGACCGTGACGACCTTGCTGGCCGGGCTGACTTACCCGCAGGGCATAGCGTTCGCCAGGCTGGACGGCACGTGGGTGCTGTACGTCGCGGAGTCGGACCAGATCGACCGGTACCGGTGGACGGGAGACGGGATCAGCGGCGTCCGTACGGTGATCGCGAAGGGACTGCCGGATCTGGACCCTGACGGCGACGATGTGCACCGGGCGAAGGACGTGACGGTCGCCGCGGACGGCACGGTCTACTTCAACGTGGGCAGCTCGTCAAACGCCAGCCCCGGCGACCGGACCATGTCGCCGCAGCGCGCGGTGATCATGGCTGTCAGCCCCGGCGGGACGGGCCTGCGGGTGGTGGAGCGGGGGGTCCGCAACGGCGAGGGCCTGGCGGTGGCACCGAACGGCACGGTGTGGACGGCAATCAACGAACGGGACAACATCCCGTACCCCTCGCACGGCCCTTACGGGACGTACAGCGACGCGTTCGGCCAGGTCATCCAGGGCTACGTCAACAACCACCCGCCTGATGAGGTGGTTCCGGTCACGGCGGGGCGCGACCTGGGCTGGCCGTACTGCGACCCGGACCAGGACGACAGCGATCCGGCGGGGTCGCTCGCCGGTGTCCCGCTGGTCCCCGACGCGGCCACCAACCCGGGCGGCAACGAGCTGGAATGCGCGGCGCTGGCGCCGGTCGAGGTCGGGCTGCCCGCGCACAGCGCCCCGCTGGGCATGACCTTCCTGGCGGGCAGCAAGATCCCGGCACCGTGGTCGGACGGCGCCGTGATCGCCGTGCACGGCTCGTGGGACCGCCAGCCGCCCCGCGCACCCGCCGTGCTGTGGCTGGCCTGGAACGCCTCGACGGGCACCCTGGAACCCGCGGTCACCCTGATCGGCGGGTTCGAGAACTCGGACCATAGCTTCTGGGGACGTCCGGTGGACGCGGTGCCCGGCCCGGACGGCGCCCTGTACGTCAGTGACGACACCGCCGGCGCGATCTACCGCCTGGCCCCCGCGGCCTAGCCCCAGTGTTCCGATGCAGAGCGCTGAGCTGAGGCGGCGCCGAATTCCGCTCGTACCGCCTCGGTGTGCTGGCCGAGCGCGGGTACTGGTCCCATGACCGGTTCCTGGCCGGCGACCTGGACCGGCGGCAGGAGCGCGTCGATGTCGCCGGCCGGGGTGCGGACCCGGCGCCACCGGTCGCGGGCACGCAGTTGCGGGTGGCGGGTGAATTCCTCAGGTGTGCGGAGCCGGGCGCTGGCGATCCCAGCCCGGTCGAGCGCGCCGCTGACCTGGTCGGCACCCAGGTCAGCGAAGGCCTCCTCGAGGATGGCCGTGAGTTCGGTGTTGCTGGCTACCCGGTCGGTGTTGCTGCCGAAGCGAGGGTCCGCGGCCAGGTCCGGGCGGTGCAGGATCTCGCCGCACAGCATCACCCACTCGCGGTCGTTCTGCACGCCGAGGAAGATCGTGCCGTCGCCGGTCCGGTAGGGACCGTACGGCGCGATGGACGGGTGCCGGGCCCCGGTCCGCCGGACGGGTTCCTGGCCGTAGCGGCAGAAGTAGACGGGCTGGCTCATCCACTCGCCCAGCGCGTCCAGCATGGCCACGTGCAGGCTCGTCCCCAGCGCGGTGCGCTCCCGGTCGTACAGAGCGGTCAGGATGCCGCTGTAGGCGTACATCCCGGTGGCGATGTCAGCGACGGAGATCCCGGCCTTCGACGGGACCTCCGCGGTCCCGGTCGAGGCCACCAGCCCGGTCTCGCACTGGATCAGCAGGTCGTAGGCCTTCTTCGAGCCGTAAGGCCCGTCCGGCCCGTATCCGGACACCGAGCAGCAGATCAGCCTGGGCCGGGTCGCCCGCACCGAGGCGGCGTCCAACCCGAGCCGCTCGACCGCGCCGGGCACCAGGTTCTGCACGAAGACGTCGGCGCGGTCCAGGAGCGCATCGAGCACCGCCCGGTCGCCGGGGTCCTTGAGGTCGAGCTCGACGCTTTCCTTGCCCCGGTTGAGCCACACGAAGTAGCTCGACTGCCCGTGCACCGCGCGGTCGTAGCCGCGGGCAAAGTCGCCTGTCCCGGGTCGTTCCACCTTGATGACCCGGGCGCCGAGGTCGGCGAGCTGGCGGGTGGCGAAGGGCGCGGCCACGGCCTGTTCGAGCGTGACGACGGTGATGTCCTGCAGCGGGTGGCGCATGGTGCCCTCCTTCGGCGACGAGAGGGTCATGGCTGGATGGGGTACCGCTTGATCAGCTGCCTGGCGATGACGTTCCGCTGGATCTCGTTGGTGCCCTCCCCCACGATCATCAGCGGCGCGTCCCTGAAGTACCGCTCGACGTCGAACTCGGTCGAGTAGCCGTAGCCGCCGTGGACGCGGACCGCGTTCAGCGTGATCTCCATCGCGGTCTCCGAGGCGAACAGCTTCGCCATCCCGGCTTCGGTGTCAGCTCGCTGGCCCGAGTCGTAGCGGCGCGCGGCGTAGTGCACCAGCTGGCGGGCGGCCTCGAGCTTGGTGGCCATGTCGGCGAGATAGTTGCCGATCGACTGATGCTGCCAGATCGGCTTGCCGAATGCCTCGCGCTCCTGGGCGTAGCGCAGCGAGTCTTCCAGGGCGGCGCGCGCGACGCCGAGAGCCCGGCAGGCGACCTGGATCCGGCCGATCTCCAGCCCTCGCATCATCTGCGCGAACCCGTGGCCTTCGGTCCCGCCGAGCAGGGCCGAGGCCGGGACCCTGAAGTCGTCGAAGGTCAGCTCGCAGCTCTCCACGCCCTTGTAGCCGAGCTTCGGCAGGTCCCGTGACACGTGAAAGCCCGGGCCGTGCTCCGCCAGCAGGATGCTGATGCCCTGGTGCGGCGGCTCTGCGGCCGGGTCGGTCTTGCACATCAGCGCGATGAGCTGTGAGCGGCGCGCGTTGGTGATCCAGGTCTTGGCCCCGTTGACCACGTAGTAATCGCGGTCGCGGCGGGCCGTGGTGCGCATCGCCTGCAGGTCGGAACCCCCGCCCGGCTCGGTCAGCGCCATCGTCGCGCGGATTTCCCCGGTGGCCATCTTCGGCAGGTAGGCGTCTTTCTGCTCCTGGGTTCCGTAGCTGACCAGCAGCTTGGCGACCACTGTGTGGCCGCCCATCGCGCCTGCCAGGCTCATCCACCCCCGGGCCAGCTCCTCCGTGACCGCCGCGTAGCACTGGGCCGAGACGTGCGCCTGGCCCCAGGGCTCGGGGATGGCCAGCCCGAAGATGCCCATCTCCTTCATCTGCCCGATCAGCTTTTCCGGGTAGGTGTTCGCGTGGTCGAGCTCCTGGGCGACGGGCCGCACCTCGCGGTCGACGAATTCGCCCACCAGCGACACGATCGCGGCCTCTTCCTCGGTCAGCCCGTCCATCGCAATCCTCCCGGTCTACCCGCGTCAACGTTCATCGCCCGTCCCGTCCATCATGAAGGTTAATACCAGGTCAGGTAAAATGCCGATTGGTTATACCACCATGCGGTGGCGCGATAAGACGGGGCGTTGGATTTGGAGATCAAGCAGCTCAAGGCGCTGGTCACGGTGGTGGAGGTCGGCAGCGTGACCAAGGCCGCCGAGCTGCTGCGCCTGGTACAGCCCGCCGTGACCCGGCAGATCCAGACCCTGGAACACGAACTCGGCGTGCCGTTGTTCGAAAGGACCCGGCACGGCATGCGGCCGACAGCAGCCGGGGTGAGCCTGGCCGACCGGGCGCGGCGCGCTCTGGCCGAACTCGACCGCGCCCGCGCGGAGCTGGCACCAGCTCCCGGCGTCGTCACCGGTATCGTCAGCATCGGCCTGCTCGAAAGCACCGCGGACCTGCTCACCGAACCCTTGGTGTCGGCCGTGCGGCGGGACCATCCCGGCATCGAACTACGCGTACTGAGTGCCTACTCAGGGCACCTGCAGCAGTGGCTTGACGACGGTGACCTGGATCTGAGCCTGCTGTACAACCTCACAAGCTCCCCGTCGCTGAACGTCACGCCCCTGGTGCGGGAGAAGCTGTGGGCCGTCGCGCCCGCGTCGGACGGCCTGCGGGCCGGGCAACCTGTCCCCCTGGCGCGCGTCGCCGCGCAACCTATCGTCATGCCCGCATCCGGGCACGGGCTGCGGGCACTTATCGACCGCGCGGCCGCGCAAGCCGAGGTGGAACTCGGCATCGCCGTCCAGACCAACTCCATGACCCTGCAAAAACAACTCGTGCGGGCCGGTCACGGCTGGACGATCTTGCCGGCGGCGGGCATCGGCGCCGACGTCGCCGAGGGTTCTCTCAGCGCCGCGCCGCTGACCGAACCGGAGGTATGGCGCTTGATCGTGCTCGGCGTGCCGCGGACGGGCCGGATAACCCCCGCGGCCACGGTAGTGGCGGCCGAATTGTTCCGGCAGGTACGGATCGCTGCGCGCTCCAGCCGGTGGCCCTCGGCCCAATTCCGCCGAAGTGATCAAGATGACCGTACCTCGCCTGCGGGACATTGATATTCCGATGGCCGGCCACCGGGTGCGCGCCCTGGAACCTGATGGGGCGGGCTAAATGTCGGTAGCGGCCCGTACGCTCTCGCCATGGCTAATTTCGCGCTGAGAACAGTTCACGGGCCGGGCTGGGATCCCTCGCGCCAGATACGGGACCAAGACGGCTGGGATGGGCACGCGGCCTTCATGGACGGACTTGTCGATGATGGCTTTATCATCCTCGGCGGTCCCGTCGGCGATGGCGAACAGACCCTGCATGTGGTCGAGGCGGCGGATGAGAGCGAGATTAAGGCGCGCCTCGCCAGGGATCCCTGGGCGTCGGCCGGGCTGCTCCGGATCGGAACGATAGAACGCTGGGCACTCTGGCTGGATAGCCGCTCGGGGAATACGACGCGCTGATCAGCTTGCACCGGGTCCCACGCCCAGCAAACGGGACAAGCCGGAGCCTGTTGTCCTAGCCGAACGGGTTGAGATCTGAGGGCTTGGTGGCTGGGATGGTCTCATGAAGATTCGTCAGATCGAGGCTGCGGAACGTCAGGCACTCAGTGTGCCGGTCCAGGCCTACGCATTCCAGCCTTCGCCCGCGACCGGGGAGCTGGTGCAACGCCTACAGGACGTTCAACGCTATTACGAGGGAAACGTCACGCTCGTTGCGGAAGACGACGGTGTGGCCCTGGCCGAGGTGTCGGCGATCCCGATGCAGCAGAACGTGCGCGGCAGCGTATATCCGATGGCCGGTGTCGCCGGGGTGGCCACGCAGCCGTTGGCGCGGCGCCGCGGGCATGTGCGTGCGCTGATGCTGGAGTTGCTCGGGAGGATGCACGACGCGGGGTTTGCGCTCAGTACGCTGTATCCGTTCCGGCCCTCGTTCTATGAGCGGTTCGGCTACGTCGGGTTGCCCAAGGTACGAACGGTGACGTTCGCCCCGGCCGATCTAGCTGGCCTGGTGCGCACGGAGCTGCCCGGAGAAGTCAGCTGGGAACGCTCGGCAGCGGGATACAGCCGGTACCGGGAATTCACGTCCCGGCTGCTGGCCGGGTGGCACGGATTCGCGCTGCTGCCCGAGTACCGGGCGGTGGAGTTGCGCGACAGAGATGACCGCTGGCTGGCGGCCGCGTGGGCCGACGGCGAAATGCTAGCTGCGGTGACTTACCGGATTTCCCGGCACGGCGGCGACCTGCTCGCCGATGACCTGCTTACCCGCAGCCCGCTGGGCCGAGCTTTGCTGCTGCAGTTCTTCGCTCGTCACGTCGACCAGGTCAGCAGGGTCGTCGTGACCGTCCCGGCCGGGGAGCTCCCCGAGCTGTGGACGACTGATCTGGCCGCGGTGACGCAGGCTGCAACCTCGTTTCCGGTCGCACCCGCGCCTATGGCGCGTGTCCTGTCACTAGATCTGCTCGCCGGGACGCCAGCAGGCCCTGGCCGGGTGACCGTGGACGTAGTTGACGACCCGTTCATATCCGGCCGGTACTCACTTGACGGTACTTCAGGCGTGCTCGATGTCACCCGCGGCGCGCAAGCATCGGAGGCCACGCTGACCGCGGCGGGCATGTCTGGCCTGATCTACGGTGTGCTTGATCCAGATGATGTGGTCGTCCGCGGATTCGGGGACGTGCCCGCTGAGGCAGCCTCCCGGCTCCGCGTCCTGTTCCCCCGCCGGGTCCCGTACTTGTTCGCGAGCTTCTGAACGGGCCGTGTACCTCCGGCTGGTCAGGCCAGATGGCGGGCCGGGGCAACCTTGCCCTGACGCAGGAGCTGCAGAGCCTGGGCTGTGACGAGGGTGTCGGGATGACTGTCGCCAA
>PMST01000227.1 GCA_003168295.1 Actinomycetota bacterium
AGGCGGAAGCTCCCGCCAGCCCCTCGATTCATCCTGCATGGGGTCGCCGGTTGAAGACTCGCCCGTCTCATGAGCCTTCCGGGCAGCGTCCTCGTGCTGCCCGGAAGGCTCATCGGCGGGGGTTGCTGGCATTGTCCCTCATTCAACGGTGACACGATCGTCTTTACATTCGAATAATACTCTTCCCGTGGCGGTAAGGCAATCCGTGATGTTGTCAATGAGAACGATAGAGGCGATTGTTAAAGAAGAAATTCAAATCTATAAGCGAATGACTGGCTAGCTGTCGGTCGGTCCAGAGAAGGTCGGTCCCGTCGCCTCCGGAGGAGGCCGGTCACGTGGCGGTCGGCCTCCGGAGGAGCCCGGTCATGTGGCGGTCCGAAGCTACCGGGCTGACGGTTGTCCGCGCCTCCTGCCTTCAGCGGCGCTGCGCGACACCAGCGCGTGCGGCCTCACCTGCGCGTGGCCTCACCTGAGCGTGCGGCCTCCAGCGCGAGGAGCGCCACATGCAGCGACGTCCGCGACTCGGCCGAACTCAGGTCGGTTCCGAGGATCCGCTCGATGCGGTGCAGCCGCTGGTAGAAGGTAGGCCTGGCCAGGTGGGAGTTCTTGGCCGCTTCCGCCTTGTTACCGCCGGCGGCCAGGTAGGCGCCCAGTACGCCGATGAGGTCAGTGTCATGTTCGCTGGCGAGCAGGGCACCGAGTTCGCGCTCCACGAAGGTCTGCAGCCGCGGGTCGTCGCGGAGCAGATGGAGCAGGCCACGCAGCCGCAGATCAGGCAGCCGGTAGAACAACGGTCGCCCAGGCCGCGCCGGCGAGCTTTCGCGACCGCCCACATCCGGGCGCTCGGCCGCAACATCGGCGACCTGACTGGCCTCCAAGAACGAGTGGCGCACGTCCCTGATCGACCCGGCCGCGGCGCCGACCCCCATCACGAGCCCGTCCTGATCGTCTCCGAGCCGCTCCCTGATCAGGGTCGCGAGGCTGGTCAGCACCCGGTCCTGGTCGGCCTGCGGGCTGAGCGAGAGCATGGCTCCGGCGCGGGCATCGTCCAGGGTTCCGACCAGCGCGGGGACATGCCCGGTCCGGCACGCGGCGGCCGCGATGTCGGCGACGTCGAGCACGCGCGCATGAGCGGAAACCCCGAGCGCTCCCAACGGTCCCAGCGGATCGCTGAGCCGGAACACCACCGCGATGAGCTGCCGGTCATCGACCGGAACCCCGAGCGCCCGGGAGCGCACCGCGGCTTCCGCCGGGTCGGCGTGAGCTTGGTTGATGATGCTGGTGATCAGCGTCCGGTGCGCCTGGCGGTCCAGGCTCTCCCGGTGCCGGGTGAGGAGGCGGCCGAGCGCCAGGGTGGTGGCGGCCCGCTCGACGAGCACGGTGTCGGTGCCGGTCGGCGGTCCGTCGCAGACCAGGATCACGCGTCCCCAGTCCTCGCCGCGCGCGCCGACGGGCGTGAACAGCCAGCCCGACGCCTCGTCGTAAGCCGTCCGCCCCGGTCGGCCGCCCGTCTCAACGGCGCTGACCGCCCGGCTGCGCCGGGCGAAGCCGGCCAGCAGCCGGGCGGGATCGGCGCTGCCCGGCTCGCAGGCGAGCACCCGGTGGGCGAGGTCGGCCAGGATCACCGGCCGCCCGGCCAGGGCCGCGGCCTGCCGCACGACCTCGTCGGGGGTCGCGCCCGCGACGGAAAGCTCGGTGAACACCTCGTGCAAGCGCTCCGACGCGCGCAGTTCCTCCAGCTGAGCGTCGATGATCCGGGCGTGCACCGCCTCGGTGATCTCGACGAACGGAACCTCGCGCTCGAACGCGATCAGCGTCAGCCCGCTGTCGGCGGCCGCGCGGACCAGCGCTGAAGGCAGGGCCCCGACGTACCGGCGGCCCAGTTCCACCGCCAGCGCGCTGACCCCGGCGGCGGCCAGGTCGGCAGCGTAGCGGGCCAGCAAGGCCGCCTCGGAGGGCAGCGCGATCCCGGTGGTGAGCACGAATTCGCCGCCCTGCAGCAGGTGGGCTACGTCCGCCAGCTCGAGCACATGGACCCAGCGGACCCGCGCGCCCAGTCCGGACGAGCCCGCGACCACCTGCGGGCTGCCACGGCGCACCACATCTAGGCCGAGCAAATCGCCCACGGTGGGAAGCATAGAACAAAGCGTAAAGCCAAGGCCTGAATGCATTACACGATGTCGGTTCCTTCCGGTCGCGAAACCAGGAAGAGTGGGGAACATGTCTGAGCTACTCGCCCGCCACCGTGCGGTCATCCCCAACTGGGTCGGGATCTACTACGACGAGCCGATCGAGATCGTCAGCGGCAAGGGCTGCCGGGTGACCGACGCCCAGGGCCACGGGTACCTCGACTTCTTCGCCGGCATTCTCACCAACATGCTCGGCTATGACGTGCCGGAGGTCCGGGACGCGGTCGAGCGGCAGATCGCCAGCGGCATCGTGCATACCTCGACGCTGTACCTGATCCGCAACCAGGTCGAGCTCGCGGAGAAGATCGCCAGGCTGTCCGGCATCGAGAAGGCCAAGGTGTTCTTCACCAACTCAGGTTCCGAGGCGAACGAGGTCGCGCTGCTCGCCGCGCTCACCGCCAGGAACGCCAACGAGGTCCTGGCGATGCGGGGCAGCTATCACGGCCGGTCGTTCGGCACCGTCGCCGTGACCGGCAACGCGGCTTGGAAGATGTCGAGCCACGCCCCGTTCGGCACTCATTATCTGCACGGCGCGGACCGGCAGCTGGCCGCTTACGCTGGCCTCAATGACGCCGATTACATCAAGGCCTGCACGGAGGACCTGCGCGCGCTGCTGGCCGGCGGCATCCACCCCGCCGACGTCGGGTGCCTGTTGGCCGAGCCGGTGCAGGGGGTAGGCGGGTTCACGATGGCGCCCGACGGCCTGTTCGCGGCGTATAAGGAGGTTCTCGACGAGCACGGCATCCTGCTGATCTCCGACGAGGTGCAGACCGGCTGGGGTCGCACCGGCGAGCATTTCTGGGGCATCAGCGCGCACGGGGTCACCCCGGACGCGATGACGTTCGCCAAGGGTCTGGGCAACGGCTTCGCTATCGGCGGCGTGGTGGCCCGCGGCGACCTGCTCGACGGGATCCGCGGCAACGGCATCTCCACCTTCGGCGGCAACCCGATCGCCACCGCCGCCGGCAACGCCACCCTGGACTACGTGCTCTCCCACGACCTGCAGCGCAACGCCGCCGTCACCGGCCGGATTATCATCGACGGCCTGAAAGAAGCCACCAAGAACACCGGCATCGTCGGCGAGGTGCGCGGCAAGGGCCTGATGTTCGCGGTGGACCTGGTCGACCCGGTCACCAAGAAGCCGAGCCCGCCGCTGGCCGGCCGGATGCTCGAGGCGACCAGGGAACGCGGCCTGCTGGTCGGCAAGGGCGGCCTGTACGGGCACACGCTGCGGATGGCGCCGCCGCTGACGCTGACCGAGGGCGAAGCCAAGGAAGGACTCGGCATCTTGACCGACGCCCTGCACGCGGTGAACGAAGAGGCAGCCAAGTGACCTCCAAGCACATCACCCACTGGATCGGCGGCAAGCCCTGGGACGGGGAAGCCGGGCGTCACGGCGACGTGTACGACCCCGCCACCGGGCAGGTCAGCGGCCGGGTCGACTTCGCCTCCCCGGCCGAGGTGGATCTGGCGGTCCAGGCGGCCAAGGACGCGTTCGCCACCTGGCGGCGGGTCTCGCTGACGAAGCGCGCTTCGGTGCTGTTCGCGTTCCGTGAGCTCCTCGCCGCGAATACCAAGGCCCTGGCCAGGCTGATCACCGAGGAGCACGGCAAGGTGGCTTCGGACGCGGCGGGCGAGGTCGCCCGCGGCCAGGAGGTCGTCGAGTTTGCCTGCGGCATCCCGCACCTGCTCAAGGGCGGGTTCTCGGAAAACGTCTCCACCGGCGTCGACTCGTACTCCATCCGGCAGCCGGTCGGCGTGGTCGCGGGCATCACGCCGTTCAACTTCCCGGCCATGGTGCCGATGTGGATGTTCCCGCTGGCCATCGCCTGCGGCAACACCTTCGTGCTCAAGCCGTCGGAAAAGGACCCGTCGGCGTCGCTGCTGCTCGCGTCGCTGTGGGCCGAGGCGGGGCTGCCGGACGGCGTGTTCAACGTGGTGCACGGCGACAAGGTGGCGGTCGACGCCATCTTGGGCCATCCGGACATCAAGGCGGTGAGCTTCGTCGGCTCCACCCCGATCGCCAGGTACGTGTACGAAAACGGGACCAAGGCCGGCAAGCGCGTGCAGGCCCTAGGCGGCGCGAAGAACCACATGGTGGTGCTGCCCGACGCCGATCTCGACCTCGCCGCGGACGCCGCGGTCTCGGCCGGGTTCGGCTCGGCCGGGGAGCGCTGCATGGCCGTCTCCGCGCTGGTCGCGGTCGACCCGATCGGCGATGAGCTGGTCAGCAGGATCTCCAGCCGGGTCGCCGGGCTGCGGATCGGGCCCGGCTCCGACGAACGGTCCGAGATGGGACCGCTGGTCACCGGGCCGCACCGGGACAAGGTCACCTCCTACCTGGACTCCGGTGTCCGCGAGGGCGCGACCCTCGCGGTCGACGGCCGGGCTCACCCGGTGATAGGCGGCGAGCAGGACGGCTTCTGGCTCGGCCCGAGCGTGCTCGACCATGTCACTCCGGAAATGAGCTGCTACACCGACGAGATCTTCGGCCCGGTGCTCAGCGTGCTGCGCGCCCCGTCCTACGACGCGGCTGTCCGGCTGGTGAACGACAGCCCTTACGGCAACGGCGTGGCCATCTTCACCAGCGACGGGGGAGCGGCCCGCCAGTTCGTGTCGGAGGCCGAGATCGGCATGGTCGGCGTGAACGTGCCGATCCCGGTCCCGATGGCGTACTACTCCTTCGGCGGCTGGAAGGCCTCGCTGTTCGGCGACACCCACGTCCATGGCACCGAAGGAGTGCACTTCTACACCCGAGGCAAGGTCGTCACGTCCCGCTGGCCCGACCCGAGCCACGGCGGCGTCAACCTCGGCTTCCCGGTCAACACGTAGCGGCCCGTACCGCCTGCCCTGGGCTCAGAGCAGGCTGTTGACCTCGTGCACATCACCGCAGGGGACGTCGAGCGCCGCGTGGTGCTTGCGGATGGCCTCTTCGTCTGGCCCTTCGAGCAGGCAGTAGACCTTGCCGTCGGCGTTGTGGTAAAGCTCGACCTGCCGCACGCCGAACTCGTCGCTGACGCCGTCCCGCGTGCCCTGGGCGATCTGCTCGATCGCTTCGGGGGGCAGTTGCAGGTCGTCGTGGTAGTCCATGAACCGTGGCACTTTTTGTTCCTCCTTTTTTCGGCTGTTGTCCCGGCCACTATGCATGAGTGGCCAGCGCCTTGTCCACGGCATGTGACGGCGCGGGCCGCCGTGATCCCCAGCCCCAGGCCCGGTCGCCGAGCAGGGCCAGCCCAGCCGGCAGCAGCACGCCGCGGACCAAGGTGGCGTCGATGAGCACCGCCACCGCCATGCCCACGCCGAAGATCTTGAACTCGATGATGGACAAGGTGGCGAAGATGGAGAACACCGCGACCATGATCACCGCGGCGCTGGTCACCACGCCCGCGCTGCGGGCAATGCCGCTGGTCACCGCGTCTCTGGCCGGCATGCCGCCCAGCCAAAGCTCCCTGATCCGGCTCAGGATGAACACGTGGTAGTCCATGNNTCCAGGTGGCCGTCCTGGAAGATCAAGACCATCAGGCCGTAGGCGGCGCCGACCGAGAGCAGGTTGAGGCCGATGGAAAGCGCCGGAATATATACCGAACGGAACGTGGTCATCAGCAGCAGGAAAGCCAGTCCGAGCACGAACGCGAAGACCCACGGAATGGTTTTCGACAGCTGCGCATCGAAGTCGTGATTCCCGGCGGTGAGCCCGGTCACCGAGTAGCTGATCCCCGGCACCTTGCCCAGGGTGGCCGGCAGGGCCTGGCCGCGCAGCGTGGCCAGCGCGTTGTTGGACGTGGCGTCGGTCCCGCCGCCCGCCAGCGGCACCGACACCACGAGCACCTGGTCGTTGCCGAACATCGCGGTGGTGATGGGTTCGCGGATGGCGCCGTGGGTGGCCGCCACCTGGGCGCGCAGCGCGGCGACGGCCGCGCTGACTCCCTTGCCGCCCAGATCGGAGCCGGTCACGACCACTTCGGCGGGCTCAGGGCCGCCGGGGAAGGCGTCCGAGATGTCGACCAGGGCGCGTACCACGGGCACGCTGGACGGCAGATCGTGGATGCCCGGGTCTTCCAGGTGCAGCGAAAGCACCGGTATCGCCAGAACCAGGAGCACGGCGGTGGCCACGCCGCCCCAGGCCAGCGGGCGCCGCACGACCGCGCGGGCCAGCAGGCCCCAGAACCTGGAGTCGCCGGCCGCGGTGCGCCGCTTGCCGAGGAACGGTATCCGGCCCCGGTCCGTCCACCTGCCGAGCATGGACAAGATCCCGGGCAGGAAGGTCAGCGAGCCGAGCACCGCCACGCCGACCACCATGATCGTGCCGACGGCGATGCCGGAGAACACGTCGATGCCGGTGAGGAACAGGCCGGCCAGGGCGATCATCACGGTCAGCCCCGACACCACGATGGCCCGGCCGGAGGTGCCGGCCGCGATCCGCAGCGCCTCGGTGGTGTCGTGCCCGGCAGCGCGCTCCTCGCGGGTGCGGCGCAGGTAGAACAGCGAGTAGTCGATGCCGACCGCCATCCCGACCAGCAGCACGATGGAGGAGGTGGTGCTGTCGATCGGCAGCCACCGGCTCGGGATGGCCAGCAGCGAGATCGCCGAGATCACGGCGGTGCCCGCCAGCAGCAGCGGGATGCCCGCGGCGATCAGCGCGCCGAACACGATCAGCAGCAGGACCAGTGAGACCGGTACCGAGGTGACCTCGGCCTTGCGGAAGTCCTGGCTGGTGATGCCGTTGGTCGCCCGGTCCAGGCTGGCGTCGCCCGCCTCCTCGATCTTCAGCGTCGGGTAGTGCGCCGCGACGGCGGCGACCGCGTTCATGGCCGGGACGACCGCCTGGTCGTCGTTATCCGGGTTGCCCGCGACGTTGAAGGTGACCAGCGCGGACCGGCCACTAATGAGACCAGCACCGACCAGGCCCTGGCTGGTGGCCGGGGACTGGATGCCGGCCGCGGAGGCGGGTACGGACCGCAGCGCGGCGACCACCTGCCGGACCGCCTCCCGGATCTGAAGGTCATGGCCGTACGTCTGGCTCGCCGAGCGGCCCTGGATAAGGACGCTCTCGCTGTCGGGCTGCTGCACGACGGGCTGCGCCAGCACCCGCTCGGCCCGGCCCGCCTGCCCGGGGTCGTAACTATTGAGGTTCTGGGTGCCGAGATGCTGGCCGATCACGACGGCCGCGACGACCAGCAGCAGCCAGCCGAACACGGCGGTCTTGCGATGCCGGACCGACCAGCCGGCCACTCGTTCAACGATGGGGGCCCTTGCGGGCGGTGTAGTAGCCATGCCGCCCAGGCTCCCGGACCCAGGGCCGGCGGAGCCATGGTGCGGCCTGCCCGAAGCGGGGTGGGGTTAGCCTCCCCCCGTTCTGGGGGGTCCAGCTGATGGGCAACCCGAACGGTCATAACGTAGCGTCGGAGCTATGTTCCTCCTCAGCGACCTGGTGTCAGCGCGCACCTGGCTCGCCCTGATCCATCACCTGGCTGGCCTGTTCCTCGGAATCGCGGCCATTTTCGTCGTGACCTTCGGTCTTGGGTTCGGTGGCGGCATGCTGGTCCTGGTCGTCGGCCTGCCCGTGCTGGGCCTGACGCTGCGCCTGACCGACTGGTTCGCCCGGGCCGAACGAGCCAGGTTCGCCCTTCTGCTTGGCGTGCGGATCCCGGCCTGGCCGGCCGGGGCCCGGGCCGGGTACCGGTGGGGTCTGGTGCCCCGCTGGCGGATGTTCACCGAGCGGGCCACCTGGGGAGAAATCGGCTACGCGCTGCTGCGGCTGCCGGTCAGCGCGGTCACCGTCACGGCCAGCATCGGGGTGTGGGCCCTGGGCCTGACCATGCTGGCCATGCCCTTCTACAACCACTACCTGCCCAGCGGCGGCGCCGAGATCGGTGACACGGTGCTGCGCGGCTCCGCCGTCACATGGGTCTCGGCGATCGGCCTCGCGGTGCTGATCGCCGCGCCCCAGCTGACCCGCGGCCTCGCGACCGCGGACACGGCCATGTCCCGCCGCCTGCTCGGCCCGCCGAGCGACCTGGCCGCCCGGGTCAGCGAGCTCGAGATCAGCCGCGAGCGCGTGGTGGACGCGGCCGAGGGGGAGCGGCTGCGGATGGAACGTGACCTGCACGACGGCGCCCAGCAGCGGCTGGTCGCGCTGGCCATGGACCTCGGCCGGGCCCAGGCTAAGTTCGCCGACGACCCCGACGGCGCCCGGGTACTGGTCGACCAGGCCCACGCCCAGGCCAAGGAGGCCCTCACCGAGCTGCGCAACCTCGTCCGCGGCGTGCACCCGCCGGTACTGACCGAACGCGGCCTGGACGCGGCTCTGTCCGGGCTGGCCGCGCTCTGCCCGATCCCGGTCGACGTGCACGTCGACGTGCCGGTGCGGCCCAGGTCCGCAGTGGAGGCGGTCGCCTACTTCATGGTGGCGGAGGCGCTGACCAACGTGGCTAAGCACTCCCGCGCCAGCCAGGCCAAGGTCGTGGTGGAAGGGCACGGTTACCCGGGCACGCTGACCGTCATGATCAGCGACGACGGGATCGGCGGGGCCGACCCGGGCAGCCCCGGGCTGGCCGGGCTGGCCGACCGGGTGTCCGGGGTGGACGGGCGGCTGTCGGTGGAGTCCCCGTCCGGCGGCCCGACGATCATCGCTGCGGAACTGCCATGCGGATAGTAATCGCGGAAGATTCCGTGCTGCTGCGCGAGGGCCTGACCCGGCTGCTCACCGAGGCCGGTATCGAGGTCCCCTCGGCCGAGGGCGACGCCGAGAAGTTCCTGCGCGCGGTGGCCGCGCACCACCCGGACGCGGTCGTCGTCGACGTCCGGATGCCGCCCACTTTCACCGACGAAGGGCTACGGGCGGCGCTGGTGGTCCGCGACCAGTGGCCCGATGTCGGCGTGCTCGTCCTGTCCCAGTGGGTGGAGGAGCGGTACGCCACCGAGCTGATCTCTGGCCGCCCGCACGGGGTCGGCTACCTGCTCAAGGACCGGGTGTTCAACGACGATCAGTTCACCGGCGCGATCCGCACCGTGGCCACCGGGGGCACGGTCCTGGACCCCGAGGTGATCGGCAAGCTGCTCGAGCGGCACTCCCGTACCGAGCCGCTGACCCGCCTGACCGCCCGGGAGCGCGAGGTGCTCGCGCTGATGGCCGAAGGCCGGTCCAACTCCGCCATCGCCGGAGCGCTCGTCGTCGGCGGCGGGGCAGTGGAAAAGCACATCAACAACATCTTCACCAAGCTGGGGCTGGCGCCCGGTGACCGCGACCACCGTCGCGTGCTCGCCGTCCTGCGCTATCTCGGCGCGGGATGAACGGGGATAAGCCATGATGACCACGCCTGCCAGCCGCCTCGCGCCCGCGCCGGGCCGCTTGCGCCTGACCCCGGCCCGGGTTCTCACCCTGGTGATCGGCGTGCCGCTGATCCTGGCCCTCATCGGCTGGCTCGGCTTCAGCGCCGTCGCGCTGGTCGGCCAGGCGAGCTACCCCGTCAGCTACACCATCCCGGTCACCGGCGGCCAGCTGGTGGCCGGCCTCGGCGGCAGTGATGTGACGTTGCGCCAGGGCCCGGGCCGGACCGCTCACCTGACCGGCACCGTGCAGTACGACCTGGTCCGCCCCGGCGTCAGCGAGAGCACGGGCCCGACCGGCACCAACCTCGACGTGCGCTGCCGCATCTTCGTCGGACAGTGCGGGCTGAACGCCACCCTTGAGGTTCCGGCGCAGACCGCGGTCACGCTGTCCAGCGGCGGCGGCGACATGAAGGTCTACGGCATCGACGACGTCACGCTGTCCAGCGAAGGCGGCGACGTCGCGATCTCCGGGCCCGGCGGTCTCACCTCGGTGGACACCGGCGGCGGCGACCTGACCGCCAGCGACCTCGCGGGCATCCTGAAGTTCTCCACCTCCGGCGGCGACATCACCGGCAACGACCTGGCCGCTCCGTCGGTCAACGCCGGTTCCGGCGGCGGAGACGTCACCCTGGTCTTCACCAAGCCCCCGGCGAACCTGGACATCACCAGCGACGGGGGAGACATCACCGTGCTTCTCCCGCAAGGGACTACGGCCTACCACATCACCGGCAGCGCCGACGGCGGCAACGACACCGAGTCCGTGCCGACCAGCGCGCTGTCCCACAACACCATCAGCGTCCAAAGCGGCGGCGGCGACATCACCATCGCCGAAGCAAGCTGAAGCCCCGGGTGTCACTGCGGTCTCAATACTCTGGCATATAGAGTATTAGTCGTCAGAACGGGACAATTGAGGAGCCGGGATGAGCATCGAGCCGCGCCGGAAGAGATCGTCTGCGCCGTGGGTGGCCGTCTCCATGACCGCGGGGGTGGCGTTCGCGATCGTGGCGATACTGAACGCTCCTGGCATCGCGTATGTCATCGTGGCCATCCTGGCGGCTCTTGCCTACAGCCTCGTCACCATGTGGGCCCGACGTCAGCGCTAGCCGGACCGCGGCAACCCGCTGGGTATCAGCTTCCTGACGCCTGGATGATCGCGTTCAGCGCCCGGATGTGGGCGTCGAGGGCGGCCCGGCCCGCACTTGTGGTGCGGTAGAGCGTGGTGCGACGCTTACCCCGCCAGTGCTCCTCGGTGATGACAAAGCCCGCGTCGATGAGCACGTGCACGTGGGTGCCGAGGTTGCCGTCGGTGAGCATCAGGGTTTTGCGCAAGATGGTGAAGCTCATCGCCGCCCCGTCCGGCAGCGCGTGCAGCGCCACCTGGATCCGCAGTCGGGTGGGATCGCTGAGCACCGGGTCGAGCGGGCTCCCGAGCAGGTCAGCCAGCTCAGACAGCATCACGTCGCGATCGGTCATCGCTTCCACCGCATCCGCCACCCGCCGAGCGCGGCCATGCCCAGGCCGCCGGTGATCCCGACGACGAGCACCGCCGCATCCGGGACTATGAGCCGGGCGGCCGCGGCGACGATCACGATCGTCAGGCCGACCACGGCCAGGGGCGTGTCCTGGGCTCCGATTCCGTACAGCAGCATGCCGACCGCCCACAAGCTGGCCAGCAGTACGACCATGATGCGGGCGTTGGGCGGCGCCGCCACGACCACGAGCAGCGGCGAGATCGCGAAGAGTACGAACCAGAGCAGTACGAACCGGCGTTCGGTGTAAAGGCGGACCTCACGGGGGCGCACCAGCCAGGTGACCGCGGTGGCTCCGGCGCCCGCGGCCGTGCCGAGCGCGGCACCGGCCGGGCTCGGCACCAATTGGAACGCTATCGAGCCTGCCATCCAGGCCAGGCCCCACGCGAGCAGGGGGCGGGCGAACGCGACATCGCGCGCGAGCCGGCGCGAGCGACGCGTGACCGGCGTGAGTTCCTCGAGGATCCGCGATGCGTCCGCGGACGTCGGGACGCGAAACTCCTCGCCCTGCGGATTAAAGGTCATGTTCTCCCTGAAAGACGGCACCCAGTTATACGGTACATAGCCTCCTGGGAGGGCGCACGCGATGCGGCCAGAGCCTCATGGCGGGTATCACTAAGGCCACGTTCGTGTCGGTCCCTTTGGAACACGGCGGGTGACTGCATGTACGGGGTGCCGGGCGGAGCCCGGCACCCCGCAACAAGGTTTTGTCCGGACGGTGAGCGCGAGCTCAGTAACCGTAACCGCCGCCGGTCTTGGTGCTGGGCTTGGCCGAGGCACCAGCGGCCGGGGTAGCACCGGAGACTGTCATCTCGTACCACAGCCCGCCCGAGACGTTCAGCCCGTTGCCCTTGGCCTGCCCGGGGGCGGTGTCGGCGGCGTAGGTGTACAGGGGATGCCCGTCGTAGGTGGCCTGCATCGTGCCGTCCGACCTGGTGATGGTGCCGAGTTTGCCGGTGACGCCGGACATCGCGGTGGCCGGGCCCTTGACCGGCGGCCAGTAGGTCGCGCAGGATCCGGTGCATTTCGAGGTGGTCGAGGTGTCCGGGGCGAACCAGTACAAGGTCAAGCCCTGAGCGTTGGTCACTACCTGCTGGCCGCCGATGGTCTTGACGTCCAGAGTGGTCCCGCCCGANNGCCGACGCGGCCGGGCTGCTGGCTGCCGCGGCCGGGGCGCTGCCCGCGGCGGCTGAGCTGCTGCCCGAGCTCGCGCAGGCGGACAGGCTTAGTGCGACGACGGCCAGTCCGGCGGCGCCCCAAATCTTTCGCATTTGAATTTTCTCCCCTTCACGGTGAAATTAATCTCCCTTTATGGATCACGTGCTAATGAACCATTCAGTTCACCTTTTTGGTTCGCTGGCGCGCAGACCAGCAGGGACGCCGAGGCCACGGCTAGGCCGACGGCTTCGGCGCGGCCTGCCCCTCGGTACTTATCCGTCACTCTGCCTCCTGATCCTGACACGTCCAAGGTCAGGAGATGGTTCAGCAAACTGCTGGAAAATCCGGGGGCTGGACCTCCGATGCTTACCGCCCCCCGCGTCGCTGCCACTGCAGCCAGCCGGTCAGGGCGAGCATTACCACCGCGGCGGCCTCGACGACTAGCACGGTGTAGGCCAGCCCGGAAGAGAACGTGAGGTGGAAGCCGAAGATGCCGACCGAGCGAGCCAGCAGGAAACCGACGATGGTCCCGGCCATCAGCACCGCGGCGCCCAGCACAACCAGCAGGTGCCGGGTGACCAGCAGTATCAGCGCGGCCAGCAGGCACATGGCCACCTGGACCAGGAACAGCACATCAAGCGTCTTGACGTGCCGGTAGGCGATGTCCCACAGGTGCAGGTGGATCAGCCCGGAAGTGACAAGCAACGCGGCGTCACACAGGTAAAGCAGCCACATCAGCGCGCCACGGCTGCCCTGGCTTGGCTTGCGAGTGCTCTGGATGATGGTCACCGCTACTCCGTCTTGATCGAGGTGAAAGGCTCAGCCAGCTGTCTCAGCATGGTGCGGCCCAGTCGCGGCCGGCGCCCGGACTGCTCGACCGGGACAGGCCGCCCGGCCAGCCCGGTCTCGATGACGTCGGCGTCTGCGGTCCGGCCGGGGAAAACCGCCCGATGTGAGAGTGCGTCCCAGAAGGCGGAGACGGTGCCGAGGTTGATATCCAGGCGCCCGGTCGCCGAATGGTGGATGCGGTGATAGGCCGGGCTGATCAGGATCCGGCCCGCCCGGCCGTAGGTCCAGCGCACGTTCGCGTGCGGCAGCGCGCCCAGGCACGCGTAGACGGTGAACACGGCGGCGGGAGTCACGGCATTGGACTCGACGGCCAGGATCGGCACCGCGGAAAGCAGGAAGCTGACGTGGACCAGCGGATGCGCCCGGTAGGTGGTGAGGATGCTCAGCTCTTCCTGCGAGTGGTGCACCGCGTGCAGCCGCCACAACGCCGTGAGGCGGTGGTTGGCCAGATGGGTCAGCCAGTCCACCGCATCGATGCCGAGCACCGCGAGCGCGACGAAGCACCAGCCGGGCACGCCCGGCAGGTGCGGCAGCACCAGCCACGGCTCAAGCCGGGCCAGCAGTCCGGAGAAACCCGCACCGAGCAGAACGATCAGCGGGACGACGAGCAGGGCGTAGAACACCGCGTAACAGAAATCGAGCAGGTGTCCGCGGGCGAACAGGCGGCGGCGCTGCGCTGGGCGGATCTGCTCGATGACGCAGATGGCCAGCACGAAGCCGAGGACCACGGGCCCGGCTAGCTCGAATCGGCCGGCGTTAAAGGACCGTGCCACCCCGGTCTGGGCCAGGGCGATCCAGCCCCGCCAGCTCAGCCAGGCGGCNNGTCCTGGACTGGGTTCGCCTCCACCATGTCTACCTGCACATCCATGGGAACGTAAGCACTCGTTGGCAGGTTCACGGCGGCCCAAGGCGTATCCGCAGCCGGTGAACCGGCAGCCAGGCCCGGACGTTTCAGCAGGTATGGGGCCTTGTCCGTTATGGGTGGTCTGGTGTCGCGCCAGGCGGTTTTCGGCCGGGAGCCTGACGCTGATGGCGGTCGGCACCCGGTGGCCGCCAGCCCCGCCTGCCTCCGGCCATGACCGGCGACGGCCTGTGCGCACAGGCCCGGCAGGAGCTCGGCGTATATCTGCTTGGCGCGATCGAGCCTGCCCAGCGCGGACTGGTAGACCGCCACCTGGCGGCGTGCGCGCCGTGCCGTGCCGAACTCGCCGGGCTCGCCGAACTGCCGGCCCTGCTCCGCAGGGTGCCCGTCGAAGAGGCCCGGCAGCTGCCGCCGGACGCCACCGCCCTGACGCCGGGTCCGTCGCTCCCCGTGCTGGCTGCCCGGGTATCTGGGATCCGCCGGCGCAGGTGGCGGCTGACCGCCGCGGCCGCGCTGACTACCGGGTTCGCAGCCGCCTGCGGGTTGCAGGCGCTGCACGTTATCGCTGCCCGCCCGCAGGTCGCGGCGGTCCAGTGGGCCGTCACGGCCCAGGGCGCGAATCCGGCGACGGGGGCGTGGGCGGCCGTCCGGTACACGCCCCTGCCGTGGGGCACCGAGATGGAGGTGCAAGTCACCGGCGTCGCCGCCGGGACCCGGTGCCAGCTGCTGGTCACCGGACCGCGCGGGCAGGACCTGGCCGCCGGCGGCTGGACCATCGCGGCGGGCCATCTGGCTGCGTGGTATCCCGCGTCGGTGTCATTCCAGGACACCAGCGTGCGCGGCTTCGCGGTCACCGCGGGCGGCAAGATCCTGGTGACCGTCAAGGCCCGGTGACACGGCCAGGCGCCCCTAGGGACCGCCAGTCGTCGCCGCGCACAAGATCCCAGCCAGCTGGTGAACCGCAGCCGGCCCGGCTCCGTTCCCGTAGTAGGGATCGTTCCTGCTGGCCGGCGGGCGCTCTCACCGCAACACGCCAGTCCTTTTTTCGTGTCCGGGCCCGGAAGGGCTGACCGTAGGAGGATCACGGTGAGACAGAGAATCAGAGCAGCGCTCACGCTCGCGGCCATGGTGACAACAGCGGCGGGGCTTGCGGTGGCGGCCGCCGGCCCGGCGGCGGCGAAGCCTTACCCGCCGCCGAGCATTCACCTGCTGTGTACGGCAGCAGCCAACGACGGCACACTGGAAGGCGGCGTATGCGTGCTGCCTCCCGGAGTCACCACCGCGCCGAACAACTATTCCGCGACCATCGCGGTGGGCAAGGCTGGCAGCGCTGGCGCGACAGTCTCCTTCGCGCTGACCGCGGGTAGCCTCCCGCCCGGCCTGACCATGGCGGCCCAGTCCGCCGGGTCCGGCGCCCCCATCGCCGGAAACCCCACCAAGGCCGGAACATTCAACTTCACCGTCAAGGCGACCGATGGGGGTCTGACCTCCACGATGGCCTACCAGATCACCGTCACCGTGCAAGGACTCCCGGACCAGCTGCTGTGCAACGCCGCCAACGGCAGCTTCCTCATCAGTGGGAGCTGCGTACTGCCTGACGCCGTGGTTGGCGAGCCGTATCAAGGGCACCTGGTCACCAGCCACAACGCCGGCGGCGCGCTCAGCATCGCCGCCGGCGCCCTGCCGCCGGGGCTGTCCCTCCCCGCCACCTTCGGGGTATCCGGGGCGATCGTCGGCGGCACTCCCGGCCAGCCAGGCGAGGAACCTACGTACAGCTTCACCGTGCAAGGCACCGGCGACCAAGGCCAGCCCCTTTACCAGGCTTACCAGATCACGGTGGACCCGAACCAGCCGCTGACCATCGTCCTGCCGTCCAGCGGATCAACCTTCTATCCGGGAACCGTCGGCCAGTCCCTCACGCTGGACTTCTTCCTCAGCGGCGGGGCCGGGCCCTACACCTGGGCCGTAGTCGGCGGGCAACTCCCACCTGGGATGACGCTGCAGAACGGTAGTGCAGCGCCGCGCGACGCCGACAACCAGATCGGCGGGACACCGACCACAGCCGGCACCTTCAAGTTCACCATGCGGCTCACCGATTACGCCGGTCAGCAGGTAACCCAGCAATTCACTCTCCCCATCCAGCCCTGAGCGCCCTACCAGGGCCCGGCGGTTTCTATTCCGCCGGGCCCTGGTACGGCAAAGCGCCGCCACCCTCAGGAATCGGCATGCTAGCGGTGGCCGGATGCGAGCTCGATGGTAGCTTGACCATCGTGAAGCTCCCTGAAGGCCTGCTCGCGCTCCTGAGGGAGCCGAGTACCTGCTATCTCGCCACGTCGATGGCCGACGGTTCGCCGCAGCTGACCCAGACCTGGGTCGACACCGACGGCGAGCACGTGCTGATCAACACCGTGCAGGGCCACCTGAAGGTCAGGAACATCGAGCGGGACCCGCGGGTGGCCGTCGCCATTTCCGACCCGGACAAGCCGTCACGGTACTTCCAGGTCCGGGGACGCGTCCTTGACGTGACCACCGACGGGGCGGCCGAACACATCGAGAAGCTGGCTCAGCGGTACCTGGGTGGCCCGTATCCCTGGTACGGAGGCCGCGACCAGATCCGCGTGCTGATCACCATCGAGGCCGGCAAGATCAGCGGCATGGGGTAGGACGCCTTCCCGAGATCATCGGAAGGCCCCTTGAGTTACCTCACGGCGGCGAGCTGAGGCGCAGCGAGTTGATCAGGACCGTGACGTTCGCGGTCCCCAGGTTGGCCGGCATCGAGACGTAGAACACGGCCGGGGCGTCTCCAGCGCCGCGGTCTACCACGACCACGGCGCCGAGCTCGGTGCTCCAGTTCAGGCCCTCGCCCGCGGCGTCGGGGTAGCTCATCAGGAATTTGACCATCCAGGCCTGGTGCTCGCTGACCTGCATCGCGGAACTGGCCTCGATGATGCGGCCGTGCACCAGCCCGGTGTAGTACGCCGGGTCGAGCGCGCCGACCAGGCTCATCGCGGTCGGCTCGAGGTCCGCGGCGCCCGAGTACTGGAATTGCTGCTGAAGCTGGCCCGAACAGGCATCGCCGTGCCAGTCGATGGTGGACCCGTCGATGACGACCTGCCCGGCCACCGCGTTCTCGCCCGTGCTCCAGCTGAACACCGGCGTACGCAGCGTGGCCGGGCAGCCTTGCCGCCAGGGGGCAGGGAGCAATTGGTAGGAAAGCCCGGACGAGGCATCGGTCACCCGCGGGCCTGCGGCGGCGGCTGTCGTCGGCGGTACCTTCCGCTTCGGAGCTACCCGCCGCCCTGATGGCGAGCTGAGGGGCCGGGCGGGGGATGACAGCGCCGCCGGGGTGGCCACGGTCGGCGTCGTCCCGGAGATGTCCTCGACGAACAGATAGATCACCAGCAGCGCCACCGTCGTGACGCAGGTCAGCAGCCAGAGCATAAACCGCTGCCGCCGGCGCCGCTTGCGGCGCCGGGTCGCGGCGTTCTTCTGGCGTACCAGCGCATCCCAGCTTGGCGATGGCATCCCCATGCCGTCAGGGTAAGCACGATTAGCCCGGCGAAAGAAGACCCAGCCGGATACGATCGAAAGTTCGCGGCCGAACTGCTAGGCCTGGGCGCCCGCCGGAGCCGGCACCGGCACCGCCTCTTCGGCCCGCACGGCCGACCGGCTGAACAGCGCGGTCACCAAGAAGCCGATGGCCAGCGCGATCAGCACGCCCAGGTTGGCGTATTCCCAGGCGCCGGTCTTGCCGCCCAGGTGGAACGGGCCGAGCAGGTATCCCTGCCAGGTCAGCCAGCCGGCCGAGCTGTTGGTGACCAGGCCCCAGCCGATGCCGGTCGAGACGATGACCGCCAGCACCGGGATCCACCTGATGTCGCCGTAGCGGCCGGCCGGGGTGAACAGCTCGGGTTCGGCGTAGTCCCGCCGCCGCAGCGCGATGTCGGCCAGCATGACCCCGCACCAGGCCGCTATCGGCACCCCGAGCGTGATCAGGAACCCCTCGAACTGGCCGACGAAGTTGTGCGCGGCGAAGACCACGTAGATGGTGCCGAGCGTCATCACGGTGCCGTCGATCAGGGCGGCCCGGTACCGGGGGATCCGCACGCCGAGGGTCAGCAGCGCCAGCCCGGAGGAGTAGATATCGAGCACCGAGCCGCCGATCAGGCCGAGCACGGCCACGATGGCGAACGGCACCAGGAACCAGGTGGGCAGCAGCGTCGTCAGTGCCCCGATGGGGTCGCTGTTGATGGCCGAGAACAGGCTCTTAGAGGAGCCCGCGAGTAGCAGCCCGAACACCAGCAAGAAGATGGGCGCGATCGAGGACGCGAAGGTGGTCCAGCCGATCACGCCGCGGCCGGAGGACCGCCTGGGCAGGTAGCGCGAGTAGTCCGCCGCGCAGTTCACCCAGCCGAGACCGAAGCCGGTCATCGTGAACACCAGCGCGCCGATGAGCTCTTGAGTCGTGCCGCCCTTGATGGCGGACACCGTGTGCCAGTGAATCTTGTCCGCCACCAGCGCGATGAACACCACGGTGAACACCCCGGTCACGATGGTGATCCAGGTCTGCATCCGCATGATCAGGTCGAAGCCCATCACGCCGCCGAAGATGGTCAGCGCCACCACGATGATCAGCGCGATCACCTTCGTGCCGGTGCCGCCGCCCACGCCGAGCCGGTGGAAGACGGTGGCGGTGGCCAGCGTGGCCAAGATGACCAGCACGGTCTCCCAGCCCACGGTTAGCAGCCAGGAAATCACCGTGGGAAGCTTGTTGCCGTTGACCCCGAACGCGGCCCGGCTGAGCACCATCGTCGGGGCCGAGCCCCGCTTGCCNNAGCACCGAGATGTTCGCCGCGAACCAGGGCCAGAACAGGTCACGCGGGTGGCCTTTGCGCTCGTTCTCGGCGATGACGTTGATGCCGTTCGCTTCGACCTGCAGCGGTCGCAGCTCCGCGGTGCCCGTAGCGTCGGTCATCGCCCGACCTCCCTACTGATCCATGACTGCTTTGCGTTGCGCGCCGTCCACGGGTATGTGGGCGCCGTTGATGAAGCTCGCCCGCGGCGAGGCGAGGAATGTCACCAGCGCCGCGACCTCCTCAGGTTCGCAGATGCGGCCGAAGGGGATGGATCGGGTGGCCAGTTCGTGGGCGCGCTCCTGGGTGATGCCCTTGTCCCGGGCCAGGGCCTTCTCCAGCGTGTCCCACCGGTCGGTGTTCACCGGGCCGGGGTTGACGGTGTTGATGCGTACCCCGTACCGCCCGTACTGTTCGGCGACCGAAGAGGCGAAGTTGATGTCCGCGGCGTTGGCCACCCCGGCTGTCATCTCCCAGTAGCTGGGCTTGAGGCCGTCGTTGCCGACCACGAGCACGATCGCGCCCTCGCCCCGCTGGCGCATGTGCGGGATCACCGCGCGCACCGAGCGCACGTAGCCCATGAACTTCAGGTTCAGGCTGGACATCCACTGCTCTTCGGTCAGGTCCTCGAGCAGGCCGCCAGGTGAGCTGCCCGCGCAGGTGACCAGGATGTCGATCTTGCCGAACCGCTCCAGGGTGGCGTCGACGCAGCGCTGGACCTCNNACCGGCCGATGCCCTTGCTGGCGCCGGTGACGAAGGCCACTTTCCCGTCCAGCCGCAGGTCCACCGCGACCCCTTCCCGTCGGTGTGAGCAGGATGGTATACCAAATATCAACCGGGTGGAAGATCCAGTTTGTCCGCTGGTTGGCAGGCGTGACTCCTCGGCTTGGCCGGACAGGTCAGGCGACATGTCACTATCGTGACGACATGGGCGCATACCCGCTGCACCGCGAGCGGAGGTAAGTGAGCGTGACTCGCGCGGCGGATCCGGCCGTGCCGGCTTCTAGGCTGCCCCCTCAGGACGCAGGGGCCCTGCTTAAACGACTCGGTCCGCTTCCGCCTGGCTACGCCTGGAACATCATCGACCAGATCGCGTCGGCGCTGGACGCCGCGCATGCACGAGGTCTGATCCACGGCGATGTCAAGCCCGCGAACATTCTTCTCGAGGCCAGCGGCACGGCGGCCGAGGTTACGCCGCAGCAAGTCGGCGACCATGAGCCCGACCGCGCTTACCTCTCTGATTTCGGGATGAGCGGAGCCTTCCCACCCGGTCAGATCGCCGCGACGGGCCAGTTCACCGGAACGTTCGATTACACCCCACCGGAGCAGATCGAGGGACACGCCCTCGACGGCCGGGCCGACCTCTACTCACTGGCCTGTACGGCGTTTGAGCTGCTCTGCGGCACGCCGCCCTTCGGGCCAGACCAGGGCCCGACCCTGATGTACGCGCAGCTCTATGCGCCGCCGCCCGCCGCAACCGCGAGGCGCGCCGATCTGCCCGCGGCGGTGGACCTGGTGCTGGCCACGGCGCTGAACAAGAAACCGGCCGACCGCTACCCCAGCTGCGGCCAGTTCGCCGAGGAGCTGCGTGCGGCGCTGGACCTGCGCCCCGGTGAACCCGCTGACCCGGCGCCATCGCGCTCATCCGGCCAGGCCGACCTAGTCGCGGAAACAAGCCCGGCTGCCGCCGAGCCCCACCCGAAGCCTGCCACCGGGTCGGGCCCACTGGACCCTGAGGCCATTGACGAGCCGAACGGGCCCGAGCGTGCGCCCTCGGCACCGCGCCATCGCGTCCCGAGGCTCATCCTGGCTGCCGCCGCGGTGGTGGTCGTGGCCGTCGGCGTCGCATCCGGCGTTGCCCTGTCGAAGCAATCGACCCCGGCCAGGCCGGCCGTAGCCCTTCCCGCCGCATCCTCGCGTGCCACTCCCTCGCGATCGCTGTCGCCGACGTCGTCGCCCTCGGCATCGGCATCGGTGCTGGCCTCCGAACAGGCCGCAGCCCTGAGCATGCTGCTGGCCTCGAGCGCCGCTGCCCGGACGGCACTGCACGACGCCGTCAGACAGGTGGATGCCTGCACCAACCTGGCCAACGCGGTCAGCCAGCTCCGGGGCGTCGTCAATCAGCGCGTCGGCGAGTACGGCCGGGCGTCGTCCCTGCCGACCTCAGCTCTCCCGGACGGCACGGCCGTGAAGTCCGAGCTGATCGGGGCGCTGAGCAGCTCACTGAAAGCCGACCGGGACTACCTGGCCTGGGCGCAGCAGCAGCAAGCGGGCGGATGTACACCGTCTAACCAGTCAAGTGCCTACAACGCGGCGTACGGCGCCAGCCAGCTGGCGAACACCGAAAAAGAGGCGTTTGTGCAGGTGTGGGATCCGGTCGCCGCCAAATACGGCATCAAGCCAGATTCAGCTCGCAGCATCTAAGCGAAATGATAATCAGCGCTACTAGCCAGGCGATGGCGTAGCCTCCACCTGGCTGCGCCGCGGAACCTTCTGGGCAGGGACAGAGGGTGGCGGAGATGAGGTGGCAACGAGATGGGTCTCGATCCACAGCTCGAGTTCTCTGGCTGGGATCGGCCTGCAAATCTCGTGTCCTTGCACGAGGTCACAGCCCATGTCGGCAAGGTCACTTCGAGCCGCGTCGTCCTGGACGCCCTCAGCGACGACGGTCATTCCAAGGTTGTGCCCCAGGTCGACGGCAGAGCGCACTATGACGGCGCTATCAGGGTCGTTCGCCATGCCCATGACGAAGGAGCGGTCGATCTTCAGTTCCTTGACCGGCAAGGTCTTGAGGTACGACATGGACGAGTAACCGGTACCGAAGTCATCGATGCTCAGCGACACACCCATGGAGTCGAGGGCTTGAAGGACGGTGAGGGCAAGGTCGCGGTCGGCCATTACGGCTGTCTCGGTCAGCTCCAGACTCAACAGGTGTGGCGCGACGCCATGGGCGTCTAGAAGTTCCTGTATGTGAGCCGGGAATCTGGGGTCGAGCAGAGAGCGTGCGGAGATGTTCACCGCGACGGGGATCGGGCGTCCCGCGTCGGCCCACTTCCGGGCTTGGCTCAGCGCGAGGCGTAGCACTTCGGTCGTGAGCGCATGGATTATCGCGGTGCTCTCAGCGAGCGGGATGAACTCGTCGGGCTGTCGCAGTCCCAGCATGGGGTGATACCAGCGGACGAGGGCTTCGACACTGCTCAGCGTGCCGGCGCGAGTGTTGATCTTGGGTTGGTAGTGCAAAATCAACTCGCGGTTGGCGATGGCTCGGCGCAGGTCTCCGAGGAGGACGAGACGGGAGAGATTGTTGTCGTCACGAGCCGACTCGTAGCGGGCGTATGGGTGGTGCGCGGCCTTGGCCTCATACATGGCTACATCGGCGTGGCGCAGAAGTGTCTCGACGTCGTCGCCGGGTTCGGCGAGGGCGATTCCGATGCTGGCGTCAACGTCGAGAGCGATGTCGTACATCGAGAACGGGTCGCACAAGGCGGTGCCGACGCGTTGAGTGGCGGCTAGTGCCTCTTCCCATCCAGAAATGGGGAGAAGAATCGCGAACTCGTCACCGCCGAGGCGGGCCACGGAGTCGGCATCACGCAGGGAGCCCCTGAGCCGATCCGCCACCTGAAGAAGGAGCAGATCACCGTATTGGTGACCGAGGGTGTCGTTGACCTCTTTGAACCGGTTGAGGTCCAAGAGCAACACGGCTACGGTGGCGCCAGAACGAGCGGCGGCGCGCAGAGCTACCCCGGTCCGGGCCTGGAACAGGGTCCGGTTCGGAAGGTCGGTCAGCGGGTCGTGCAGGGCCTGATACCGGTTATGCTCGCTTTCGGAGTGAAGGTCCCGCTGGTAGCGGGTCACGACGACTGCTCCGCCGACGACCAGGCCGATTGCCGCGAGCAGCGTGGCCAGATCGACGAAGAGCACGAAACGGCCGATTTCGCGGACCGACGCCGCCGCGCTAAGAGCCCCGGATTCGTGTCGCGCGGCTGCGGCATAAACTTGCCCTTCCATGACACTGAAGACCGGATCGACGGTTCGGGCGTCTACGGAGTTCGTCACGGCGACCGGATCGTGGCGGTCAACTGACAGGAACAACTGCGCACTGGCTGCGACGTAGGCTTCGTGCTCGCGAAGCACCACCTTCGCCAAGTTCCGATCGCCGCTGTCACCCAGCGCGGCCACTTGGAGCATTGCCTGCTTGAGGGAGGCTTCGGCCGCTGTGTGGGCTGCCTTCGGGACCGGTCCGGGCTGCAGGCGATACTTCCGCTCGAGCGACTCCTCGGCGGCGATCGCGGCGGCCGCGTGTTCATACGCGGTAGCGGTGCGAACAGCAAGGGCGCTCGCCGCAGCCGCATTGCTCGTCACCAGGGAACCAACCGTAACTACGCCTATCAGCCCCACCAGTGCAATGCTGGCCCCGGTCATCGCTCGCCGATTCCACGAGTTTGAGATGGGGCCCCTCTTGAGGGTGGACCGCCTCACCCGGTGTCCGCAGTGGGGAAAAGTAGAAAATCACATTCGAGGATCGGCACCTGATCACACATATCCTCTCCTGAGACGGCACAACCTGGTCTGTGCCCGTACGCCTCGCCGGGTCGCATAAAAGTAGCACTCAGTCATCTATCTTACACATAGAGTACACGAAGTATGAAAGCTACCCTGTTTGAGCGCGGTGTTTCTCAGGCGTACCTGGTCATCATTCGCCATGCGCCGAGGATGCGGCCGCGGTCCACGATGGCGACAGCGTCACAGGTCCGCTCGACCTCGTCGAGGAGGTGGGAGGACAACACGACGGTGCGGCCCTCGGCCACCAGCGACAGGATCATGTCGCGCATCCCGGCCATTCCGGCCGGGTCGAGCCCGTTCACCGGCTCGTCCAGAAGGAGCAGCTGGGGGTCTCCCAGCAGGCACGCGGCGACCCCCAGCCGCTGCCGCATCCCCATCGAGTACACCGAGGTAACCGAACGCCGATCCCCACGTATCCGCCCGGCGTCAGACCGTGCCATCCGCCCCGGAGACGAGCCTGAGCGGAGAAGACCTCACGGCGTGACATGCGCGAAACTCTACCTAGGTAGAGTGACCTCGTCTACCCGGTGCTTACCTCAGCTCGCTGCGGATGATCTTGCCGAGCTGGTTCCGGGGCAGCGATGTCACCCTGAACAAAGCACCGGGCTGGTCTTCCGACCAGAATTATCCGGGATGATGCGGGGCATGATGGCGCGGGCAGCCCATCCACCTACGGTGGTCCGACAACCGGTGACGTCAAAATGGAAATTCTAAAGTTCACACCCTAACGCACAGCCAGGAAATACCGTAATTCTTGGCGGCCGTCATCAAGTATGTGAGATTGGCAGCCTCCTGCTAACCAGGATTAACTCGTAGAGCCCAGGTCGTGACCACGGGTCGGCGTTAGTTGTCCGGGAAGTGATGCGCCGGCGGCCTGCCGCGGTGACTGCGGCCAGTCGGCGCTTGAGGCATCGAACCTGCCAAGCCGAGTTCCTGGCTAGTAGGGTCCTGGTATGCGTTCTGGCGAACGGTATCCGGGTGGTCCTGAATTGGCGGATATGCAGGGAGCGGCGCTTCCCGTGCGCCAGCTCGAGCGACGTGCCGGCCAGGAAGATCGCGGAATGCGTCCAGGGGCGCGCCGCTGCTGGGCTGCGGCGGCGTGGGTCGGCGGTGGCCTGGCGCTATTCGCATTCCTGCTAAGGATCTCGCTTGGCTCGCGGGTGAATTCGGACGGGGCGAACAATGCATTGCAGGCGTGGGACATGCTGCACGGTCATGTCCTGTTGCACGGCTGGCTGATCGGCGACGCGACGTTCTACTTCTTCGAGCTACCGCTGAACGCGATCACCGAGTTGTTGCTCGGGATGGGAAACCTCGCCGCCCATGTGGCATCCGCGTTGACGTACCTGATCGTCGTGGTCTGCGCCGTGGCCCTGGCCGTGAAGGACAGCCGCGGTCCGGCCAGGGTTGCCCGCTGCGCGGTCGTGGTCACGGTGCTTTCCACGCCTCTGCTGACCACGTCGTCCGTGGGGCTGCTGCTGGAGGAGCCCGACCACATCGGAACCTCCGCGTTCCTGCTGGCGTCCTTCCTGCTGATCGACCGGGCCCCGGGCCGGCGGTTCACAGCGCCGCTGCTGTGCGTGATCTTGTGCGCCGGCCAGCTCAGCGACCTCACCGTCCGCTACGTCGCGGTGCCGGCGGTCCTGCTGGTGTGCGGTTACCGCATGCTGGCCGCGCGCCGGCTCCGCTCCGGCGACGCGGCGCTGGTGGTTGCGGCCGCCGCGTCCGTGCCCCTGGAATCGCTGATGCGGGCGGCGATGCGGCAGCTGGGAGCGTACTCGATGGTCGCGCCGGGAGCGCGGTTCGCGCCCATGCGGCTATGGCCGCATAACGCGGCCGCGACCTGGCTAGACGTCCGCATCTTGTTCGGGTCGGTCGTCGCGCCGGACACCAGGCTGGGCAGCGTCGGAGCCGCTTTCGGGCTGGTCTGTCTGCTGGCCGCCGTGTTCGGCCTGGGGCGGGTGGCTTGGACCTGGCGCGCCGCGGGCCGGGCTGAGCAGCTGCTGTGCGTTGCGATCGCCTTCAACATCGGCGTGTTCCTGGTCTCCGTGTTCCCGTCGGCCATCGCCTCCCACGAAATCGCCTTGGTGCTGCCGTGCGGGGCGGTGCTTGCGGCGCGCGCCTGCGTGCCCGCCCGGATCACCGGGATGCCGCAGGCCTTCCTGGCGGTCACGGCGACGATACTTGCCGCGCTGGTGCCGCTGGCCGCCGCGGCCACCCAGCCGCCCCTGAGACCGGCCACGGCACCCCTCGCCGCGTGGCTCGAGGCGCACCGACTCACGTACGGCATCGCCGGGTACTGGGATGCGTCGGTTGTCACCGTGCAGTCCGGCGACAGGGTTCAGATCCTCTCGGTTGGCATAAAGGACAAGAAGATCTTCGTTCCCTACTGGGAGACAAACGCCCTCTGGTACAACGCCTCCCGGTACGACGCCGCCTTCGTGGTCGCCGACCACCTTGGCCAGTACCCGGCGGCCACGTTCGAGCGCCACTTCGGCAGGCCAGCCGCGACCTACCGAGTGGCAAGCTGGTTCGTCCTGATCTACCGGACAAACCTGCTCCGACAGCTCGAGAACTACCCTAGTCAGCTGATCCCGCCGCAAGCCAGCCCGCCTTGCTATGCCGAGCTGGAAACCCGGGCATGCCTGACCGTAGCTGATGGGGGCGGGAGGATGGCCTAGACCCGATTGAACTCGTAGAGCATGCGGTCACGCTTAGCAGCATCCCTGGCCTACCCCAGGGCGCTGCGGATGATCTTGCCGAGGTGGTTCCGGGGCAGCGATGTCACCCGGAACACCCGCTTGGGGCACTTGTACCCGGTCAGCACCGTGTGCGCGTGCGCGATGAGCCCGGCCTCGTCCAGCCCGTGGCCGTCTCGCAGCACCACCCAGGCGGTCACCTGCTCGCCCCACCGGTCATCCGGAAGACCGGCCACGGCCGCCTCGGACACCGACGGATGTAGCTCGAGCGCGATCTCCACCTCGGCCGGATAGACGTTCAGGCCGCCCGTGATGATCATTTCCTTGGTCCGGCCGCGGATCATCAGATGCCCGGTCACCGGGTCCACCGCCCCGATGTCGCCGGTGCGGAACCAGCCGTCGGTGGTGAACGCGGCTTCGGTGGCCGCCGGGTCCTGCCAGTAGCCGGCGAACACCTGCGGTCCGCGGAGCTGGATCTCGCCGTCGACGCCAAAATCGGCCGCTCCCGGACCGGCCTGGGGATCCGCGGTCCTGATCCGGGTCAGCACGCCGGGCAGCGGCACCCCGATCGTTTCCCCTCGCGGGGTATCGAGCGGGTTGGAGACGTTGAGCCCGCTCTCGGTAGTGCCGTACCTGACCAGCGGCAGGCGTCCGAGCAGGCGGGGCAGCCGCTCCGCGAGCACCGGGCTCAGCGGGGCTGAGCCGCAGACGGCGAGCCGCAGCGCCCGCAGGCGTGCGGCGGGCACTTCGGCGTTCACCAGGGCCTGGTAGATGGTAGGCACCGCGAACAGCACGCTAGGCCGGGTGGCGTCGATGGTCTGGGCCAGGTCGGCCGCGGTGAACCTGGACCGGATGTGCACCGTGCCGCCCGCGATCAGCGCCGCGTGCAGGCCGCCTAGGCCATGCTGGTGATACAGCGGCAGCGCGTGCACCAGCACGTCATCCCCGCTCCACCGCCATGCCGCCATCGCGGAGTTGATCGAGGCCGCGAGCTGGCGGTGAGTCAGCGGCACGCCCTTAGGCCTTCCGGTCGTGCCCGAGGTGTAGGCGAGCAGCGCAGCGTCCTGCGGGCGAGGCATGCTCCCCGGCGCGGAGCCGGACCCGCGTGCGGGGCCGGCGCCGTCCGGCTGATCCCTGACGTCTACGACCAGCGGCTGCGCGGAGCCCGCCCCCAGAAGTCTCAGCCCGGCCAGGAGCCTCGCCGGCTCACGGTCGGCGAAGGCCAGCACCGCCCCGGAGTCGGCGGCCAGATGCCCGAGTTCGGCGGCCGTGCAGGCAGGGTTCGCGAGCACGACCACGGCACCGGCCCGGAGCGCGCCAAGATAGCACCGAACGAAACCGAGGCTCGATCCGGCCGCGAGCAGCACCCGGTCGCCGGCCTGCACGCGACCCGCCAGCCAGGCCGCCACCCGGCCCGCCGCGGCATCGAGCTCGGCGTGGGTGACCGGCTCGCCGTCGACCGTGACCGCAACCCGGTCCGGAGCACGGTCCGCGGCCGCGGCCGCCAGCGCGGGAATCGTCTCGTCGCCCAGGCCCGAGACGAACTGGCGCGGGTCCGCGACGCCAGGCAGGTGCGTCCGCCAGCCCGCCAGGCTCCAGTCCTCATAACCGCTCATGGCTCGCCAAGACCGCTCATGGCTCGCGCGCGGCAGGCGCAGGGACCGGCCCCGTTAGCTGCGCCCAGGCCGACCGGTTCGCTGCTCGTTCGGCCTGCAGGCGGTCAAGCAATCCTCCCGCCGCCATCACCGGTTTGACCCCGGCCGCCACGCCCCGCCGCGCGAGATCGGCGGCGATCTGTTCGGCCAGGACGTCCGGCTCCGGCGAGACACGGTTGAGCAGCCCGAGAGCCAGCGCCTCGGCCGCCTCCAGCCAGCGGCCGGTCAGCACCAGGTCCATGGCCGGGCCACGGCCGACCAGGTCGGGCAGCAGCCAGGCGCCCACGGTGAGGTTCAGGCCGGGCGGCCCGGCCCAGCGCAGCCTGGCCGCTGGACTCGCGATCCGCAGGTCGGATGCCGCCGCCAGCTGCGCGCCGCCACCGACCGCGGCCCCGGACAGTACGGCGATCACCGGCCCGGGTCTGGTGATGATGGTGTTGCAGCAGTCATAGATCAGGTCTGAAACCACGGCCCGTTCGGCATCGGAAATGGTCAGGTCGGCCCCCGCGCAGAACACCGCGGGATCGGCGCTGCCGAGCAGGACGGGCACCGAAGGTTCGGCCGCCAGCGCGTCCCTGATCGCAGCGGTCAGGCTCACGTCGAGCGCGTTGCGCCGCTGCGGCCGGGCCAGACGCAGCCAGCGATAGCCGGCCGGGTCGTGCTCGACCATCAGGTGCGGATGCGGCATGCTCAGGCTCTGGAAAATGCTGGGCTCCCGAAACGTCTGAAATATGGTATACCAAATGAACCGGAGTCAGCGGACCGATGACCCCACCGGATCTGTATAACCGAGTGGACCCCGAGGAGTCAGGTGAAGCCAGCGGCGTTCGCCTATCATCGCGCGCACAGCGTCGCGGAGGCGGTCGCGCTGCTCGCCGAACTCGGCGACGAGGCGAAGATCCTGGCCGGAGGGCTGAGCCTGGTCCCGATGATGAACTTCCGGCTGGCCCGGCCCACCGCGCTTGTCGATGTGACCAGGATCGAAGGCCTGAGTTACCTGAAGGCCGACCCGCAGGACGGGCTGCGCATCGGCGCGCTGACCACCCACCGCACCGTTGAGACCAGCCGCGACCCGGACGTCCTGGCCGGGTTCGGCGTGCTGCCGCGTTCGGCTCGGTGGATCGGGCACTATCCGATCCGCAGCCGCGGCACCTTCGGCGGCAGCATCGCGCACGCCGACCCGGCGTCGGAATGGTGCCTGCTCGCCGTGCTGCTCGATGCGCAGGTGGTCCTCACCGGGCCGCAACGGCAGCGCACGCTCCCGGCCGCCGAGTTCTTCGAGGGGTATTACAGCACGGCGGCCAGTGCCGACGAGATGATCACCGAGCTGTGGTTCCCCCGGCCCGCGCCGCGGGCGGTGCTCACCGAGTTCGCCCAGCGACAGGGTGACTTCGCGGTCGTCGCCGCCGCCGTCAGCGCGGACATCGAAGACGGAATCTGCCGGTCAGCGCGCGTGGTGCTCGGCGGCGTCGGCCCGCTGCCGGTCCAGGTGAACGCGGACGCGCTGTCCGGCCAGCCTGCGGCCAGTGACACCTGGCAGGCCATGGGGGAGCACGCCGCGAGCCAGGTCGACCCGCCGGAGGACACCCACGGCAGCGGCGAGTTCCGGCGCCGGCTGACCGCCACGCTGGTGTCACGCGCCCTCGCCGAGGCAAGCCAGCTTCCCGCGCCCAGCCAGCTCCCCGGTGGCACCCGGTGACCCCGCGGCACCCGGTGACCCCGCAGGCGGTCCCCTTCAACGGCCGCTGGGTCGGTGCCCGGGTACCGCGGAAGGAAGACCGCAGGATGCTGCTCGGCCGGGGCCGCTTTGTGGCCGACCTGGCCCGGCCCGGCCTGCTGCACGCCGCCTTCGTCCGCAGCCCGTACGCCCACGCGGGCGTCGGCGCCATCGACGTGACCGCCGCCTTGCAGGCGCCGGGCGTGGAGACGGTCCTCACCGCCGCTACCCTCGGTGACCCGTATCTGCTGGCCCTGCTGGAACGGGACGAGTTCGTGCCCACCCGGATGCCCATCCTGGCCCGAGACAAGGTGCGCTTTGTCGGCGAGCCGGTCGCGCTGGTGATCGCGGACGATGCCTACCGGGCCGAAGACGCGATCGAACTCGTAGAGGTGGACTGGGATCCGCGGCCTGCGGTGGCGAGCATCGACGCCGCGACCGCCCGCGAGGCGCCTGTCCTGCACGAAGAAGCCCGCGGTAACTGCCTGGTTGACCTGCTGATGTTCGACGACGACCGACTGCGGGAAATCTTCGGGACGGCCGCGGTCACCTTCAGCGCCACCTTCAGCAGCGCCCGGGTCGCCGCCCTGCCGCTTGAGGGGCGCGCCTGCCTGGCCGAGTGGGACGACCGCGACGATCAGCTGGTCCTGCACGTCTCCACCCAGGTCCCGCACCAGGTCCGTTCCGGCGTCGCGCAGGCCCTAGGCCTGCCCGAGCGCCAGGTGCGGGTCATCGCCCCGGACGTCGGCGGCGGGTTCGGCCTGAAGTGCGTCGTCGGCCGGGAAGAGGTCGCCGTGGCGGCGGCCGCGCTGCGGCTGCGGCGGCCGGTGCGCTGGGCCGAGGACCGGCAGGAGAACCTGGCCGCCGCGTTCCACGGGCACGAGCAGCGCTACCAGGTGCGCGCCGCGTTCAGCCGGGACGGCCGGATCCTCGGCCTGGACGCCGAGATCGACTGCGACATCGGAGCGTACTCCGCGTTCCCGTTCACCTGCGCGGTCGAGCCGCTGATGGCCTCGACCGAACTGCCCGGCGTGTACAAGGTGCCCGCCTACCGTGCCCGCGGCCGGGCCATCACCACCAACAAGGCGCCCACCGCGCCCTACCGGGGGGTGTCACGGCCGCAGATCGTCCTGGTCATGGAGCGGCTGATGGAAAAGGCCGCCGAGGTCCTCGGAATGGATCCGCTCGACGTGCGCCGGATCAACCTGATCAGTCCCGGCGAGTTCCCCTACACCGGGGTCAATGGCATCACCTATGACGAGGGCAGCTACCGCGAGTCGCTCGACCAGGCGGAAAAACACGTGACCGGGCAGGCCTGGCCGGCCGAATGCGATCGGCTCCGGCTCGCCGGACTGCGAGCCGGGATCGGCTACGCCTGCTTCTCCGAGCGCACCGCGTACGGTACTCCCACCATGTCGCAGCGGCGGATGCGGATGACGCCCGGCTACGACACGGCCATGGTGCGGATGGACCCGACCGGCGAGGTCATCGTCACGACCGGAACCTGCGGTCACGGCCAGGGGCACGAGACGACGTTCGCGCAGATCGTCGCCGACCGGCTCGGCGTGCACCCGGACCAGGTCCGGCTGCGGCAGGGAGACACGGACCTGGCCTCCTACGGCTGGGGCACCTGGGGTAGCCGCTCGGTGGTCATCGGCGGCGGCGCGGCCGGCCGGGCCGCCGAGATCGTGGCCAGCCAGCTGCGGAAGGTGGCCGCGTCCCTGCTCGAGGCCAGCCCGGCGGACGTGGAGCTGACCGAGGGAGTGGCGCGCATCCGCGGTGACGCCAGCGCGGCCGTACCTATCCCGGAAATGGCCAGGCTGGTCCATTTCCAGGCGCACCGGCTGGAGGAGGACTTGCGGTACGGCCTGGAAGCCCGGGCGACGTTCGACCCTCCGGGCACGTTCTCTAACGCCTGTCACGTGGCCATGGTGGTGATCGACCCGGGCACCGGCGCGATCCGTCTGCACAAGTACCTGGTGGTCGAGGACTGCGGCGTCGTCATCAACCCGATGGTCGTGGACGGGCAGGTGCGCGGCGGCGTCACCCAGGGCGTGGCGGCCGCGCTGCTCGAGCGGGTCTGCTTCGACCTCGAGGGCCAGCCGGTCAGCACCACGCTGATGGACTACCTGGCGCCCACCGCGGCCGAGATGTGCGCGGTGGACATCGTCCACCTGCAGACGCCGTCGCAGTTCGGCGAGACGGGCGCTAAGGGAATGGGGGAGGGCGGCACGATCGGCGCTCCGGCGGCGGTTCTTGGCGCCATCAACGACGCGCTGTCCGACACCGGCACGCGCTTCGATCACATCCCGGTGCTGCCCTCCGACATCAGCGCCGCCCTCAACCGGCAGGACGTTGCATGAGAGATATGCACGCCATCAGGCTGAGGGTCAACGGCCGCGACCACGACCTGGTCGTCGAGGCGCGCCGGACGCTCGCCGACATGCTCCGCCACGACCTGGGCTACACCGGCACGCACCTGGGCTGCGAGCACGGCATCTGCGGTGCCTGCACGGTGATCCTGAACGACGCCCCGGTCCGCGCCTGCCTGGTCTTTGGCGTCCAGGCCGACGGCGCCGAGGTACGCACCGTGGAAGGGCTCGCCCACGGCGAGCAGCTGTCGGATCTGCAGCAGTCCTTCAGCGATCACCACGCGCTGCAGTGCGGCTTCTGCACCCCCGGCTTCCTCATGCTCGCCGAGGCCTACTTTGCCGACAGCGATACAGCCGCGCTGACCGAGGCTCGCGCCCGCGAGCTGGTCGCGGCCAACCTGTGCCGCTGCACCGGCTACCAGGGCATCGTCGAGGCGGTCCTGGCCACCGCGCGAGCCCGCGGGGACGCTAAGGGCAGCTCCTCGTGAGCGTGATCGGCGCCCGGCTGCCGCGTAAGGAGGATCCCCGTCTGCTGCGGGGCCGCGGCCGGTTCGGCGACGACATCAGCGTCCCCGGCCAGTTGTGGGCCAGGATCGTCCGCTCTCCTTCTGCCCACGGGCAGGTTCGCGGCCTCGACGTCACCGAAGCCGCGAGCGCCCCGGGCATCACGAAAATCATCACCGCGAAGGACCTGCCTCCCGGGCTGGTCATCCCGGTCCGGCTGGCGGTGGGCAGCGCCGATCTCAGCCCGTATCTGCAGCCGGTGCTCGCCGCCGATACGGTCCGTTACGTGGGCGAGCCGCTGGCCGTCGTGGTCGGCGACGACCCGTACGCGTGCGAGGACGCCGCCGAGCTGGTGGTCATCGACATCGCGGAGCTGCCCGCGGTCATCGATGCGGTCAGCGCCGACGCCGGCGAGCACACGGCCGCTGAGCTCACCCTCGGCTTCGGCGACACCGACGCCGCCTTCGCCGGCGCCCGCCACGTGGTCAGCATCGAGCTGGCGATCGGCCGGCACACCGGGGTCCCGCTCGAGCCCCGCTGCCTGCTGGCGGTGCCTGGGCCGGAGAACTCAGACCTGAGCGAGCTCGACATCTTCGGCATGACCAAGGTCCCGGTGTTCAACCGCGACCTGCTGGCAGGCATGCTCGGCCTGGACGAGGCGCTCATTCACGTGCACGCCATCGACGCCGGCGGCGGTTTTGGCATCAGGGGCGAGTTCTACCCGGAAGATTTCCTCATCCCCTGGCTGGCTATCAGGCTGGGGCGCCCGGTCAAGTGGGCCGAAGACCGGGCCGAGCATCTGATGGCGGCGAACCATTCCCGCCAGCAGCACCACCGCATCGCCGCCGCCTTCGACGACGGCGGCCGCATCACGGGCCTGCGGGACGACATCGTTCACGACAACGGCGCCTACTGCCGGACCCACGGCGTGGCCGTCCCCGAACTGACCGTAGCGATGCTCCCAGGGCCCTACCGGATTCCCGCCTACCGGGGCCGGGTCAGGGTGGTGCTCACTAACAAGACCCCATGCGGTACCTACCGGGCTCCGGGCCGGTTCGAGGGCACCTCGGCGCGTGAGCACCTGCTCGACGTGGCCGCCACCCAGCTCGGCATCGACCCCATCGAGCTGCGCGAGCGCAATCTCCTGACCAAAGACGACATGCCGCACGACCGCCATATCACCACGCTCGGCACCGACCTGGTCCTGGACACCGGCGACTACCCGGCCCTGCTCGCCGCCGCGGTCAAGGAGGCGGACCGCCTCGGATACCGGACGGAGGCGCACCTGGTAAGTCCGGGCGGCATCAGTCCGGGTGGCGCGGCCGGCCCCAAGCCGCGCGGATTCGGCCTGGCCATGTTCGTGGAGAAGAGCGGCCTGGGGCCACAGGAAACCGCTGACGTCACCGTGAGCAAGTCGGGCACCGTCCACGTGTTCTCCGGCGGGACTTCGGTCGGCCAGGGCATCGAGACCGTGCTCGCCCAGATCGCCGCGGACGCGCTCGGCGTCGATCCGCTTGTCGTGCGGGTGGTCGCAGGCGACACGGCCGCCCAGCCGTTCGGGGCCGGATCGTGGGCGTCGCGGTCGACCGTGGTGGGCGGCACCGCGGTCCACCAGGCGGCCACCGCGGTGCGGGAGCGGGCGGTCCAGCTGGCGGCTCGGATGCTCGAGGCGGCCGAGGAAGACCTGGAGGTCCGCGACGGATCCATCGGCGTCCGCGGCGACCCGAACGCCCGCGTCACCCTGGCCGCCGTCGCCCGGGCGGCCGGGCCGGCCGGCGGGTACCTTGCCGACGGCGAGCCGGCTGGCCTGTCCGCGCGCCGCCGGTTCGAGGTCGCGCGGATGACCTACCCCTATGGCGTGCATGCCGCGGTCGTGGAGGTGGACGTCGGGACGGGGCGGGTCCGGGTGCTCAGGTATCTGGTGGCCTACGAGGTGGGACGCGCGATCAACCCGATGCTGGTGGAGGGCCAGCTGATCGGCGGCGTGGCCCAGGGGATCGGCGGGGCGCTGTTCGAGGAGTTCAGCTACGACGACGCCGGACAGCCGCAGGCGATCACGTTCATCGAGTACCGGATGCCGACCGCGGCGGAAATACCGCCGGTCGACGTGCTGCTGACGCAGGACGCCCCGTCGCCAGGCAACCCGCTCGGCGTGATGGGGGCGGGCGAAGGCGGCGTCAACGCGGTCGGCGCGGCCGTGGCGAACGCGGTCCGGGACGCGCTCGGGCTGGCCGGCGGTATCGGGCAGCTCCCGCTGACCCCGGCTCGCGTCCGCGCCCTCGCCGACCGAAGGGAGGGCGCCGCGTGACGGCTGAGACGCCCGGCTACGTCAGCAAGACCGACCTGGTGGCCGCGCTCATCCGCGAGCTGATCATCACCGGCGGGCTCGGCCCGGGGGAGCAGCTGCGCCAGCGGGACCTCGCCCAGCGGTTCGGGGTCAGCCAGACCCCGGTCCGGGAGGCGATGCGCCGGCTGGAATCCGAAGGGCTGCTGGTCTGCGACACCCACCGGGGCTTCACGGTAGTGGCGTCCGACGAGGGCCGGGTCGAGGAGAACTTCCAGATCCGCGCGGCGCTCGAATCGCTCGGTGCGTCGCTGTCGGCCCGCAAGATCGACGCGGATGGCCTGGCCCGGCTGCGGGACCTGAACGAGAAGATGCGCGCGCTCGCCGATGACGACCCCTCCTACGCGGAGCTGAACCGGGAGTTTCACTTCACCGTGTACTCCTACGCCCGCAGCCCGCTGCTGCTGTCCCTGATGCGGCTGCTCTGGGCGTCGCTGCACGGCGGTCCTAGGGTGTCACGCACCCACGCCGAGTCCGCCCGCCAGCACGACGAGATCCTCACCGCTCTGTCGGATGGCGACGCGGCCAGCGCGTCAGCGCGGACTTACCAGCACATAATGGGCGCCGAACCGGTGAAAGAAATGACAGAGTAAGGCCCGTCGAAAGACCTGAGGGGGGCGTTATGCCAGCGATCGTGACCGACGACGGCGTCACCTTGCACGCCGAGGAGACCGGCGCGGGAGAGCCGCTCCTGTTCCTCCACGAGTTCGCCGGCGACCACCGCAGCTGGGAGCCGCAGGTCCGGTTCTTCTCCGCGGCCTACCGCTGCGTCACCTACGCCGCCCGCGGCTACCTGCCCTCGGACGTGCCTACCGATCCGGCCGCCTACTCGCAGAAGCGCGCGGTGGCGGACGCGATCGCGGTACTCGACGGCCTCGGCATCGGCCAGGCGAACGTGGTCGGCCTGTCGATGGGCGGTTTCACCGCGCTCCACCTTGTCCTGGCTCACCCGGACCGGATTACCTCGGCGGTGGTCGCCGGGGCCGGATACGGCGCTCAGCCTGAGCGCGCCGAGGCCTTCCGCGCTGAGTCGATGATCACGGCGGCGGCGTTCGCGGCCGAAGGCGCGGCCAAGGTCGCCGAGCGCTACGCGATCGGCCCGGCCCGGGTCCAGTTCCAGAACAAGAATCCGCGCGGCTGGACCGAGTTCGCCGCGGCGCTGGCCGCGCACTCCTCGCTCGGCTCCGCCCTGACCATGCGCGGCGTCCAGGCCGCCCGCCCGTCCCTCTACGAGCTCACCGCCGAGCTGGCCCAGGTGCGCGTTCCCGTCCTGGTGCTGGTCGGCGACGAGGACGAGGGCTGCCTGGAACCCGCGCTCATGCTCAAGCGCACCATCCCCGCGAGCGGCCTCGTCGTGCTGCCGCGCACCGGCCACACCGCCAACCTGGAGGAACCCGACGTCTTCAACCGCGTCGTCGACGATTTCCTGGCCGCCCAGGCCCGCGGCGCCTGGCGCCAGCGCGACCCCCGCTCGCTGTCCGCCTCCACGACGGGCATGAGCTGACGGCCTGACGGGGCTGACCCGTCGCCCCGGCAAAAGATTCCTCGGGCCGAACGGTCCTGGTTTCTCCGATCGCCAAAGGCCGGCCATGGGAAGTGTTTATCGGACGCCACCGGGGAAAGCCGGAGCTTATGTAAATTGTGCTGACGCCAGACGGGCCACGGGAGAATCATGATGCTTGACCCTTCACTTGACCTAGGTGACGGTTCCCCCGGCGTACGGTCCTACGAAGAGCTTTACGTCGAGCACACGCCCGCTGCGCGGCGGCTCGCACTGTCGATGGTGTCCCCCGATGTGGCCGATGACATCGTGGCTGAGGCCTTCGCCCGGGTGCTGGCCGCTATCCGGTCCGGCGGCGGCCCGAGCCAGACGTTCCGTGGGTACCTGCTGACCGCGGTTCGCAACGCGGCTAACGACTGGCTGCGGGCCAGGCGCCGCCTGACGGTGGTCGGCGACATGGACGTGGCGGCCGGGGAGCCGGCGGCCGGAGGTGGCCGCATTAACCCCGGCCTAGGCAGCGCCGCGGAAACCCAGGTAGAAGCGCGTGACGAGGCGCGCCTCGTGACCAGGGCCTTCGGCCGGCTGCCCGCGCGCTGGCGCGCGGTTCTGTGGCAGCTGGAGGTGGAGGGCAAGGCCCCGGCGGCGGTGGCACCCATGTTCGGCCTGTCCGCCAACGGCGTCTCCGCTCTGGCGATGCGGGCGCGGGAAGGGCTCAGGCAGGCCTACCTGGAGGAGCATGTCGGCGCGAATATCCCGCTGGCATGCCGCACCTATGCGGCCGAGTTCGGTGCCGGGGCGCGTGGCCGGCTCAGCCAGCGCCGCCGGGCGGCCATGCAAGAGCACCTCGGGCACTGCCCGGCCTGCCAGGACCTGTTCACCGAGCTCACCGAGCTCAACAGCCGGCTCGGCGCGATCCTGACCCCGGCCGCGCTGGCCGCCGCGGCCTCCGCCCTCGGCTCGGCCAAACGCACGACGATCCTCCGCGCGGGCCTGGCCGGGCACTGGCGCACATGGCGCCCGCATCCAGTGACCGCGGCCGCCAGCGCGGCGGCGGGGATAGCCGTGGCTGGCGGCATGCTGCTCGCGGTCAACATCACCCCAGTCACCAGTTCGCCCTCGCACGTCACCGTGCAGGCGGCCGCGCCCGCTCCGGCGACATCCGCCCTCGTCCTCCCCAAGCGCTCGCACGGTGGCGGCGGAGCCGGAGGCGGAGGCGCAGCCGGAACCGGTTCGCCAGCCGGAACCGGTTCACTGGCCGCGAGTGGTTCACTGGCCGCGAGTGGTCCGCCGGCCGAGAGTGGTCCGCCGGCCAGAGCAACCCCGCCATCCGGGACGGGCGCCCGTGCCCTGCCCGCCGCCTCAGCATCAGGCGCCGCCATCGCCAGTACGGCCGGCAGCACGGTGTCGGCTGCAGCCCGCGCCGCTAGAAATACGGTGACCGGCCTGACCAGCACGACCGGCAATACGGTGTCGGGTCTGACGACCACTGTGGGTACCGCGGCGTCGGGTTTGACCATCACGCCCGGCAACGCAGTGACCGGTGTGGCTGCTAAGGCCGGTAACGCTGTTTCGGGCCTGACCAGCACCGTCGGCAACACGGTGACCGCCGTGACCAGTACGGCGGGTAACGCGGTGACCGGCGTTACCAGTACGGCCGGTAACGCGGTGGCGGGTGTCGCGCATACGGCGAATACCACGGTAGCGAACGCCGGGGGTACCGTTTCCAACGTCGCCAGCACGGCCGCCACGACCGCGAGCACTGCTAGCTCCGCTGTCACGGCGAGCACTGCTAGCTCCGCCGTCACGGCGAGCACGAGCACTACCAACCCGGCCGCCGGCTTGTAGCGAGCGGCTGGTCGTGGGCCTACCTCACAGGCGACGAGACCGGCTGGGTCAGGGCCACTCCGAGAGCCCGGAAGTTCCAGCCAGCCTCGCGCCATAGCTCTGAATCCAGGACGTTCCGAGCGTCCACGATGTTCCGTCGCGCCACGAGGGTGGCCAGTTCGCCGGGCCTGAGGTCGGCGAATTCCGGCCATTCGGTCAGCACAAGCACGACCTGTGCGTCCTGCGCGGCCTCGGCCAGCGTCGCGGCGTAGCTGAGTTCCGGGTACGTGCGGCGAGCATTAGCTAGCGCGGCCGGATCGTAGACGGTTACTTGCGCCCCCATACCGTGAAGGATCTGCGCTACATCCAGGGCGGGGGAGTCCCGTACGTCGTCAGAGCCAGGCTTGAATGCGGCGCCGAGCACGCACACGGGCACGCCGGCGAGATCCCCGCCGGCCAGTTCGCCGGCCAGATCAGCCGCTCTGGTCCGCCGCCGTAGATTGATCGAGTCCACCTCGCGCAGGAAAGCCAGGGCCTGGCCTATCTCCAGATCAGAAACTCGGGCTATGAACGCGCGGATGTCCTTCGGCAGGCAGCCCCCGCCGAAGCCGAGCCCAGGGCGCAGGAAGGCCGAGCCGATGCGCGCGTCAGCACCGAGGATCTGGGATAGCGCATAGACATTTCCTCCTGCGGTCTCGCATACTTCCGCCATCGCATTAATGAAGGAGACCTTTGTGGCCAGGTAGGCGTTCGCCGCCACCTTGGCCAGCTCGGCAGTCTCCAGGTCCGTAG
>PMST01000214.1 GCA_003168295.1 Actinomycetota bacterium
CGCGGCCCGTTGCGCTGCCCTGCGGGCCGACGCGACGGTGACCAGGGGGACCACGACCCCGGCGGCCAGCAGGCCGGCCGCGAGCACCCCGGCCGCCGGGGCGAGGATAAGCAGGACCGCCGTGGTCGCGCCCGCCCCGACCAGCGCCGCGGTCAGCGGCGGGGCGATGCCGCGGATGAACAGGTCCTGGGTCGCGTCCACGTCGCTGATCAGCCGGGTGAGCATGTCGCCGGACCGGAAGGCGGCCAGTCCCGCCGGGGCGAGGCGTTCCAGCCGCCGGTAGATCGCCACCCGGACGTCGGCGAGCACGCGGAAGGCCACGTCGTGGGAGAACAGGCGCTCGAGGTAGCGCAGCAGCCCGCGGCCGACGCTGAGCGCGCGGACCAGGACCACCGCGATCGAGATCGCCACGATGTTGGGGTGTTGCGAGGCGCGGGCGAGCAGGAACCCGGCGGTGGCCAGCAGGGCCACTCCGCAGCCGCAGCCGACCGCGCCGGCCAGCACGGCGAACAGCAGCTCGCGCCGCATCGGCCGGGCCAGGAGTAGCAGTCGCAGCAGCGGGTGGCGGCCCGAGGTGAGAGTGGTCATGAGGTGGCCGCCAGCAGAGCGGGCGCCGGGGTCAGGCATGGGGATGAGGCCTGGCGGAGGATGCCGTGGTCGAGGGTGAAGAGCCGGCCGATGTCACGTGTTTGATTCTGACTGTGCGTTACCTGGATCACGGTTCGGTCGGCCATCAGCGTGGCGATGGCCTCCTCGAGCCGGTGAGCGCTGACCGCGTCCAGGTGCGCGGTGGGCTCGTCCAGCAGGAGCAACGGAGCGGCGCGCAGGAACGCGCGGGCGAGCGCGATCTGCTGGCGCTGGCCCGATGACAGCCGCAGGCCGCGCTCCCCGACCTCGGTGGCGTAGCCACCGGGCAGGTCTTCGATGAACTCGGCCGCTCCCGTCGCCTGCGCGGCCCGGGCGATGGCCTGCGGGCTCGCCTCCGGCTGGCCGAGCGCGATGTTGTCGGCGACCGACGCGGTGAACAGGTAGGGCTGCTGCGAGACCCAGCTGATCTGGCGGCGCCAGTCGGCGACCGGGATCGAGGTGAGGTCGACGCCGCCGACCTCGATCCGGCCGCCGGTCGGCTCGGCGAAGCGCAGCAGCAGCGCCAGCAGCGAGCTCTTGCCCGCCCCGCTCGAGCCGGCCAGCGTGATCCGGTCGCCCGGCCGGATGGTGAGGTTCAGGCCGGACAGGGCCTGGCGGTCACGCCCTGGGTAGGCCAGGGACACTCCGCTGAGCTTGATGGTGTTGTCCCGAAGGGACACGTGGCGCACGGGGGCCGGGAGGTTCGGGGCCGCGGTGGGGGTGTCCGGGCCGGCGGACGCGGGGGCTGGGGTGTCGAGGATCTCGAAGACGTCGCGGGCCGCGGCGGCGCCCTCGGTGCTGGCGTGGAACTGGGCGCCGACCGCGCGCAGCGGCAGGTAGGCCTCGGGGGTGAGCAGCAGGACGAGCAGCGCGGTCTGATAGCTCATGTGCCCGGCCAGCAGGCGCAGCCCGACCTCGACCGCGACCAGCGCGGTGGCCAGGGCGGCGGCCAGCTCCAGCACGAAGCCGGACAGGAACGCGACCCGCAGGGTCGACATGGTGACGGCCCGGTACTCTTCGGTGACCTTGCCGATCACCTCGGCCTGCGGCTTGCCGCGGCCGAACAGCTTGAGCGTCGGCAGCCCTTCGACCACGTCCAGGAAGTGGCCGCCGAGCCGGGCCAGCAGCCGCCACTGCCGCTGCGTGGTCGCCTTGGTGTGTAGTCCGACCAGGATGGCGAACACTGGGATCAGCGGCAGGGTGACGCCGATGACCACGGCGGAGATCCAGTCCGCGAACGCGACCCGGATCAGCACGGCGAACGGGACCAGGCAGGCCAGCACGAGTTGCGGCAGGTAGCGGGCGAAGTAGGCATCCAGCCCGTCCAGGCCCCTGGTGGCCAGCGTGGTGACCTCACCGGACCGATGACGGGCCAGCCAGGAGGGCCCCAGCCGGAGCGCGTGATCGACCAGACGCCGCCGCAGCTGTGACTTCACCACGGCCGCCGCCCGCAGCGCGGTGACCTCACCGCCGTAGCTGGCCGCGGCCCGGGCCACCAGCACGCCCACCAGGGCCACCAGCGCGCCGGCCAGCACGGTGAGGCCGGTTCCGGTGGCTGCACCGGCCAGCAGGCGGGCCAGCAGGCTGGCCTGGATCAGGATCAGGCCGGTGGCGGCCAGGCCCAGAGCGACCGTGACCGCGAGGTAGCCGCGGGCCGCGGCCGAGTAACGCAGGAGCCGCGGATCCAGCGGCTTCACGACCGCCCGCCGGCGGCCTCAAGGCCGCCAGTGGGCGCCACGGGCTCAACCCCGCCGGCGGGCTCGAGGCCGCCGACGGGCGCCGGGGGCTCAGGCCCGGTCACCGGCGGCGGGACCGGCGCCGACCGGCCGCCCGGGATGTCGGATCTGGTCAGCCGCTTGCGGAAGACCCAGTAGGACCAGCTCTGGTAGCCGAGCACGACCGGGGTGAAGATCAGCGCCACCCAGCTCATCACGACCAGCGTGTAGTGCGGCGAGGAGGCGTTGTTGACGGTCAGGCTGAACGCGGCTGAGGTGCTCGACGGGAACACGTTCGGCCACAGGTCGCCGAACAGGGTGGCGACGGCCAGCAGGAGGGTGACGGCGGTGCCGGCGAAGGCCCAGCCCTCCCGGCCGCGCAGCGCTGCGGCCGCGCCGCCGATCAGGGCGACCGCGGCCAGGGCGGCGGTGACGTCGGTAGCCGGCCTGCCGTGGCTGACCTGGGTGACGGCCAGGAAGACCGCGGCCAGGGGCACGGCGACCAGGGCGGTCCGGACGGCCATCCGCCGGGCCCGGGCTCGGAGCTCGCCGGTGGTCTTGAGGCCGAGGAAGATCGCGCCGTGCAGCGTGAACAGGCTCAGCGTGACCAGCCCGCCGAGCAGGCCGTACCAGTTGAGCAGGGTCAGCAGGTTGCCGGTGTAGACGTGCGCGGCGTCCAGCGGCACCCCGCGCACGATGTTGGCGAAGGCCACCCCCCACAGCAACGCGGGCAGCGCCGACCCGGCGAAGATGGCCCGGTCCCAGTTGGCGCGCCAGCGCGGGCTATCCACCTTGCTGCGGAACTCGAAGCAGACGCCGCGCACGATCAGCGCCACCAAGATGATCAGCAGGGGCAGGTAGAAACCGCTGAACATGGTGGCGTACCACTGCGGGAAGGCGGCGAACGTCGCACCCCCGGCGGTCAGCAGCCACACCTCGTTGCCGTCCCAGACCGGGCCGATCGCGTTGATCATGAGCCGGCGGTCGGTGTCGTCCCGGCCAAGCACCGGCAGCAGGATCCCGACCCCGAAGTCGAATCCCTCCAGCACGAAGTACCCGGACCACAAGATCGCGATGAGGATGAACCAGAAGGTCGCCAGGTTCATGGCAGGTCCTTAGCTCTCAGTAGGAGAAGACGGGGAGCGGTTCCTCGGCGCTGGAACCGGGGCCCGTTCCGTCAATTTCTTCTGGTGCCCCGGCCTGAACGTGGCGGATCGTCAGCCACCCCGCGATGGCGGCGAGGCCGGCGTACAGCAGGGTGAACACGGTCAGCGAGATGATCACCGAGGAGACGGTCACGCCCGCGGAGACGCTCTGCGCGGTGGTCAGCAGGCCGAACACCGTCCAGGGCTGGCGGCCCATCTCGGTGAAGATCCAGCCCATCGTGGTGGCCAGGTAGGGCAGGGGCAGGGCCCAGATCGCGACCCGGTAGAACCAGCGGCTGCGCGGAATCCGGCGGCGCCGGGTCAGCCAGAGCCCGAACGCGGCCAGCAGCGCGGCCAGCGAGCCGAAGCCGATCATGAGGTGGAACGACCAGTAGGTGACCGGAATGATCGGCTTGTAGCTGCCCGGGCCGTATTTCTTGTCGTAGGCGCGCTCGACGTTGTTGATCCCCTGCACGGTGCCGTGCGGGTTCAAGGTGGCGATCAGCGACAGCAGGTAGGGAACCCGGATGCTCCACAGTTCCTGGCTGCCGTTCAGGGATCCGATGGTGAACAGCGAGAAGGAGGCCGCGTCCGAGGTGTTGTAGAGCGCCTCGGCGGCCGCCATCTTCATCGGCTGCTGGGAATCCATCAGCCGGGCCTGGATGTCCCCGGTCACCGCGCTGGCGATCCCGGCGGTGAGCGCGATCACCAGGCCGATCCGGATGGCCTTACGGAAAATGTCGACCTGGGAGTTGCGGGCCAGGTGCCAGGCGCTGACGGCGATAATCACCGCGCCGGTCACCAGGAAGGAGGCGAAGAACACGTGCGGCCAGGCGGCCAGCACGGTGGAGTTGGTCAGCAGCGCGAAGATGGAAGTCAGCTCGACCCGGCGGGTGCCGGGCACGACCCGGTAGCCGACCGGGTGCTGCATCCAGCTGTTGGCGGCCAGGATGAAGAAGGCCGACATGGACGTGCCGAAGGCGGCCAGCCAGATCATGGCCAGGTGCAGCCGCGGCGACAGCTTGTTCCAGCCGAAGATCCACAGGCCGATGAAGGTCGACTCCATGAAGAACGCGAGCAGCGCCTCCATCGCCAGCGGCGCGCCGAAGACGTTGCCGACGAACTCGGAGTAGGCCGACCAGTTCATGCCGAACTGGAATTCCTGCACGATCCCGGTGACCACGCCTACCGCGAAGTTGATCAGGAAGATCTTCCCGAAGAACTTCGTCAGCCGCAGGTAGACCGGGTCCTTCTTGATCAGCCACCAGGTCTGCAGGCAGGCCACCACCAGCGCCAGGCCGATCGTCAGCGGGATGAAGATGAAGTGGTACACGGTGGTGATCCCGAACTGCCATCGGGACAGGTCAAGGGTGTTCATCGGTATCCCCTGAGTTCGGCGTCTTCTGGCTACGTCTCGCACAATCCGCGGTGCCATCTAGCTGACCAGGGACCGCGCGGGTCTCCCAGGGTCGGCCGACCCCCTGGGTTCGGGACCTTAGTCACTTGCGGCGCGCTGGACCCGGCCCGCCTGCGCCTGCTTCTCCCCTCGTTTCCTCCTCGCTTGGGACGTTGGACTCTGGGCCTGACGCCGGGTGTCGGCTAGGAACGATGGCATACCCCGGCGGCCCGCGGAGCAGGCGGCCGGCGCTGGCCAAGGAGACGATATGGCCCATAGAACCGGCCAGAAGACGGTACCGCCCCAAGCCCCGGGCCACGCGTCACGCAAGCGGCACTGGGGGCGATGGGTAGCGGCGGGCGTCGTCGGGCTCGTCGTTCTGCTGGTCCTGGCCATTGGATTGTTCATCAAGCTCCAGCCGACCCCAGCTCCGCTGGCGCTGCCCGGTGGCGCTGCCAGCGCGCCGACTGGACGGCTGGACGGCACCTGGGATGTCGCGGCCGGTTCGCTCGCGGGTTTCCGGGTCCGCCAGACCGCCCTAGGTTTCAGCAACGACACGGTCGGCAGGACTTCTGCGGTCACCGGCGCCCTGGTCATGTCCGGCGGCCGGCTCACCAGCGCAGCCATCCGCGTCGACCTCACCGCGGTAAAGGTCGGCGGCAAGACGCAGCAGCAGCTCGCCAAGAGCCTCGGCACTGCGCGCTATCCGGAGGCGACGTTCACCCTGACCAGTCCGGTGACACTGAGCCCCGCGTTCGCCTCGGGCGCGACGATCAGGGTGACGGCCACGGGCCTGCTCGAGCTGAACGGAGCCTCTCGCCAGGTGACCTTCAACGTGTCGGGCCGCCGGGCCGGGACCACGCTGCAGGTGGCCGGGTCGATCCCGATCAACTTCTCGGCCTGGGACATCAAGGGACTACCCGGATACGGCTTCCTCGGCTCGCTCGCCAACCACGGCGTGGCGGAGTTCCTCCTCATCCTGCACCGGGGGTAATTCCCGTTATGAGCGGATGAGCTCGATCGAGATGAGGTAGATCCAGACGATGACGGAGAGCGTGAAGAATCTCTCGATGAGTCCGAAGATGGGCTTCAGTCGAAAACCGACGAGCCCCAGCGCACAGGCAACTGCACCAGCGAGCACCACCCAGCCCAACGTCACCAGGAGGCCCTTCGCGCTGTGCCATACGGGGTAGTGGCTGAAAAGCCCACCCAGACCTGTTGCTGCTGTGGCCAGTCCTCCTCGCCGTCGCCCGCGGCGGGTATGCCGGTGCGGCACCGCCTCGAGCATCTTCCGCTCGGCTGCCGTCATGGGAGCCGGGGCGCCAAGCCGGACCCGGGCCAGCAACCGGAGCCGGGCCTTTTCTGCGCGCTGGCTGGTCCTGTCGGTCACGTCTCTCACTGCCTGTGTCGGGTTCTGGCGGCGAAGGTCAGTTCCTCGTCAAGGCCACGTTAGGCGGGACCACCGCGAGCGCCAGCGGCCGAAGGGCCGCCCGGTAAGGGCCTTAAGCCTCTATCGGGCGAGGTACCAAGAGCGCATGTTTGTTAACAAATTGTTATCTAACGTTACAAACCTAGCGACGAGGAGGTCGCCATGTCCACACCGCCCATAGAGGCAGAAAAGCGTCTGGACCTTCTGCTCCAGGTCAAGGACTTCGCCCCGCCCGCCGGGTTCACCGCCCAGGCGAGGGTCGCGGATCCCGCCGTGTATGAGCAGGCCGCGGCCAATCCGCCTGCATGGTGGGCCGATCAGGCCCGCCAGCGGCTGGACTGGGCCACCCCGTTCACCGAGGTGCTCGACGACAGCAATCCGCCGTTCTACCGGTGGTTCGCCGACGGCACGCTCAACGTGTCGTACAACTGCCTCGACCGGCACGTTCAGGCCGGCCATGGCGACCGGGTGGCCTTTCACTGGCACGGCGAGGAAGGCGAGCAGCGCGACCTTACCTACGCCGAACTGCTCGCCGACGTGCAGCGGCTGGCGAACGGGCTGAAGGCACGCGGCGTCACCAAGGGGGATGTGGTCGGGATCTACCTCCCGATGATCCCCGAGGTCGTGGTGGCCATGCTGGCCTGCGCCAGGATCGGCGCCCCGCACAACGTGGTCTTCGGCGGCTTCGCCCCGTCCGCGGTGCGGGAGCGGCTCGAGGTGTCGTCCGCGAAGGCCTTGATCACGGCGGACAGCAGCCGCCGCAAGGGCAAGACGGTCCCGATCAAATCCGCCGTCGACGCCGCCGTGGACGACCTGGCCACGCTGCAGACCATCGTCGTCGTCCGGTCCGCGGGCTCACCCGCTCCGATGCGGCGCGGTCGCGATGTGTGGTACGACGAGCTGCTGGCCGGCGCCGACCCCGATTGCCCGGCGGAGCCGATGGAGGCCGAGCACCCGCTGTTCCTGCTCTACTCATCTGGTTCCACGGCCAAGCCGAAGGGCATCGTGCACACTACCGGCGGGTACCTGACCGGTGTCGCCACCACCACCGCCATGGTGTTCGACCTGAACCCGGAGCGTGACGTCTTCTGGTGCACCGCCGACGTCGGCTGGATCACCGGCCACTCCTATGTCGTCTACGGCCCGATGGCCAACGGCTGCACCTCGGTGATGTTCGAAGGCGCGCCGGACTACCCGGACAAGGACATCTGGTGGGACATCGTCGAGCGGTACCGCGTGTCCGTCTTCTACACCGCACCGACCGCCATCCGCGCCTGCATGAAATGGGGCGTCCAGTACCCCGCCAAGCATGACCTTTCCTCGCTGCGGCTGCTCGGCTCCGTCGGCGAGCCGATAAACCCCAAGGCCTGGCTGTGGTACCACACGGTCATCGGCGGCGAGCGCTGCCCGATCGTCGACACGTGGTGGCAGACCGAGACCGGATGCATCATGATCTCGCCGCTGCCCGGCCTGACGGCCACCAAGCCAGGCTCGGCGACCCGCCCGTTGCCTGGGGTGTCCGCGGCCCTGTTCGGCGAGGCGGGCGAGGAGATCGACGAGGGCAGCGGCGTGCTGGTGCTGACTCAGCCCTGGCCCAGCATGCTCCGTGGCCTGTACAAGGATCCGGACCGGTTCGTCCAGACCTACTTCACCCGGTTCGGTCCCAGGAACTACTTCGTCGGCGACGGTGCCCGGCGCGACGAGGACGGCTACTTCTGGATCACCGGGCGGATCGACGACGTCATCAACGTCTCCGGCCACCGGCTGTCCACCGCCGAGGTCGAGTCGGCGCTGGTGGCGCACCCGGTGGTCGCCGAGGCCGCGGTCATCGCGGTCAGCGACGAACTCACCGGCCAGTCCATCGTGGCCTACGTCACGCTGCGGGCCGGCACGGCCGCCGAGCCCGCGCTCAAGGAGACACTGCGTCAGCACGTAGCCGAGCGGATCGGCAAGCTCGCCCGGCCCAAGCGGATCATCTGGGCCGACGACGTGCCCAAAACCCGGTCCGGCAAGATCATGCGCAGGCTGCTGCGCGATATCGCGGAGGGCCGTCATCCCGGCGACGCCACCACCCTCGGCGACCCGTCCGTGCTGGCCAAGCTTCAGCAGGCCACCACGGCGGACGACCAAGCATCCACGGGCGCGCCGGAGACAGGAAGCACGCGATGACAACCTCAGCTGAGGAGCACAAGCAACCACGAGAGACCCGGCCAGGCCTGGTCCAGGGCCGGGTGGCGCTGGTCACCGGCGGCACCCGCGGCATCGGCGCCGCCATCTGCCGGGAGCTGGCCGACCAGGGCGCGAACGTCGCGGCCGGCTTCTGGCACGGCCACGAGGCCGCGGAGAAGTTCCTGGCCGACGTCGCCGCTGAGCATCCGGACCAGCGGGTCACCGTGCACGAGGGCAACATCGGCCATGCCGATGACTGCCGCCGGGTACTGCACGAGGTGATCGACCAGCAGGGCCAGGTCGACATCCTGGTGAACAACGCCGGCATCACCATCGACCGGACCGTGGCCAAGATGACCGACGAGGATTGGCAGAGGGTCATCGCGGTCAACCTGTCCGGCGCCTTCTTCATGGCCCAGGCCGCGGTCGAGTACATGATCCAGCGCGGCCACGGCCGGGTCATCAACGTGTCCTCGGTCATCGGCGAGACCGGCAACATCGGCCAGGTCAACTACGCCGCGTCCAAGTCCGGCCTGTTCGGTCTGACCAAGTCACTGGCCAGGGAGACCCTTTTCCAGCGGCACCGGGCCCAGCATCCGGTCGGGGCCGGGATCGGGCTCACCGTCAACGCGGTCACCCCCGGCTACGTCGCCACCGACATGATGGCCACCATCCCGGACAAGGTACTGGACCGGATCCGGGCCCAGATCCCGGTCGGCCGCCTCGGCACGCCGGAAGAGATCGCCCGGGTAGTCACCTTCCTGGCGGCCGATGCGTCCTCGTACATCACCGGACAGGTCTGGGCCGTCAACGGCGGACTGGACATGTGAGGAAAATGATCATGGAATCAGGCAAGTACGCGCTGGTTACCATGTGCATCGGCGGCGGCCAGGGCATCGCCGCGGTGTTCGAACGGATCTAACTGGATAGTGAAGGCTGCTCGGGCCTTTGTCCCCGCTCCCAAACCGGGAGCGGGGACCTTCGGGTGCTGGCACATTGATGCACGTTTCGAATCGAAGGAGCACCGATGGTGGACATGAACGCACAAGAGACGGCGCGGCAGGCCGGGGAGTCGGCGGCGGCGGCGCTTGGTCCCGAAGCCGACATGCTCGCCTCAGTGGATGCGGCGGGCCTGGGCCAGTCCACGCAGGCGGTGCTGCAGCGCGCCGCAGGCAACCCGGGTGCGGCCGCTGCGGCGTGGCTGCGGTACGGGGCCAGCCTGGCGCTGGCCGGGCCGGTGGCCACGGCCCGCTGGCTAGGCGTCGACGCGCCGCCGCCGGTCCCGGTGCCGGACCGCGACAAGCGGTTCGCCGACCCGGCCTGGACGGACCACCCCGCGTTCTTCGCCGTCCGCCAGGCGCACCTGGCCGCCTCCCGGCTGGTCAGCGACCTGCTGGCGGCCGGGGCCGGGGATCCTGTCGATGACGCCAAGGCCGCGCTCACGACCGGCTTCCTGCTCGACGCGACCTCGCCGACCAACTTCCTGGCCACCAACCCGGCCGCGCTCAAGCGGGCGCTTGAGACCGGCGGCGCTAGCCTGACCAGCGGCGCCGCCCACTTCGCTGACGACCTGGTCAACAACGGCGGCCGGCCCCGGCAGGTCGACACCCGGCCGTTCCGGGTCGGGGAGAACCTGGCCGCTACGCCCGGCAAAGTCGTGTTCAAGAACGACCTGATGGAGCTGATCCAGTACGCGCCGCAGACCCCGCAGGTCCGCGCGGTCCCGGTGCTGGCCAGCCCGCCATGGATCAACAAGTACTACGTCATGGACCTCGCCCCGGACCGCAGCTTCCTGGAGTGGGCGGTCCAGCACGAGCGGACCGTGTTCGCGATCTCCTACCGCAACCCCGANNGTCATCGCCGAGATCACCGGCGCGCCCACGATCGACATCATCGGGCTGTGCCTGGGCGGCGCGCTGACCGCCATGCTCGCCGCCTACCTCACCGAAAAGGGTGACGACCGGATCGGGTCCATCACGATGCTGAACACTCTGCTGGACTACAGCGAACCCGGCGTCCTTGGGGTGTTCACCGACGAGAAGACCGTGGCCCGGCTGGAGAAGCAGATGGCCGCCACCGGCGTGCTTGACGGTGCCCAGATGGCCGGGACCTTCGACATGCTCCGCGCCAACGACCTGATATTCAACTACGTGGTTTCAAGCTGGCTGATGGGCCAGGACCCGCCGGCCTTCGACATCCTGGCCTGGAACGGGGACAGCACCCGGATGCCCGCCGCGATGCACTCGTTCTACCTGCGCTCGCTGTACATGCGCAACGAGCTGGCTAAAGGCGAGCTTGAGCTGGCCGGGCAACAGCTCTCGCTGGCCTCGGTGCGCAACGACACGTACGTGGTGGGGGCGATCAACGACCACATCGTGCCGTGGCATTCCTCTTACAAGACCGGCGGGCTGCTCGGCGGCGCCGTGCGCTACGTGCTGTCCAGCGGCGGGCACATCGCCGGGATCGTCAACCCGCCCGGCCCGAAAGCCTGGTACGAGGCGAGCGATTACGCCGGCCCCGACCCCGAAGCGTGGCGCTCAGCCAACAGCAAGCACCGCGGTTCCTGGTGGGAAGACTGGACCGCCTGGTCCGACGCCCGGGCAGGTGACCGCATCAAACCCCCCGGTCTGGGCAGCAAGCGGTACCCGGTCCTCGGCGACGCCCCCGGCGAGTACGTGCACGGCTGACCGGCCCGCGAACAGGTTCAGCTGGAACAACAGCGCCGATCTGGACGGGCTCGGCACCATGCCGGTCGAGGAACACCTGCTGTTCTGCCTGGAGTCAGCGCGCACCTACATCGACTCCGGCTACACCATGTGCCTGGGCGCCGCCTCGGCCAAGGAACGCCTCGACGTGGTCTGCCGCGACGCCATCAACGCCGGCCGCATCCCCGGCCCCCGCTACCTCGCCAACGGCCCCGAGATCGCCGTCACCGGCGGCGCCCTGATCAAGTCCATCACCAAGTTCGCCGACGGGCCCGAGGGCATGCGCAAGGCCGTCCGCGAACTCGTCGACCTCGGCGTGGACCAGATCAAGCTGTCCATGACCGGCGAGGAGATCACCGGCACCCAGCGGGCCGAGGACACCTACTTCTCCGACGAGGAATGCGCCGCCGCCGTCACCGAGGCCCACCGCCGCGGCAAGCGCGTCTGCGCCCACGCCCGCAGCGCCGAAAGCGTCAAGATGTGCGTCCGCCACCACGTCGACGTCACCTACCACGCCAGCTTCACCGACGCCGAGGGCATGGACATGCTCGAGGCCAACAAGGACTGGGTGTTCGTCGCCCCCGGCATCAACTGGCTCATCGCCACCCTGTACGAGGACGAGGCGTTCGGGTTCCCGCAAGAAGCCGCCGAGGCCGTCGGCTACAAGAAAGAACTGGAAATGGCCGAAGCCGGGCTTCGCGAGATGCACCGCCGCGGCATCAGGGTGCTGCCCGGCGGCGACTACGGCTTCGCCTGGATCCCGCACGGCACCTACGCCCGCGACCTGCAGCACTTCGTCGAACGGCTCGGCTTCACCCCGATGGAAGCCATCCTGTCCGCTACCGCCCTGGGCGGGCAGATCATGCTGCGGCCCGACGAGCTCGGCCAGGTCCAGCCCGGCTACCTCGCCGACATGATCCTGGTCGACGGCAACCCGCTGGACGACATCACCACCCTGCAAGACCACGACAAGCTGCATTACATCATGAAGGACGGCCGCTTCCACAAGGAGCCAGGCGACGAGCCCGCGCCGCCGCCCGACCAGGACGAACTGATCACCAGCGGCACCCAGGCCGCGGTCAAGCAGCGCCCCTGACCCAGCCGCGGTCAGGTCGTCTCGGCCAGCCGGGCGTCGATCCACCGGGCATTCTCGGTGTGCGCGGCCTCGATCAGGTCGTAGTGGCCCCGGCCCGGATACCGGCGGTAAGCGAGCCTCGCGCCGCTGGCGCGCAGGGAGCGCGCGATGTGGTCGGTGCTGCGCCGGGCCACGATCGGGTCGTCGTGGCCCTGGACGATCAGCACCGGTACGCGCGGCCGGAGCATGGCTGGGTCGTTTGCGGCAAGGACCTTCAGCAACGGGCCGAGATCGGCGTCGGGACGGAACACTCCGGCGGGCACCAGCGGTGCCGGTGAGCCCGGGGCGAGGAGGTCGTCGATGCCGACGATCTCGGCTTTGGCCAGCAGGCGCAGGGCGGCGGGGGTGAGCAGTCGGTCCACGCGCACGGTGTGGTCGGCGGCCGCGGCACCGATCAGGACCAAGGCCAGGAAGCCCAGCGTGGGGGCTGGTGTGCGGGCTGGTGTGCGGGCGTCCCTGAGCCCGGCGATCAGGTCGTGAGCGCCGCCGGCCGGGGCGATGGCCACGGCTCCGATCAGGTCGAGGTCCGGGGCCCAGGCCGGGGCCAGGCTGGCGGTGAACAGGGCGGCGTGGCCGCCCTGGGAGTGACCCATCACCGCCCAGCTCCGGCCGATGGCCGGGAGGAGCCGGCGGGCCGCGAGCAGGATATCGACCGTGCTGCGCGCTTCGGAGGCCCCCACCAGGTATGGATGGGAGCCGGGGGTGCCGAGACCCTCGTAGTCCGTCTTGAGGACCACGTAGCCGCGCTTGACCCACTGGCTCAGCGTCGCGTCGGCAAGCTGGTTGTAGATGTGTGAGGGATGGCCGGGCGCGTCGCGGGACGGGGCGCAGATGTCGGCGGCACCGGTGGTGCCGTGCGTCCAGCTGAGCACCGGCCAGCCGCCTGCGGGCGGCCGGCCCACCGGGATCGATATCGTTCCGGACACCGCGATGTCCTGCCCGGCGAGTGTGCTGGAGTGGTACAGGATGAGCAGGTTCTCCGCGGCGCCGGGCAGGGCGGCCGGGCCAGTCACCTGCCGTGACCAGATCACCTGGCCGGCGGCACCGGGCACCAGCGGCGAAGGCGGCAGATAGAAGGCCAGGCCGTCTGGTCCTGGCTGGCCGTCGATCAGGGCCTGGCCGAGGAGGAAGGCCTGGCCGAGGAGGAAGGCGGCACATGCCGAGGTGATGACCAGCACGATTCCGAGATGACGACGAGCACGACGAGGGCGGCGATGGCGAGCTCGGCGAGCTGGAACCCGCTCAGGCTAAATGCCGTCAGGTTCCAGGTGGCTTTACCGGCCGGGGTGGAGGACACGTGGTGGCTGCTCGCCAGGCAGCCGGCGAGCGCGCTGACGCCGATCCCGACCGCAAAAGAGACCAGGACGATGATCAACGTGGAGCGGATGGCGCTCAGCTTGATCCGTTCCGAACGCAGCACATTGGAGAACGTGGCCCGGCGCGGGGCTGGGATGGATGGGCTCATGTCTCGATGGTGATTGAGCCGGGCAGCGGTGTCGCTAGGGGAGGCACTGGGGTCCGGCCCTAGGATTTTCCCGGCGCGCCGCCGCGGCGGCCCTAGGGTGGCGCGTTGCGCCCGGGACCCGAGGCGCCCACACTGCTTGGGTGGATCATTTTGTCGGCCGGGCGGGCGAGCTGGCGATCCTGGATGCTGAGTTGCAGGCGGTGCGGGCCGGGCGGCCCCGGGTGGTCCTGGTCGAGGGTGAGGCTGGGATCGGCAAATCCAGCCTGCTGTCCCGCTTCGTCTCGGAGCACCGTGACGTCCGCCTGCTGCGGGCCAGCGGCGACGAGGCGGAGATGCTGCTGGCCTGGGGCCTCGCGTACCAGCTGCTGGCTGCTGCCGGGCCGGCGGCCGCGGTGGGAACCTTGCCCGCCGAGGCGCGGAAAGACACCGACGTGATGGTCATCGGTGCGCACATGGTGGGGGCGCTCGGCGACCTCCAGGCCGGCGACCAGGTCGTC
>PMST01000411.1 GCA_003168295.1 Actinomycetota bacterium
TGCCGTTCGCCGTGCTGCGCGGGTATAACGGCACCGGCCTGGAAACCCTCAGCGGAGCCCTCGGCTCGGCGCCGACGATAAAGCCGATCACCTGCCCCTTCACCGGCGAGACGCTAACCGCGGTCTCGGCCATCCGCCCCGACGTGGCGGTCATTCATGCTCAGCGCGCGGACCGGTCAGGGAACGTGCAGCTCTGGGGGATTACCGGGGTGCAGAAGGAAGCCGTGCTCGCGTCGCAGCGCTCGGTGGTCACGGTCGAGGAGATCGTCGATGAGCTTGACCCCCGCCCGGGGGCGGTGGTCCTGCCCGCCTGGACGGTGAGCTACGTGGCGCCGGTAGCAGGTGGCGCGCACCCGTCCTATGCCCTCGGCTACTCGGTCCGTGACAACGACTACTACGTGTCGTGGGACGCCATCGGCCGGGACCGCGAGGCGTTCACCGGGTGGCTGGACGAGCACGTTTACTCGGTTGCGGGGCAGCTATGAACCCTCAAGCCTCACAGGTGAGCATGCAGCCCGAAGTTACCTACACCGCCGACGAGATGATGACCGTGTCCGCGGCCCGTGCGCTGCGGGACGGCATGACGTGCTTTGTCGGGATCGGGCTGCCCAGTGCCGCCGCGAATCTCGCCCGTGCGACCCACGCGCCGGGACTGGTACTGATCTATGAATCGGGAACGATCGGGGCCAAGCCCTCCCAGCTCCCGCTATCGATTGGCGACGGCATGCTGGCCGAGACGGCGGACGCAGTCGTGAGCGTTCCCGAGATCTTCAACTACTGGCTGCAGCCCGGCCGCATCGATGTCGGTTTCCTCGGCGCCGCCCAGATCGACAAGTTCGGCAACATCAACACGACCGCCATCGGCGGTGACTACCGCAACCCGAAGGTGCGCCTGCCCGGCGCGGGCGGCGCACCTGAGATCGCCGCCTCGTGCCGTGAGGTGATCGTCGTGGTCAGGCAGGGCAGCCGGTCCTTCGTCGAGCAGGTGGACTTCATTACCTCCGTCGGCTACGGGTCAGGCCCGGGGGAGCGCGAGCGGCTCGGGCTGACCGGCACCGGGCCGCAGAAGATCATCACCGACCTCGGTGTTCTCGAGCCCGACCCGCGGACGCTCGAATTCACCATGACCGGGTTGTACCCGGGCGTCTCCGCCTCGGTCGCGAAAGAGCGAACCGGCTGGGATCTGGCCATTGCCACCGAGCCGGAAATCATCGCCGCGCCGACCCCAACGGAGCTTGCGGCTCTCCGCCGCTTCCAAGGCACTCGATCAAGGAGTCATCAGTGACGGCTGAGGTAACGACGTCCCTGACGGTACCGGACACCGGCAGGCTGGTCTTGCCGTCGTATGAGCGTCCCGCGGGCCTGCACCCGCCGCTGGATTTCGACGGGTACCGCTCGACCGCGCTGCGCCACCCGAAGCAGCCGCTGGTGCTGCTGCCGCACCGGCTGACCGAGGTGACGGGGCCGCTGCTCGGCGATCAGCTGATCGCCGGCACCGATTCGGACCTGACCACGCAGCATGGCGGCGAGCCGCAGGGCCAGCGGATCATCGTGACCGGGCGGGTGCTGGACACCGATGGGCGCCCGGTGCCCGATACCTTGATCGAGATCTGGCAGACCAACGCGGCCGGCCGCTACCGGCACTGGCGCGAGCACCATCCGGCCCCGCTCGACCCGAACTTCGACGGGATCGGGCGTGCCATTACCGACGCGGGCGGCCGGTACCGGTTCATCACGATCCAGCCCGGCGCTTACCCGTGGGGGAACCACCCCAACGCGTGGCGCCCGGCGCACATTCATTTCTCGCTCTTCGGCCGGGCGTTCACCCAGCGCCTGGTCACCCAGATGTACTTCCCCGGCGACCCCTTGCTGCCGCTCGACCCCATCTTCAACTCGGTCTCCGACCCCAAGGCCAGGCAGCGGATGGTCGCCAGGTTTGACATGGAGCTGACCCAGCCCGAGTGGGCCCTTGGCTACAACTGGGACATCGTGCTGCGCGGCCGCGGCGCGACGGTCTTCGAGTGACCGGCCACCACTGAGAGAGGGCGGAACGATCAAGTGCCAGGGATGACACCTTCCCAGACGGTGGGTCCGTACTTCTCGATGAGGCTGCCGTGGCCGGACGGCCCGTTCGTGGTGGCCGAGGACACCCCCGGTGCGATCACGATCATCGGGCGGCTCTACGACGGCGCCGGGAACATCATTCCCGACGGGCTGATCGAAACGTGGCAGGCCGGACCCGACGGGCGCTTCGCGCACCCGGANNTGCCCGACCGCGCCGGACGGGTCCTATCGCATCGTCACGCTCAAGCCCGGGCCGCTGCCCACCCCCGACGGCAGCATCGAGGCGCCGCACCTAGACGTGTCCGTCTTCGCGCGCGGCCTGCTCGACCGGGTCGTGACCAGGATCTACTTCCCCGACGAGCAGACCGCCAACGCCGCGGACCCGGTGCTGTGTTCCATCGCCGAGCCGTCGCGGCGCGCCACGCTCATCGCCGTGCCCGAGCCCGAGGGCCAGCTCAAGTTCGACATCAGGCTGCAGGGCGAGCATGAGACGGTCTTCTTTGACATCTGAGGTCCGCCTGGCGGCCGCGGTGATGACGTGCGTAAGGAACTTTGCGCAATTAAGGCCAGGACCCGTCGAGGCACGCATCGTTCGGCATAGAAAGGAGGAAGGTCCGTCTGTGCCGAGCCTTGGAGGAAACCGTGCTGCCCTGGTCTGCTGATCTCGCTGGCCGCATCGACGAGCAAGTCATCAGCAGTGAGATGCTGCGGGGCAACCCCCTCGGTGACCCGCACGAGCGTCCGATCTCGGTGTACCTGCCGCCCGGATACGACGACGAACCTCACCGCGGCTACCCGGCCGTGTACGTGATCCAGGGCTACACCGGGCACGTGGCCATGTGGCGGAACCGGTCACCTTTCCGGCTGCCTTTCCCCGAGGCGGCCGACGCCGTGTTCGCCAGCGGCGAAGCCCCTCCGGCGATCGTGGCATACGTCGACGCGTGGACGAGCTACGGAGGCAGCCAGTTCGTCGACTCGGCGGGCACCGGCAGGTACCACTCCTACCTCTGCGACGAGGTCGTGCCCTGGGTGGACGCGCGGTACCGTACGCTGCCCGACGCCGCGCACCGGGCGATCATGGGCAAGTCGAGCGGCGGGTTCGGCGCGATGATCACGCCCATGCTCCGGCCCGACTTGTTCGGCAGCCTGGCCACGCACGCCGGCGACACGCTGTATGAGTACAGCTACCTGCCCGAGTTCGCCACCGCGACCAGGTACCTGCGCCGGTACGACGGCGACATCTGGCGCTGGTGGCAGGACTTTTCCGCCCGGGTCGCCTTCACCAAGGAAGAAGACATCTCGTTGCTCAGCCTGCTCGGCGCGGCCGCGTGCTTCTCTGCCCGCCAGGACGGTACCGTGGACCTGCCGTTCGATCCGGCAACCGGGGTGATCCGGTCGGCCGTGTGGCAGCGGTGGCTGGATTGGGATCCGGTGCGGATGGTGCCGGCCTACGCGGAAGCCTTGCGAGGGCTGCAGGCGATCTGGATCGACGCCGGCACGAGGGACGAATATCATCTTGACCTCGGCGCCGGAGCGTTCCGCGCCGCGCTGAGGGACGTCGGGGTAGCCGATGACCTGGTACATTTCGAGCTCTTCGAAGCCGGGCACATGGGCATTGATTATCGCTACCCGATGTCACTCGCCTGGCTCTGCGGCCGGATGGCTAAGTAGCGGCCAAGTAGCCTTCAGCGGCCCCGGCAGTCTGGTACGTTTCCGGCGTATCGGGAACGGGCCGAACCCCTTAAAACCTCGGAAGTGGAGAGATGTTATGCGCAAGACCGGGTGGGCAGCAGCTGCCGGGCTCGGATCGCTAGCACTGTTGCTGACTGCATGCGGAGGATCATCGGGATCGTCGGCGAGCAGTACGGGTTCGACCCCGACCACGAGCACGACGGCCCAGGCGGCCGGGCAGGCAAGCAGCTCGGCGCTAGGCGGGATTCAGCCGGGGGACGTCGTGCTCATCGTGCAGAAGTCTGCCATCGGCTATGTGCTCGCCGCGGCCGACGGGCAGGTCGTGTACACCTACGGGAAAGACAGCAAGGGCAGCGCCCCGACGTGCACCGGCTCCTGCGCTACGACCTGGCCGCCGCTGACGGGCAAGCCCCTGGCCAGCCAGGCGGACAAGCTGCCGGGCACGCTCGGCACCGTCTCGGATGCGAACGGCGCCAAGCAGGTCACTTACAACGGCCTGCCGCTGTACACCTTCAAGGGCGCCAAGGCCTTCACCACCACCGGCAACGGCGTCGGCGGAGAGTGGCACGTGATCAAGCTTTCCGCGAGCGACATCGTCACCGGCTGAGTTAGCGCAGGCTCAAGCGTTCCGGGCCGGTCGCCGCGACGGCCCGGAACGCTCTTTCTTTTTGTCGTTCCCGGCCCGTCACGGCCCGGGAACGGGTCATCCTTGTGAATGGAGAGACTTATATGCGCAAAGCGGGTGGGCCGCAGCGACCGGGCTCGGATCACTGGTGCTGCTGCTAGCCGCGTGCGGAGGGTCGTCGAGTTCGTCGAACTCGGCCTCTAGTACGGCCCAGGCTACGGTGGCCGGGTCGAGTGCGCCTGCACAGGCCACCTCGGGACCGGCCACCACCAAAGCAGGCGGGATTTCGTCGCCAAAGCCGAGACCCGGCCACACCGCCGGGCCGCAGCCCAGCAGCGGCGCGGTGGTTTTCCCGCCGGTGGGCACGACCGTCATGGTCGTGCAGAAGTCCTCCATCGGCTATGTCCTCGCCGAGGCCAACGGGCAGGTCGTCTACACCTACAGCAAGGACACCAAGGGCGGCACGCCGACCTGCACCGGGTCGTGCGCTACGACCTGGCCTGCGGTCACCGGCACGCCCAAGGCCGGCCCGGCCGATAGCTTCCCCGGGACCTTCGCCGTGGTCAAGGGAGCGGACGGTGTCGAGCAGATCACGTACAACGGCATGCCGCTGTATAGGTTCGCGGGCGCCAAACCGCTCACGGTCGCGGGCAACGGCCTCGACGGCGAGTGGCACGTGATAAAGCTCTCCGCGAGCGACATCTCCTCCTAGCGATCACCTACCAGGCAAGTTAAGACCAGCAGCCCGCGCAGCAGCGCGGGCTGCTGGTTGTTTACGGTCATCGCGGAGCCTGCAGTTCCAGCCGGCACCACACCACGCGGCCTGCCTGGTCGCCCTCTACGCCCCAGTTGTCCGGGCCGGTGAGCGCCTCGATGACCTCGAGGCCGTGGGGCCGACCGGTACCGCCGGGTTTGGCGTTCCAGGAGCCGCCGAGGTCTTGGACTTCGATCCGGAGGTAGCCGGAGTGGATCTCGGCGCGGACGGTGAAGGACTGGTCCTTGCTGTGGCTGTGCAGGATCGCGTTGGCGGCAAGTTCGCTCACGATGAGGGCGGCATCGTCGGCGCGGGGACATCCGCCGAGGATGCCCTTGACCGCATGCCGGGCGTACGCGACCTGCCGGGGTGCGCCGGCGAACGTCCCGGCCCATGCGCGGGCGCCTGTTGTGAGCTGCTGCATCGCGTTCGGTGCCTTCCGCCTGTGCCTGGACGGATCACGTGCCGCGGTTAGGCGTACGCCCGGCACGTGATCCGATAGCCAATCTCACAGGGCGGGACTACGGTTAGCTACGTGACGGATACGCTGGCCACTTTCCGGCACGTGTCCGGCGGCGGCGTCACGGGGAGGCACTGATGGCGAGCGATCGTGATCCCCGCAGTGATCTGGGCGCGTGGCTGGGTGAGGAACTCCGCGGCGCCCGCGCCGATGCCGGCTATAAAAGCCAGGATCAGCTAGCCCGTGAGCTCGGGTTCGACCGGACGGTCATCGTCAAGGCGGAGAGCGGGTCACGGCCGCCTTCGGAAGATGTGGCCGCAAAGATCGCCGAGAAGTTCCCGGGGCTGGCTAACGGGCTCTACGTGCATCTCGCGGGGATCGCGCGGAAGTCGAACGGGCCGATTCCTGGCTGGTTCGCGGACTGGCTTACCCGTGAACGCGAGGCTACGTCGATTCGCATCTGGCAGCCGATCATCGTCCCCGGCCTGCTTCAGACGGCAGGCTATGCGCGGGCGCTGTTCATCGGCGAGCGCTCGAATCTGGGTGACGATGCGCTCGATGAGCTGGTCGGGGCGCGGCTCGCGCGGCAGCGCATCTTCGACAAGCCAGAGCCGCCGCACCTGTGGGTGGTGCTGGACGAGGCTGTGCTTCACAGGCTCATCGGGACACCGAAGACCACGCATGATCAGCTAGTTCACCTGGTTGACATGTCGGAACGGTCGTACATCTTGATCCAGGTCGTACCGGCCAGCGTCGGCGCGCATGCCGGGCTGGCGTGCGCGTTCATGATTGGCAGCGTGGACGGTGAACCGGACGTGCTGCTGTTCGAGGCCGTCGAGGATCAGACGATAAAAGATGCGGAAGTGATCCGGAAGACGGCGGTAGCATTCGATCTTGTACGGGGCGACACGCTGTCGCGTGCTGCTTCGCAAGACCTGATCCTGAAGGTGGCAAACGAGCAATGGAACATATAGACGATCTTGGCTGGCGGAAGTCCAGTTTCAGCGGCAACGGTGGTGCTAGCTGCGTGGAGGTGGCGGGCCACGATGGCATGATCTTGGTGCGGGACACCAAGGACTACGGTCACGGCCCGGTCCAGCGGTTCACCCGCGCTGAGTGGCATGCGTTCGTGGCCGGCGTGCGCAACGGCGAATTCGACCTGGACGCTTACGGCCGTCTGCCGTAGCCGGCCAGGCCAGGTCCCGAACCGCTGCTTTAAAGGGGCGCCTTTGTGTCTGGGCGCCCCTTTTGGCATGTCTGGGGTTGTTCCCTCGCAGCCCTCGTAGCGTCCTAGGCGGGGAGATGGCCATTGCCGTGGGTTTGGCGTTCGGGCGGGAGCATGCGGTGGGCCAGGCGGAGGAGGGCTGACTTTCTCGGGTGCCAGACGCTGCGCTCCTCGAAAGGCCAGGCGTAGATCATGCTCCCGCCGCGGATGCAGTCGAGCAGCCCCGGCTCGCTGAGCTCGTGCGCTGACCACTCATACAGCTGCTGCAGCCTGGGCACGATCACCCCGTAGTCGAGGAGACGGCCGAAACCGAGTTCGTCGGAGAGGTAGTCGCCGACGTTGCCGGTGAGCGGGTACTCGTCGGGGAGCACGCGCGAGAGCTGGAGAAAGATCCCGGTCATCCCGAGCCTCGGGTCGCCGAGGAACGGAGCGAGCGGGCGCAGCCACCCCAGCGAGATCCGGGGCGCCGCGACCAGCGCGTGCGTGTAGAGCACGCGGCAGAGCACGACGTTCATGAAGAACCGTTCGGCGGTGCTCTCCGCCTCGGCCAGGTCGCGATGGTCGAGGTAGGCCGCCACCACGCTCCTATTCTCCCACGCGGGTCCGTTCGTAGGCAGCGCGCAGGCGGGCCTCGGCGGCGGCGGGCGCGTGCACGTGGTCCAGGCCGAGCAGCGCCGCGCCGACGACCGGCGGCACGTCGATCACGCGCACCTGCGCTAGCGGGGCCGCCTCGGTGAGCTGGCCGGTGACGCTGCTCAGCAGCTGCGGGTTCCGCGCGGTGATGACGCCGCCGCCGAGCACGACGGGGGTGGCCAGACCGGTGAGGCCGAGCCGCCGCATCGCAGTGATGGCCATGACGGAGATCTCGTCGGCCAGCCGGCTCACCACGGTCCGGGCCACGTCATCGCCCGCCTCCGCCGCCCTCAGCAGCAACGGCGCGAGCCCGGTGAGGTCGTCTTCCCCGATCTTGCCCTTGTGGATTCCGAGCGTCACGTCCTCGACCTTCTCCACACCGAGGTGGCTGGTCAGGTAGCCGGCCAGCAGCGTGCCCGGACCGCGGCCGTCCTCCGCCCGGACCGCGTGCCAGAGGACCTCGAGACCGAGGCCGTAGCCGCCGCCCCAGTCGCCGGACATCGTGCCCAGGGCCAGGAATCTCGTGACGCGGCCGTCCGGCCCGACGCCGACGCAGTTGATGCCCGCGCCGCAGACCACAGCGACGCCCCAGTGGGGCCTGGCCTCGTCGGCCAGGCCGGTCCGCAGGATCGCGAACGTGTCGTTGACCACCGTGACGGTCGGCGTCCACCCCAGGACACCGATCGCGGCGGCGTGTTCCGTCTCTTCCTCCGGCAGGTCCGCGTTGGCCAGGCAGGCCACGGTGTGCATCGCGACCCAGCCGGAGCGCGAAGCGCCGGCCTGCGTCGCCGCCTGCTTGACCACCGCGTCCAGGATCAGCATCACCTGGTCGACGCCGGTCTGGTGGGAGTTGATCCCGGGACCGCGGGCGGAGGCCAGCAAGGTGCCGTCGCTGGCCACCAGGACCACGTCGGTCTTGCTGTTGCCTCCGTCGATGGCCAGCACAGCGGCCTCGGGGGGCTCAGGGGCCGGCGGGGTCTGCGGGCTCTTGGGGGTCTTTGGGTCGACGTCAGCCAAGGCTAGCCGCGCTGAGGGCGAAGGCCAGCAGGGAATCGGCGGTGTAGTCGTCGGCGGGCTCCACCGACGGCCAGGAGACCACGTTGTCCTCATAGGCGGCGGTCTTGGTGTCGAACGGCGCGAAGTCGCCCGCGCTGCAGGCGCGCATCCCGGAGACCGTGCCCAGCCCTTCGAAATTGGCCGGGCTGCTCGGGCCGTCTGTCGCCGCGCCCAGCTGGATGCTCCCGCTGCCGGTGAGCGAACCCGCCAGGTTGGCGATCTCGCTCTGCATGCAGTGCGGGAACACCGTTCCCGCGCCGACCACGAAGGAGCTGCCCCAGCCGTTCGCGCCGAGCGCGAAGTTCAGCTGCTGCTGGGCGAAGGCCTGGTACTGGCCGGAGCCGCCGTTCTCCTGGTAAAGCGCGTCGGTGATGAACAGGCCGAACGCGTGCGGTGCGGCGTCGGCGGGACCGAGCTGGGTGCCAAGCGCGAACGGGTCGCCCTTGGCCCAGTCCTCGCCGGTGCGCAGCTGCGCGGCCATGTCGTCAAGCAGCGTCCGCGGCGCGATCACCGGGCTGAACCCGTCAGCCTGCGATGCCTGCCGCATCGCCTGCAGCAGCTCGGCCTCGGCGACTGCGCCGTTGTCGTACAGGTTGAAGGTGTCGCCGTCGGCGGGGTGCCCCTGCGCGATGTACGCCCGGGCCCAGCGGGCCGCGGTCGCCAGGTCGGCGCGCAGCTGTCCGGCCGGGGCGCCGGTCGCCTCATCCGCCAGCGCGATCTCGGCGGCGCCCCACGCCATGTCACTCTTCCACTCGGTACCCGGGTAGTAGTCGCTGGGGAACGCGGTGACGATGTGCCCGACGTCGGTGGTCTTCGCCATCGCGTAGACGCCCCGGGCCAGGCCGAGCATGTGCTGGGCCTGCGCCGGGTCTGTGCTCGCGTCGAGCTGGGCCCCGAGGGCGAAGTCGGCGGCGAAGCGGCCCGCCAGGTCCGGGCTGACCGGCTTACCTGGCGGGGCGGCCTCGAACACGGGCCGGTACTTGACGAAGTAAGCGGTCGGGCCGGGGTTGCCGCCGGGCTTGACGTTCAGGTGGTCTTCTTGCTGGGGCAGGAACCAGAAGTTGTAATCACCCTGGATCTGGCCCAGCGGGTACTTGGTGGTGGACGCGCTGCCGTTGCCGATGCCGACCTGCGCGTACAGGACCTTGAGCACGGGATTCCACAGCTTGGTGATCCACTGCAGGCCGAAGGTCGCCTCCGGCTGGAGCGCCGGATAGCTGCCCGGGAAGTCGCGCGCCGCGATCAGCATGAGCGCGTCGGTGTAGCTCGCGGTGTAGGCGAACTTCTCGTACCCGCCGCCGGCGTCGAACCAGCCCCCGGACACGTCCACCGGCCCGCCGATCTTCTTCAGCGTGCCGAGCAGGTTGTCGTTGCTGTCGTAGGCCGGGTCCGCGTAGACGTAGGCGTTCTCGTCGGTCAGGTTGGCGGGCTGGCGGCCAAGTACGGCGGAGTCGACGTCCGGGCCGTCGCGCTCGGAGGTGAAGTACTGCACGGCGTTGTCCACCAGCTGGCGGTACAGCTGCGATCCGTCCCCGATGGTGAACGTGGGGGAGACCGCGGCGGCGGGGGAGACCAGCTTGACCTGATACTGCCCTGGGGTGCGCACGCCGGTGAAGCTGAGCTGGTAGACGGCCTGGTAGCCGGAGTTCCACGAGCCCAGGTCGTCGGTGGACGTGCCTCGGTAGGCGACGCCGTAGGGCGTGGTGACCTCGAAGCTCACCCGGCTCACCGGCCGGGCCAGCATCGCGAAAGCCACCTTGGAACTCGACGAGGTGTACCCCACCTGGTTAATCCGGACCTCTGCGGAACGTTCGTCAGTTTTGGCCGCCATAGCGACCGAAACTGACGAACGATCGCGGGTCACCGCAATTGCCGAGGAGGGCGTGGCTATTGTTGCGGCTGCTACTGCCGCCGCGGCCGCAAGGGTGATCGCAAGCAGGCGGTTTCTCATCTGCTTTCTCCCGATGCCCATGGAAGGTATTGGGCGTTTTCCGCGAGCAGGCGGTCGGTCAGGCACTCCGCGTGGTCGGCCTGACCAACGAGCGGGTGGGCGAGCAGTGCGTCGTAGACCCGCTGGCGCCCGCCGTGGATCGCGGCCTCGAGCGCGAGTTCCTCGTACGCGTAGGTGTGCGCGATCAGCCCGCGCAGCAGCGGCTCGACCGGCTCGACCGGCACCGGGACGGCACCGCCGCTACCGATGACGGCGGGTACCTCGATCACGGCGTCGGCGGGCAGGAACGGCAGCGTCCGGCCGTTGCTCGTGTTGACCACCTGGGTGTCGCGCCGGTCGCCGGACAGCGAGGCGAGCAGGTCCACCGCCGCCTCGGAGTACCAGGCACCGCCGCGCTGAGCCAGCTGGGGCGGCTTGGTGTCAAGCGCCGGGTCGGCGTACAGCTCGAGGAGCTCAGCCTCCAGCCTGGCCACTTCCTCGGCGCGGGTGACCGCGCCGCGCTGCGAGGCGACCACCGCGTCGTGGGCGTAGTAGTAGCGCAGGTAGTACGACGGCACCATGCCCAGGTGCCGGATGAAGTCCGCGGGCATCCCGGTGTGCGACGCGATCTCCTCCGCATGCTTTTCCAGCAGCTCGGGCAGCACGTCCACCCCGTCCACGAGCACCGAGCGTTCCCAGGTCAGGTGGTTCAGGCCCACGTGCCCCAGGGACACCCGCGACGGCGGGACGCCGAGCAGGGAGGCGAAATCACGCTGGAACCCGATCGCCACGTTGCACAGGCCGACGGCGCGGTGACCGGAGGAAAGCAGCGCCCGGGTGACGATCCCCACCGGATTGGTGAAATCGATGATGAAGGCTGAGGGCGAAGCCCGCCGGCGGGCCCGTTCCGCCAGATCCAGGACAACGGGGACGGTGCGGAGCGCCTTGGCCAGGCCCCCGGCCCCGGTGGTCTCCTGCCCGACGCAGCCGCAGTCCAGCGGCCAGGTCTCGTCGCGCTGCCGGGCGGCCTGACCGCCGATCCGGAGCTGGAACAAGATCGCGTCCGCGCCTTCGGTGCCCTCGTCCACGCTGCCGGTCCAGCGCACGTCGGCGGGATGGTCGTGCGCGGCCATGATCCGGGCCGAGACGGGCCCGACCCGGGCCAGCCGATCGGGGTCGGGATCCACCAGGACCAGCTCCTGGACGCCCGGGAGCAGTCGGCCGATGCCGTCCGCGAGTTCCGGTGTGTAGGTGGACCCGCCGCCGATCACCGCCAGTTTCACGAGCTCCCTCTTCCTGACGCTCACGAGAAGGCCTTCACTTCCGCGCCGGTCTGGGCGACATGGCAGGCCACGTCGTGTCCGGGCACCAGTTCGGCCAGTACCGGCGTGACCTGCCCGCAGGTGTCGATGGCCAGCGGGCAGCGCCAGCGGAACCGGCAGCCGGGCACCGGGTCGATAACCCTGGGCGGCTCGCCGCGGTCGGT
>PMST01000247.1 GCA_003168295.1 Actinomycetota bacterium
TCCTCCCGCACCTGGCGCCGGTGCTCATCGCGGTCCTTGAAGTAGAACTCGAACTTCAGCAGGTCGCGGAGCCACCCGATCTCGGTCCAGAAGGCCTCCACCGGGTCGGTGCCAGCACCGAGACCCGCAAAAACCCGAAGCACCGCCAGCTCGCACAGCGCCGTGTCGAGCATGAAATGGATCAGCGAGTTCCGGTAGAAGGTGGCGGCCAGCTGATGGTCGGGCCCGATCAGCCAGACCGGCTCCCGGCCGTCCGCGACGCAGGTGACCAGCCCGCCCGCCACCAGTGCGTCCAGCGTCGCGTGCACCGGGTCCGCCGCGGCCAGCGCCGGGACGCTCGCCGTCTGCGGGATGGCCCGGCTCGCCAGGTAGTCGAGCGCATCGGCCAGGGCCAGCCTGATCTGGTCGAAGGTCAGGGCGGCCCCGTGCATGGCCAGCAGGATGGTGGTGATCAGCGCGGTCGCCGTGACCGGCATGCCCTGGTTGATCCGCCAGGCGACCTCGAAGGCGATCTTGGTCAGGGCCAGCCGCCGGGCGTCGGGATCGGTGGCGACCGGGCCGCCCGGGGGCCCGAGGAAGGCGCTCAGCGGGACCGGTTCGCCGAACCGCACGTAGACCTTGCCGTAGTGGCGGGCACCCTGGGCCTTGACGAAGTTGTAGAGCCAGCCGAAGCCCTCCGGTTTCTTCTGCGCGCCGCGGGCGTACTCGGCGTACTCGGAGATCTCGTGCAGCTGGTCGAAGGTCACCGAGACCGGCAGCAGCAGCAGGTCGTCCACCCGCCCGGACAGGTAGGCGTCGGCGGCGTAGGACAGCAGGCCGAGCCGCGGCGGGAGCATCTTGCCGGTGCGCGAGCGGGTGCCCTCGATCGACCAGGACAGGTTGAACCGCTTCTCCAGCACGTAGCCGACGTATTCGCGCAGCACGTACTTGTACAGCGGGTCATCGGAGGTCGAGCGCCGGATGAAGATGACCCCGGCCCGCCGCATGATCGCGCCCATCGGCCCGAACGCCATATTGATCCCGGCGAACAGGTGCGCCGGAGGCAGCCCCTTCTCCTGCAGGGCGGCGGCGAGCACCAGGGTGTCCAGATTCGACCGGTGCGACCAGAGCAGGATGCCCGGCTGGCGAGCCATCGCCGCGCGCAGCCGTTCGACCTGGGTCTCGTCGTAGTCGATCTGCGGGTCGAAGCCACGCTGGAAGATCATCCGCCCGATGACCGGCATGACGTCGATGAGCCGGCGGCTCCAGCCCGCGGCGAGCTCGTCCAGGATGTGGCCGGCCTCGGCCAGCGACGGCGCCTCGCCGTCCGCTCGCCGCACCGCGCGCAGCCCGGTCCGGAACCGCCGCGAGGCGAGGATCTCCTCCTTCACCAGGCTCGGCGTCTTGTACCTGGGGCCGCGCAGCTGGTACTCGGCCCGGTCGAGCGCGAGCGTGGCCCGGCGCGCCACGTAGCCGGCGAAGTCGGCATCTTCCCCGCCCTCGGTGGTCTCGACCCAGCGCCGCCGCAGCTCACCGACGGTTCCGGGTTCGCCGGTGAGCACGATGGCCCGGCCGGGCTGGCGGGCCAGGATCCGCCGCTGCTGGCGTTCGCTCGGGTGATACGGGTCACGCATCAGCTCAGTCAGCTGGGTCGCGGGCCGCCCCGCGTGTTCGGTCGGCAGCCAGGCCACCCTGACCGGGACCAGCCGCAGATCCGGCTCGTCCAGCAGCGACGCCGGGATCCCTCCCAGGCTAACCGGAGGCCGCTGCGTCCCTCCGGCCGCGGCGATCCGGTCGCGGATAAGCCGCGCCTCGGTCGGGGTGGAGGCCTGGGTAAGCAGCACCGTCCCCGGGTCCTGCTCACCCAAACCTCGGTCCGCCTCGGTGCTCATGATTTTTCGGAACGGGCGTCGGTTCCCGCACCCGGCCAGTCGGCCAGCAGCTCCAGGTAACGCGCCCTGACCTGCTCGATTTTGTCGCCTAGGCCACCCACCGTCCAGTCGGCCACGCTGATAGGCGGCAGCACCGCGATGTCGACCGTGCCCGGGTTGAGCGTGGTGGCGTTACGGCCCGCGACCGAGTCCGAGTTCCTGATCACGACCGGGACGATCGGCAGGCCGGTCGCCATCGCGATCCGGAACGCGCCCTTCTTGAACGGTCCGACCGCCTGCGTGTCCCGCCGGGTCCCCTCGGGGGCGACCAGGATCGACAGTCCCTTGCGCGCGGCGTCCTCGACCGGCCCCAGGGCCGCGACGGCCGCCCCGGTGTCGGCCCGGTCGATGAACGCGGCGTCGAGCAGCTTGCCGATCGTGCCGAAGATCGGGTTGGCCTCGAGTTCCTTCTTGGCGATGCCGGTCCAGTTGTCTTTGACCAGCGCGGCCACCATGAACACGTCGAAGTTGTTGCGGTGGTTGAACAAGAACACGGCGGGCCGCTGGGCGGTCAGGTTCTCGGCGCCGGTCACGTTCAGCTTCACGCCGTTCAGCGCGAGCACCGTCTCCGGCCAGAACCTGGTCAGGAAGTTAATGCCGGTGCGCTTGTTCCGCGTCAGCAGCCCGATGCCCAGCGCGCCCGCGGCCAGCGGCGCCAGCGAGCCCGCTCCGGCCAGGGCCCGGACCCGGGCCAGCGGGGTCCCGGCGTCCCGGCTCTTGAACCGCAGCACCGGCCAGCCGCGGCGGGCCGCCACCCGGGCCAGCTCCGGCCCGGGATTGACCGGCCGCGGTTTGCCGACCAGGTGCATGAGGGCCAGGTCCTCGTCGCCGTCGGCGTAGAAGTAGCTCAAGCCCAGGTCGACCTGGTGCTCGGCGGCGAACCGCTGGACGCTGGTGGCCTTGGTGGTGCCCCACACGACGGGGCGCTCGATCTCGCCGGTCAGGATTCCGAGCTCGTCGACCACGAACCGGTTGCACACCACGTGGTCGATGCCGAGGTAGCGCGCGACCGGCGCCGCCTGCATGGTCAGGGCCGACGAGCTCAGCACCACAGTGTGGCCGCGTCGCTGGTGAGCCTGGACCAGCTCACGCATCTCCGGGTAGATCAGGTCGACAATGGACTGCTCGAAGACCCGATCGCCCATCTCCTCGACGTCCTCGGCCAGCCGTCCCCGGGCCGATTGAACCGCCCCTTCGATGATGTTCTCGAATTGCTGCCGCCCGAGCCGGTACTGCAGCGCAAGCTGCATCATCCGGACGAACTCCGCCGCCCCGACCTCCCCGCGGCGCAGCCGGTCCTTGGTCACGGCCGCGACCGTGAACCCGGCGACCAGCGTCCCGTCCAGGTCGAAGAAGGCGCCGATCCGCGGGCCCTCCGGGCTGGCCTCGACCTCGGCCACCGACCCGGGCAGCCGCAAGGGCTGGGGAGCGCCAGGCGGCCGAGCACCGTTCGGCCCCGAGCCGTTCTGCGAGGCACTCGTCATCAGGTCTGCTCCCCCGGGCGGCGCCGCGGGGTCGCGGGCGTCTGCTGCCTCGGGGCCCGCCGCGACGCCGGGCGCGGCTTCGGCCGGCCCAGCTCCAGGACCTCGTCGAACCCCAGCTGCAGGCCCTTCTCCAGCTGGTCGGCGGCCGAGAACGAGGCCGTGTCGTAGCGGACGGTCACGGTGCAGATGCCGGCCCGGGACACGAGTATCGCCATCATGGCCACCCGCGGCAGCGGCCCCATCGCGTACTGCCGCTCCACCTTGGCCCCGGCCAGGAAGGTCTCCGCGCCGTAGCCGGGCACGTTGCTGGCCTGGATGTCGGGAACGTTGATCCGCTCGCTGACCAGCTGCAGCGCCCCGTCGGGAAGCAGGGACAGGACCGGCGCGATCTGCCCGATCACGTCGATCGCCGGCTCGTTCCGGCGCGCGATCACCTGCTCGCGGACCAGCCGGATCCGCTCAGCGGGGTCGGGTTCACCGATCGGCGCGGCGATGGTGGCGCCGGCGAACCGGTTGCCCGAGGCCGGGTCGTCGTTGGTGCGCAGGCTGACCGGCAGGGTCAGCGGCAGGGCGTCGATCGGTACCCCCAGCGCCTGGTGGTACCGGCCCAGGCCGCCGGAAAGCGCCGCGAGGTAGGCGTCGTTGACCGAGCCGCCCACCGCCTTGGCCGCGGCGCGCAGGTCGGCCAGCGGCACCTCGAGCACGAAGGTCCGGCTCACCAGGCTCCGGCGGCGCAGCAGGGGAGACGGCGGCACCGGCGGCGGGCCGAGCATCCGGCGGGCGGAACCGGCGAATCCGATCGCCCCACCCACGGTGGCTCCCGGCCGCCTGATCAGGCGGTCGGCCGTGGTGACCGCGCGGCCGAGCGCCCGGCGGCCGGCCGACACGGCGGTCTCCGGCAGGTGCGTCAGGCTATCGCGGACCAGATCCTCGCCGCTCACGTCCCGCGGGATAGGGATGGGGGGCATCGGGCGCGGGAGGGCGTCCCGTTCGGTGTCGTAGACCTGCTCGAACAGGGCGATCCCGCCCAGGCCGTCGGTGATCGCGTGGCTGAGCTTGGTCAGCAGCGCCGCGCGGCCCCCCTCCAGGTCCTCCACGTAGATCGCCTCCCACAGGGCGCGGGAGGTGTCGAGCGGCGACTGCAGCGTCAGCTCGGCCAGGTCCAGAAGCTGGCGCAGCGTGCCCGGGGCCGGCAGGGCAGCCCGGCGCAGGTGGTAGTTCAGGTCGAAGTCGGGGTCGACGACCCACCGCGGCGGCGTGGTCGGCACCGTCGGGACGACCACCTTCTGCCGCATCCTGATGACCACCCGGCTGGCCCGGTCGATCGCCTCCCGGAGCCGGCCCCAATCGGCCGGCCGGTCCAGGATCTCCACGTTCAGGAACGCCGAACGGGTGGCCGGCTGGGCCTCGCCCCGGTGCATCAGGTAATCGACCGGGCTGAGTTCGTCGGGCGGCCGGGCCGGCGGCGGTGACGGCGGTTCGGACATGATGTCCCCAGGTGACGATTAAGGAACGTATAGGAGCGTGATTTTCACTATGCCAGAACAACGCCGCGGCCGGTCGATCGCGATGAATGCGGACGAACTGGATTCGTTCCTCGGCGAGGAGCGGAGCTGCCGGCTGGCCACGCTCGGAGCGGGCGGCCCGCATGTCTCCCCGGTCTGGTTCGTCTGGGACGGGGCGGCCTTGTGGATTTACTCCCTGACCCGCAGCCAGCGCTGGACGGACATCGCCCGCGACCCCCGGGTGGCGGCGGTGATCGACGCGGGCCACGAGTACGCCGAGCTCCGCGGCGTCGAGATGGAAGGCGAGGTCGAAGTCGTCGGTCCCGTCCCGCGCACCGGCCANNACGACGGCCGGCACGCCTGGCTCCGCCTCGCCCCGGGGAAAATCACGAGCTGGGACTTCCGTAAACTCGCCACCCGGCCGGGCTGGGATTAGCCGCGCCGCATTCTGGGGCAAGATAGGGATACGCCCAGCCGTCGGAGCCTGAACACCGGGAGATGAAGTGAGCGACGAGGTACTAGTCGAGCGCCGCGGCGCGGTCCAGGTCATCGTCATCAACCGGCCGGAGGCGCGCAACGCCCTGAACCTGGCCGTCGCGACCGGGATCCGGGACGCGGTCGACGAACTCGACGCCAGCGACGAGCTGCGCGCCGGGGTGCTGACCGGGACCGGCGGCAACTTCTCCGCCGGGATGGACCTCAAGGCGTTCCTGACGGGGGAGCGGCCCTCCTTCCCCGGCCGTGGCCTGTGCGGCATCACCGAGACGCCGCCGCGCAAGCCGCTGATCGCCGCGGTCGAGGGCTGGGCTCTGGCCGGCGGCTTCGAGCTGGTGCTGGCCTGCGATCTCGTCGTCGCCGGCGCCTCGGCCCGGTTCGGCGTCCCCGAGGTCAAGCGCGCGCTGGTGGCCGGCGCCGGCGGGGCGCTGCTGCTGGCACAGCGGATCCCCCGGGCCATCGCCCTGGAGATGCTGCTGACCGGCGAGCCGATCGACGCCGAGCGCGCCGCCGAGGTCGGCCTGATCAACCGGCTCGTGGACGAGGGCCAGGCGGTGGATATCGCGGTCGAACTGGCGATGCGCATCGCGGCCAACGGGCCGCTGGCCCTGATCGCCACCAAGGACATCGCGACCCACGGCGGCGACTGGGACGGGGCAGAAAAATGGGAGAAGGCGACCGCGCTGATGACGCCGGTCTTCACCTCCCAGGACGCGCAAGAAGGCGCCCGGGCGTTCGCCGAGAAGCGCCCGCCGGTGTGGAAGGGACAGTAGCGTGCACAGGGATTTCTACGAGCCGGACCACGAGGCGTTCCGCGAGGTCGTGCAGGCGTACATCAAGCGCGAGGTCGCGCCGAACGAGCAGCGGTGGGAGGAAGAGCGCAACGTCGACCGGCAGGCCTGGCTCGCGGCCGGCAAGCAGTCCCTGATCGGGATGCTCGTCCCGGAAGAATACGGCGGCGTGGGCACCAGCGACTTCCGCTACCGCTGCGTGATGATGGAGGAATTCGCCCGGGTCTGCGCGACCTCGATCAGCTCTGGATTCGGCCTGCAGGACGACATCGCCATCCCCTACATCGTCGACCTGGCCACCGACGAGCAGAAGGCCCGCTGGCTGCCGCCGATGGCGGCCGGGGAGTGCATCGGCGCCATCGCGATGACCGAGCCCGCGGCCGGCAGCGACCTGCAGGGCATCCGCACCACGGCCGTCCGCGCCGATGATCAGTGGATCCTGAACGGCGCCAAGACCTTCATCACCAACGGCATCAACGCCGACCTGGTCATCGTGGTGGCGCGTACCGACCCCGACGCGGGCGCGCGGGGCATCAGCCTGCTGGTGGTGGAGCGCGACATGCCCGGCTTCACCCGCGGGCGCAAGCTGGACAAGATCGGCATGCACGCGCAGGACACGGCCGAGCTGTTCTTCGACGACGTGGCGGTGCCCGCGGCCAACCTGCTGGGCAGGCTAGGCGGCGGCTTCGTGCACCTGATGGAGCGGCTGCCCAGAGAGCGGATGTCGATAGCCGTCATGGCGCTGGCCTCGGCCCGGGCCGCGATCGGCTGGACCGTCGAGTACACCACCCATCGCACCGCGTTCGGCCAGCCCATCGCCGCGTTCCAGAATACCCAGTTCGAGCTGGCCACGATGGTGACCGAGGTCGACGTGCTCGAGGCGTACCTGGACAAGGCGGTCCTGGCGCTCAACTCCGGCACGCTGACCGCGATCGACGCGGCCAAGGCCAAGCTCTGGGCCACCGAGGTTCAGCATCGTGTGCTGGACCGGTGCCTGCAGCTGTTCGGCGGCTACGGCTACATGGCCGAGTACCCGATCGGCCGGGCCTACGCCGACTCCCGGGTGCAGACCATCTACGGCGGCACCTCAGAGATCATGAAGACCATCATCGCCCGCGAAGTCACCGGCCTGCGGACCTAGCCCTCTACGGATAGTGTGCCTCCTGATTCTAACGCGATGTCAGAACTGAGGGTCTCCAGCGAATCCGTGGCGGGTAGTGGAGGGTCTTGAAGTCCGCTCTTCAGATCGGCGTGTTAGACGGCCCGAGATCGAGGCGCCCGGCCTGCAGCCTAAATTCCCGCCCACTCCTCCAAGGCCAGCGCAGTCTCGGTAATGCAGCGATCTACATTGAGGCCGCCTGGTGCTGCCAGTCCAGCTGCGCGACAGGATCTTCGAGGCACCGGGCCGAGCGCGCTGAGCGCCCAGGGCGGACCCGGGCGGCTTTGAAGCCGAGCCGGTCGTGCCCGTCGACAGGGCTACGGCCGGCTCGGCAGACTCGGTTCAGGGCTGGCCGGGCTGCTCAGCTGACGTTGTTGTCCACCGTCTCGCCGTGCCAGTTGCCGCTGCTGTCGTCCCAGTCGAAGAACAACTTGGGGCCGCAGCAGTAATAGAAGGCCACGTTGTCGCTGCTGCCGTTCTCGGTGATGGCGCTGTCGGATCCCGGGAACCATACCCCGGGGCTGGTTATCGACCAGTGCGCGGACCCGTTGACGGCGCACCACACGCTCTCCGACTCAGTGACGCAGACTCCGTCACCAGACCCGTGGTTCATCGTCGTGATACCTGGGTCTTCCTGGGCACCTATGTCCGGGGCGATGACTTCCACCGGGTTGTCCCAGGGGAGGGTGACGTTCTGCTGCCAGTAGAAGTCCAGGTCGTCGTTCGGCCCGGCGACGGCGATGTTGGCGCTGCCGTCGTTGCCTGTGATGGCCGGGTCGGAGAAAGTCGTCCCGGCCCCTGCCACGGGCTCGGGGAACCAGGGGTTGGTGCCATCGAGCTGCCAGTAGTACTCCAGGCTGTTGGACGGCCCTTCGGCGGCCACGATGGCGTAGCTGCCATCCGCCGCGATGGCGGGGGCGGAGTAGGTGGTGTTGTACCCGCCGACCCATTCGGGAGTCCAGGTGCTGGTGCCATTCATGGCCCAGTAGTAATCCAGGCTGTTCCTCGGCCCCTGCGCGACGATGCCCACGAAGTTGCCGATGGTAGCCAGCCGCGGTGCGGAGTAGGTGCTGTTCGCGCCGGCGACAGTCTCCTCATGCCAGGTCGAGGTCCCGTCGGTCTGCCAGTAGAAGTCCAGGCTGTTGTTGGGGCCTTCGACCACGATATTCACGCCGTTGCCGTCCGCTGCGATGGCCGGCACGGACAAGGCGGTCCCATTCGCGGCGACCTGCTCGCCCCGCCAGGTGTTGGTCCCGTACTGGTTCCAGTAGAACCTCAGCCCGTCATTTTGAGTCTGCACGGCGATGACGGTGTTCCCGGCGGCGACCGCCATCGCCGGGGTGGAGTAGGGCGCGGACGCGGACGCAGACGGGGCCGACGTCGCCAGCATGGCCGCGGCCAGGCCTGCCGCACTGCCGATCGCGAGCGTGGTCCTGGTCCAGGACCGGCGGATGCCCAAGCGCCAACGCGGGACAATGATCGTCACTGCTTCCCTCACTCCCTGCGGTTTCCCCTACCGCCTAGACGGCGTTCCAGGTCGCTGATCGCCCGCGGCCGGCCCCGCATACTCCGCCAATCAACGTTCAGTCCGCCGGCTTTGCCGGATGGCTTGCTGGCGCTGGGTCTAGGCTCACAGGCGGCCAGCGCGCGCACCATACGTAACCGCTCACATAAGGGCCCACAGGAACGGTTTGCACGGGTGTGGTGGTCCGGTATAACAAACGTCAATGTGCTGCCAGCGCGGTGTGCTCACCCACGCCAGCAGGGCATTAAGGCGGCTGGCTGTTGATGTGCGAGGGGCGGGGGAGTGGCCAAGCAGCCTTCGTTGTCCTTCGCCGGGCTGTTGCGGCTGCTGCGGGACGAGGTGAAGCTGACCCAGGAGGAGTTGGCCCGGGCGGCGGATCTTTCCCCGCGGGCGATGAGCGACCTGGAACGCGGTATCAACCGCACGTCGAGGCGGTCAACGGGGAAGCCGAGCCGTTATGGCGTCAGTCCCGGCTGAAGGCCTCGTGGAGCGGGACGGGGTACGCGTCGGCTATGCCGTGTTTGGCGCGGGCGGCGCGGCCCAGGCCGTCCTCATCGCGGACTGGAACGCGGAGCGGGTCGAGCGGATGCGGCGCTACCCGCGGCTACGGGACCGGTCGATCTTCGTCGGCAATCCAGACGACCTGGTGGACGTTCCGCTCGGGTCGGAACTGCCCACCGTGCGGGACTGGGCATTGGAGCGGTACACGTGCACCGGGTACGTCACCGGGCCAGGGATCCCGGACGACCGGGAGGCGCTGCGCGCCGAGCTCGGCTACCAGCCGGGTGTGCGGGTGTGCCTGGTGAGTGTGGGCGGTTCCGGGTGGGAGGACACCTGCTGCG